>NZ_NIBE01000066.1:0-15853 GCF_002205115.1 Pseudomonas sp. DrBHI1
GTGTGGGGCTTCCCCATGTGAGAGTAGGTCATCGTCAAGATTCATTTCGCAAAACCCCTATCTGCGCGAGCAGGTAGGGGTTTTGTCTTTAAGTAGAGAGTACAGAGATTCGCTGGCACGTCCCTCGGACGGACCGGCACACAGAATTTCTTGACGACCATAGAGCATTGGAACCACCTGATCCCATCCCGAACTCAGCAGTGAAACGATGCATCGCCGATGGTAGTGTGGGGCTTCCCCATGTGAGAGTAGGTCATCGTCAAGATTCAATTCCGAAGCCCCTGATCGCGATGCGGTCAGGGGCTTTGTCTTTTCAGGGTGCCAATGCACGTGATTGCTGTATGAGACAACCCAGCGCCTTGGACTGGGCTGTCTCGCAGGGAACAAAGTTGCAAGCATCAGCAGCGTGGGAGCGGGCTAGCCCCGCGATGCGGTGTATGGCACCGGCTTCGCCGGTGATCGCGGGGCTGATGCTTGAAAACCTGTACCCTGCGCGAAAGCGCAGCCCGAACAGTCATCCCCCGACCCCTGACATCCAAGACAAAAAAAGGCCGCTCCCGGTTGGGAGCGGCCTTTTTGCTATCGGGGCAAACGCCCCTGCCAGTGATCTCAGCTCAGTAGGTTACGCACATTGCCCATCGCCTCGTCGGCAAAGCCCTGCAGGAACGCCTGGAATCCCGGCAGGTCCTGCGGACCACCTTCCCAGGGCTCGGCCTGGATGGTCCAGGTCGCACGGCTGCGGTTGGCATCGATCACCTGCACTTGCATAGCAGCCCACAGGTTGCCGATATTCAGGCTGGTGTAGATCAGGCTCCAGGTCATGTGCATGGCCTGCTCGTCACGGCTGTTCAACTGCTCGATCACCACGTTGCCATCCTTGAACAGCTTCTTGCGCACCGAGCGCACGCCACTGCCGGTCATCTCGATGTGCGCCAGCGCAGGGATGAACACCGGGAAGCCGGCGAAGTTGCCGACGATGTTCCACACGCTGGCGGCTGGGGCGGCGATCTCGACGCTGGAAACCACCAGGCAGCCTTGCGGGTTGCGGATCAGGGTGTCGGGTTTGAGTGTTTGCATGGGATGTTGCTCCTGTTGTGGATTGAAGGGATCAGATAAAACCGATGTCGGCCAGGTAGCGGCAGCCGCGGCTGAGCAGCGCCGGGTCCTTGCTCGGGTAACGGGCGCCCATGCGCTGAACGCCGGCACGGGCGTTGTCGTGGGCGATGCCGGAGATGTCACCGATGTCTTCCTCGAAACCGTCCAGATAGAAGCCCAGGACGTCGTACAGCGCGTTGTCGCGGTCGACCCGGGCCAACTGGCGCTGCCATTGCTCGACGCTCACCAGCTCGAAGGCATGGCCCTGCGCATGGAACGACGCCAGATAGTCACGCCAGCGCAGCGGTTCGGGGTTGTGCAGGTTGAACACGCATTGGCCAGCCTGGTGGCGGCTGCTGTGGAAGGCGATGAAACGGGACAGGAAGTCCACTGGCATGAGGTCGAAGTCGATCTCCAGCCCCGGCACCTGGCCCAGTTGCAGCGAACCCTTGAGCATCAGCATCAGTCGATTGCGCTGGGGCTGGCAGGCGCCCGTGCGGCTGTCGAAGGTGATGTTGCCCGGGCGGAACAGGTTGACCCACACGCCCTGCTCGCGGGCGCGGCTGAGGATGCGCTCGCCGACCCACTTGCTCAGGTTGTAGCCATTACGGATATAGATCGGCGGGGTACTGACCGGATCGCTCTCCAGCACGCGACCATCGTTGTCCACGGCGCTGCACGCGGACAGGGTCGAGACGAAGTTGAAGATCTTCTTGCGTCGGCCTTCGCACAGCCGCAGGCACTCGAACAACGGCTCGATGTTGTCGGCGGCCAGCACCTCGTAGTCGAGCACATGGTTGACCTGCGCGGCGTTGTGCAGCAAGGCGCCATAGTGGTTGTCCAGGTCGTCGTAATCGGCCTGGGACAAGCCCAGCAGCGGCTTGCGCAGGTCTGCCTCGAGTACCCGCACGCGGCTCAGGTCCAGGTTGATGTGGTTGTCCTGCAGGGCCTTGGTGAAGCGCTCCTCGGCGGACCGCCCACCGGCTCGGCGTACCAGACAGGCAACTTCGGTGGCGCCCCATTCCAGCAAAGCTTCGACCAGGTGCACGCCAAGGAAGCTGTTTGCCCCCGTGACGATGACCTTGTGCACATCGCCCAGACGTTCCATCGGCAGTACCTGCAAGCCGAGATCGCGGTTGGCGTCCTGCTCCAGGCGCGCCAGGGAGGTCTGCAGCGCATCATCGTTGCCGTCGAGTAGCGCACCCAGGCGCTGCAAGGTCGGCTGCTCGATGAAACGGTTGATTGCCACGCCTTGGCCGAAATGTTCCCTTACCTCCAGCAACAGGCGTGACAGCAGGATCGAGTGCCCGCCCAGATTGAAGAAGCTGTCGTCCATGGAGATGTTGGCTGGTGGTAGTTCCAGCAACCCGCTCCACAGCTGCAGCAGGTGCTTCTCGGTCTCGGTCGTCGGTGCGATGCGCGCGTTCGTCGGTAGGGGCAGTGGTCGTGCCGACAGTGCCCGGCGGTCCACCTTGCCGTTGGCCGTATAGGGCATGTGCTCCAGCACCTGGTAGAACATCGGGCGCATGTAGTCGGGTAGGTGCCGCTCGGCATGCTCACGCAACACGACTTGCGCATCGGCCCGCTGCGGATGGGCGAGGAAGGCCAGGATCCGGCGCTGCGCGTCGATCACCACCGCTACCTGGGCGAACAGGTGACTGTCGCGCAGGCAGTGTTCGATCTCCTCGGGCTCGACCCGGAAGCCTCGGATCTTCACCTGGTTGTCACGCCGTCCGCACAGCTCGATGCCTTGGGCGGTCCACTTGCCGATGTCTCCGGTGCGATAGGCTCGCAGCGTGCGGCCTGCGGGCAGGCTCAGCTCGACGAAGCGTTCGGCGGTCAGTGCAGGCTTGTTCAGATAGCCCAGGCCGACACCGGGCCCGGCGATGTACAGCTCGCCAGGGGTCTGCTCCGCTACCGGTCGCAGATCCTGGTCAAGTATCAGCACCTGGGTGTTGGCGATGGGCAGGCCCAGGTTGCGGTTGCTGTCGCCGCTGGCGAACACCCGGGTGGTGGCCAGCACGGTGGTTTCCGTCGGCCCGTAGATGTTGTGCATCCGGCACTGGCCGGCCAGGCGGGTGATGACCTCCGGCTCACAGACGTCGCCGCCAGTGATCAGATGACGCAGGCCGAGGTGGAGATCGCGGGGCAGGATGCTCAGCAGGGCCGGTGGCAGGAACGCATGGCTGACCTCCTGGCTGTGGATAAGTTGTACCAGTTGCCGCGGATCACGGCGTTGGTCCTCGCTGGGCACTACCAGCTCGGCACCGCAGAGGAAGGTCGGCAGGATGTCCAGCAGCGAGGCATCGAAGCCGATGGTGGAGAACTGCAGCACCCGGCTGTGCCCGTCCAGGGCCACATGCTCGCGATACCAGGCCATGAAGTGCGCCAGGTTGCGCTGGCTGAGCAGCACGCCCTTGGGCTGGCCGGTGGTGCCGGAGGTGTAGATCGCCACGCACGCCTGCCCTGCGCCGGCCTGGCGCAGCGCCAGGCCAGGCAACGGCATGCCCGGTGTCGTAGCGAGGCTGCGAACATCCACATGGGGGATATCCACAGGCACATGCCCGTCATGCAGCACGATGCAGGCACCGGCATCCTCGAGGATCGACTGGCGTCGTTCGGCCGGTGTGGCCGGGTCCAGCGGCAGGTAGATGGCCGCACAGCCCAGCACCGCCAGCAGGCTGGCATAGAGGTCAGGCGACTTGTCCATGCACACGGCGACCACCGGTGGCTGTTCGCCGGGTTCAGGCAGCAGCGGTACCAGGGCCTGCTGGATGGCGACGGTGCGGGCATGCAACTGGCGATAGCTGGAGCGCTGGCCGCCATGGTTCAGGGCGAAGCGTTCGGCATGCAGGCGCAGGCTGTGCTCCAGTGTCTCGACCAGGCTCGTTTCGGCCTGCTCCAGCAGGTCGGCGCGCAGTGTGCGGTTGAATGGATGGCGGAAGGCCAGTGCCTCCAGCCAGTCCAGGCTATGCTCGCGCTCCTGGTCGCCGGGGCTTACTGCGGGCGCTTCCTGCAGATGCGCCGGATTGCGGGCAAAACGGGTGACTTGCAGGGCCAGTTGATCACACAAGGCCTGCAGGGCGTCTTCACACAACTGCTGGCCGTTGCCGGAGCTTGGCGTGTGGATCGCTGCTCGCTGAATCAGCCGCTGGGCGCTGGCACTGCCGCACCAGCACAGGGCTTCCAGTTGTGGCAGGGGCTCGGCGAAGCTGGCGCCCAGGCGCAGCCTGAGCAGCGGCGTGTCACCCAGAGGCTGCCAGTCGCTGCTGCCGAGTATCAGGCTGCCGTCTTCCACCACCAGGTCTGGCCGGACCGACAGCCGCTGGCGCAAGGCTTGCCCGCTGTCGACGGTGGCCGGGCCATGGCCGTGCTCATCAAGGAGGCGGGCGAATGCCTTCAGGGTGGGACTGTTGCCCACCAGGAGTATGTCGAGGCGTCTCATATCCAGGTCCTCAGGGCAGGTAGTCGCGCAGGGCGTCTTGCACACAGGGCGACTCGAGCATCGAGCTGCTGCGGAAGAAACGCAGGATGTTGCCCAGCAGCGGATGCTGGTGGTTGATTGGGTAGGCCAGGCCTTGCGCTTCATCGCGCAAGGCCTGGCGCACCGTTTCGTTCACCGGCAAAGCAGCGATCAGGGCGCAGTCGAAAGCCTGCTGGATGTCGCTGGTCAGGTATTGGCGCAGGAACAGCGGCAGCACCTTGGCGATCGCCTGACGATCCGTCTCTGGCGCGGTGTGCCAGTAGATGCGCGTCAGCCGCGCCCAGAAGCTGGAATGACGGCCTTCGTCCAGCAGGTGATCGGCCATCAGTCCCTTCACCGAGGGCTTGACCGAGTCGTCCTTGGCAAAGGCCGCGACATCGTCGGTCAGGGTGTTCTCGGCGATGCCCACGCAGATCAGTTCCAGCGCATCGCGCAGGCCCTCGGGCACCTGGTCCAGCACGGCCGGAATGGCGCGGCTGAGTTCGATCTCCTGGGGCAGGGCGATCGGCTCGATGCCGGTCAGGGCGATGGTCTGCTGCAGGAAGTCCATCGCCACCAGGGCGTGATAGTCCTCGTCCACCACCACGGTCATCGCGTCGTAGCGGCAGGCGAACGGGAACCGCACGGCAAAGCGATCCTTGGCGATGCGCCGGGCGGTGCGGTCGACGATTTCGGTCTCGAAGATCACCACATCGTTGATGAACTTGTAGAGGCTTTGCACCAGCACGAAATCACGCAACTGCGGACATTCGCGCTGGAACGTCGCGCCGAGCACCAGGGGTTGGCGGCTCAGGGGGTAGATCAGTCGCTGGTCATCCTCCACCAGGCGCCGGGGCCGGGTGCGTATGGTCGCCCGAGCCTCCCAGGCCTCGGCAAAGGAGCGGTACTCGAGGGCGTTCATTGGGTGACCTCGGCGACAGGCGTCTGCAGCGAGGCCCGCAGGCGGTCCCACAGCGCCATGCGGCTGTCCACTGCGGCGATGGCGGCCACGTAGACGTCTTCCTGGCGCAGCGGGTCGTGGTCGACCAGGCGGGCCAGCAACTGTTCGGCGGCAGGCCCGTGGTCTTCGGAGTCCACTTCGATGTGGCGCTGCAGGTAGTAACGGAAGGTCGGCGCCTGCTCGGTGCCGATGCCCCACTCGTCGAGGATCTGCTGGAACATCGCCGGAATCACGCTTTCCCGGCCGTGCAGGAAGGCGGCCGCGACCCGGTGGGCCGGTGCGTCGAGGGCCACCTCGAGGGTGTCGCGGACGAATCGCTGGGCGGCCTCACTGGCACCGCAGCGCAGCAGGGCATCGATGGCCGTGATGCCCTGCTGCTGCAGGGTGATGAAGCGATCAATGGCCTGGGTGCTGGCACCGACTTCGCGCATGGCATCCAGGTACAGCTCGAAGTGGCTGTAGTGGCCGTGGTCGAGGCGGTCGTCCGATTCTTCGCCCAGCACGATCTCGTTGATCAGACGCGCAGCGGCCGGGTCCGCCGGCGGTAGCCAGGGCAGGCTGACGCAGGTCAGCTCCTGCTGCAGGCGCTTGGTCAGTGACATGAAGTCCCAGACTGCGAAAACATGGGTTTCCATGAACCGGCGCAGTGTCTGCAGCGAGTCGATTTCGGAAAAGAGTGGGTGCAGGGAAAGTTCATGTTTCTTGTCGGAAAGTGTGCGCTTCAATGTGCTCATGATGAGGTCCGTTATGGATGGCATTCAGGGGTTAAGTTGCTCTGCACATTGCTCGTTATATAAATTCCAGGCGAAGTGATGCCTCGAATGAAATTTCGACATCGAACAACGATTAGGGGCCGGCAGGGCTTGTCTGGCAAGGCGTCCACGGTGATGCCTGGCCGCCCTTGGCTGGCGCTATAAAAGTTAGAACAACTTCAAAGTTTGTCGCAATTGTTTTTTTGATTATTTTGCGCTCGGACTTTTCTTGAAATATAAGTGTCCTAATAAAACTTTGAGTAAGTTTTATTTTGGCAATATGTGCTCCTTCCGATAAATAACGATCAGAAAAATAGACACAGAGTGAATGCCTCACTCGGAGCACTGATGAACGGAGATGGGAGAGTGACTATTGGAGGGCGGCTGATCGCGTGCGGTCCTTGCCCTGGTGCCAGATTCCTTCTGCAGGTGAATGAGGAGGCAGGCGGCCAGGTCCACGTCTGATGATCAGCGGCCGCTGCGGGGAGTAGAGTGTGCCCAAAATGCTGGCACTGCCATGGCCTGCGACGGACCGGGCAGTGGAAATACCCTGATCAGCGTGTGGATGGCAGGAGGGGAGGGTTAGTAGCTGAGCAGCCCGAGGTGGCTGTTGAAGATGCGCACCAGACGCTGGTTGAGCAGCGAGGCATCGACCGATTGCCCCGGCAATTCAATCAGCTCCAGCTCTCGCCTTACCAGTCTGTGCCAGCCGAGCATCGCCGCCAGGGAGCCAGGCGGGTAGAGCACGGTCATCGGCACGTGCAATGGAAGGTTGCTGGTACTGAACTGCGGGCTGTCACAGCTTGAAACAAACAAGTGACGGGTTTGCCCCGGACTCGCCTCCTGCACCTGTTGCATCAGGGCTAGGGCGATGTGCGCGCCCAACCCTTGAGCGAACATGGCGTGGGGTTGTGTAAGGTAAGGCTCAAGCTGCTCGCGCAGGGCCAGGGTCAGGCGCCCGGCCACGGGCAGTGCGGCGGAGTGTTCCAGGTCGGCAATGCTCGGGACATCGACCGCGACCAGTTCGATGGGGTCGCTGAGGGTTCTTGCCCAAGTACGATACTGGGCAAGTTGTTGCCGGGTGCTGGCCAGGCAGATCAAGCGGATCCTGGACGGCTGGTCGGGCGTGATTTCCTGTCGCGTCTGCACGTGCACTGCCGTTCCTTGTGGCGGATCGTGTCTGCGCAGCGACGCGGTCGTTGAGGTCGGCTGCGCGGTTGAGCAGGATCAGTTGCCCGATTGCCTGTCGAGGTAGCTCCTGATGGTGCGCGCGGCGTGGTTCAGGTGCTCTTCCAGGAGCTCGATGGCTTTGTCCACCAGTTTGTCGCTGGCGGCGTCGACCAGGGCGATGTGATCGTCCTGGGTGAGCTTGCCCAGCCCCATCGAAGATAGGTGGAAGCGCAGGAAGCGTTCCTCTTCGTTGAGCTCGATCTCGATCATGCGCAGTAGCTTCTGGTTCTGCGCCTTGCTGTAGAGGGCCATGTGGAACAAACGGTTGAGCCGGCCGATTTCGGCGTGACGGGTCTCGCTTTCGAGCTGGCGGATATACCCCCTGGCCTGGGCGATGTCCTCGGCATCGAGCAAGGGGATCGACTGGCGCAGCGCCTCGGTCTCGAGCAGCACGCGCAAGGCGTAGGTGTCGACGGCATCCTCGCCGATCAGTGGCGCCACCACGGCACCTTTGTGCATCACCACCTGCAGCAGGGACTGGGCCTCGAGCTGGCGCAGGGCCTCGCGCACAGGCATGCGGCTGACGCCGAACAGGGTCGCCAGCTCTTGCTGGCGCACGGCGGTGCCCGGTGGCAGGCGGCCGTCGAGGATGGCACTGCGCAGGCGCTCTTCTATGACACTGCGGGCCAGGTGCGGCGGTACCTGCTCGCTGCCCAGCACGGTGCTCAGGAGTTTGGGTTTCTCAGCCACGCGTGGTTCGCCTCGGCAACATGAAAATTGGATCCAATTACCCTAGTGAGGGTAGGGGGCGCTTGTCAAACGGATTGATCAAGCCGGTGCGCCATGGCGCACTGACGAAACGCGGCTATCGTGAAGCAAGTTGCCGGCATTGGGAAGATGGCCAAGGTCGCCAGCCCTTGTACGAAGCGGGTTTGCCGACAGTTGGCAGTACAGGCACCCGGTGCCATTGTCTTTTGCCGCGTCAGCCCGCACCATCGCTGCTTTCGACTGATCTGAACAGGTGTCCGCAGTGGCGATACCTTGGCCCCTCAATGCGACCGTACGCCGGCTCGGCCTTGCCGTGCTGCTCGGCTGCCTGTGGCTGGGCGCTACCCAGGCGGATTGGGACTTCTCGCAGATCAGCCGCCGTGCGCAGGCCCTGTACGGCCCGTTGGGCCCGGGCCAGGGACGCATCGATGCCTGGCAGAACCTGCTGACGGCACAGAAGCAGGGCAGCGAGCTGGAGCAGTTGCAGGTGGTCAACCTGTTCTTCAACAAACAGTTGCGCTATGTCGAGGACATCGACCTGTGGCACGAGGTGGACTACTGGGCTACGCCGGTGCAGTCGCTGATCAAGGGCGCGGGCGATTGTGAGGACTATGCCATCGCCAAGTATTTCAGCCTGCGGCGCATGGGCATCCCGGCGGAAAAGCTGCGCATCACCTACGTCAAGGCCCTACGCCAGAACCGTGCGCACATGGTCCTGACCTATTATTCAAGCCCACAGGCCCAGCCTCTGGTGCTCGACAGCCTGATGGACGCCATCAAGCCGGCCAGCCAGCGTACCGACCTGCTGCCGGTGTATGCCTTCAATGGTGAGGGCCTGTGGCTGACCGGCGCTGGCGGCAACAAGAAGGTCGGGGACACCAAGCGCCTGTCACGGTGGCAGGACTTGCTGAAGAAAATGCAGGCCGAAGGGTTCCCGGCCGAACCGGTTTACTGAAGGAGCACAGATGTCACTGTTCAAACAATTGCTGCTAGCCATTTGCCTGTTCCTGGTGGTCGCCTTCAGTGGCAGCTTCATGGTCAGCCTGGAGAGCTCGCGCAGCCAGTACGTCAACCAGCTGCGTTCCCATGCCCAGGATGCGGCGACCGCGCTGGCGCTGTCGCTGACGCCGAACATCGACGATCCGGCGATGGTCGAGCTGATGGTCAGCTCGATCTTCGACAGTGGCTACTATTCGAGCATCAAGGTCATCGACCTGGACTCCAATGCCGTGCTGGTCGAGCGTCATGCCGAGCCCGACGCGGGTGGCGTGCCGGGTTGGTTCATCCAGCTGATCGGCCTGGACCCGGCCGGCGGTGACGCCATTGTCAGCCGTGGCTGGCAGCAGGCGGCGCGGGTCGAGGTGATCAGCCATCCGATGTTTGCCCTGGCCAAGCTCTGGCAGAGCGCTCTGGGCAGCCTGGGCTGGCTGTTGTTGTGCGGCGCGGCGAGCGCGGTGCTCGGGGCCCTGCTGCTGCGTCGCCAGCTGAGGCCGCTCGACTACATGGTGGCGCAGTCCCACGCCATTGCCCGCCGTGAGTTCCTCAGCCTGCCGGAGTTGCCGCGTACGCCCGAGCTGCGCCGGGTGGTGCAGGCGATGAACCAGATGGTCGAGAAGCTCAAGGCGCTGTTCACCGAGCAGGCCGAGCGCAGCGAGAAACTGCGTGCCGAGTCGTACCAGGACAGCCTCACCGGGCTGGCCAACCGCCGTTACTTCGAAATGCAGCTCAATGCCCGGGTCAGCAACCTGGAGGAGGCCCGGGCCGGCTACCTCCTGTTGCTGCGTGTCCAGGACCTGGCGGGCCTGAACGCGCGCCTGGGGGGCCAGCGCACCGACCAGTTGCTGCAGGCGGTGGGCGAGCAGTTGCGCCGCACCTGTGCGAACTTCCCCGAAACCAATGACCTGATCACCCGTAGCCGTGGCGGCGAGTTCGCGGTGTTGGCGCCGGGCATGGTGCATGACGAGGCGATCCAGTTGGCCCAGGCCCTGGAAACCACCTTGCAGAGCTTGCACGAGACCGGCGCCAGCGATGTCGACCCGGTGGCCTGCATCGGCCTGGCGCCCTACAGTCCTGGGGATGCCCCGCCAGCGTTGCTCAAGCTCGCCGACGAGGCCCTGGCCCGCGCCGAGAGCCAGCCCGCGCCGGGGTGGGTATGCTTGGAGCAGGGCGCCGCAGGCCAGGCCGCCGACAGCCACCACGCCTGGCACACGCGCCTGGACCAGGCGTTGGGCAAGGGCCAGTTCGAGCTGTTCTTCCAGCCGGTCGTGGATGCCAGGGCGCCGGAGCGGGTGCTGCACTACAAGGTCATCTCGCGCCTGCACGACGAGCAGGGCGAAGCCCTGGCGGCCGGCCGTTTCCTGCCGTGGCTGGAGCGCTTCGGCTGGATGGCGCGGCTGGACCTGCTGGTGTTGGAAAAAGTGCTCAAGCACTTGCAGGGGCATGGTGAGGCGCTGGCGCTGAACCTGTCGGCCGCGACCCTGGCCGACCCCCAGGCGCTGCAGCGGGTTTACGAGCTGCTTGGGCAGCATGGGGCGCTGGGGCGGCGGCTGACCTTCGAGATCGGCGAAGAGCAATTGCCCGAGCAGTCGGCGCTGGAACAACTGACCCGACGCCTGCGCGCACTGGGCTTCAGCCTGGCGCTGCAGCGCTTCGGCGGGCGCTTCAGCATGATCGGCAACCTCGCCCACCTGGGGCTGGCCTACCTGAAGATCGACGGTGGCTACATCCGCAACATCGACCAGGAGCGGCACAAGCGCCTGTTCATCGAGGCCATCCAGCGCGCGGCGCACAGCATCGACCTGCCGTTGATCGCCGAGCGGGTAGAGACCGAAGGGGAGCTGAAGGTACTACGGGAGATGGGTGTGCAGGGGATCCAGGGGCAACTGGTCGGTGGGCCGGCGCCCTGGCGTTAAGTTAAAGCCTGTGGGAACGGGGCAGGCCAATACCACAGGCGCAAACAATGGCCGTTTGATCAGATCAACCCGCCGTCCTCGTCTTCCTCGATCAGGTTGTTCAGGCCGCCCAGCGCCTTGCGTGCGGTGGAGCGGTTGAGCAGCTTGGCCTGGGCGCCCGGTGGCAGGTCGGTGATGCTGAACACGCCCTTGGCGGTCAACACCTCGATCAGGTCCTCCAGTACCCGGATCATGTCCAGGTCGCTCTGCTTGAGCTGCTTGAGGCTGTTCTCGACAACGTCGTCGGCGAACCATTCCTGGATCTCGGCATTGTCTGCCGGGACCATGTCGGTAAAACCGTCAAACGCGGCGGCTTCCACCCGCAGCAACTGGCCTTCGGCGTCGCGTTGCACGTAGAACATGGCGGCGTCCCTCGTCACGATGAATCCTTTTTGGTAGTCAGCAGCATAGGCAAAGTTCACCGGGCATGTAAGCCCGGTGCACGAGTATGCGCGTGAAGGGATGGCTGGAAAAGCCCGCGCCCCGACGCCGGCCCTTGCGGGCCGTGGTCGGGGAGGGGGATCAGCTGTTGGAGTTGTCGATCTTGATGGTCGGGTCGGCGCCGCTGATCAACGAGTTGATCGTGGTGTTGGACCAGTTCACGCCCTCGAGCTTGATGGTCACGTCGGCGTTGGCCAGGCCGCCGGCGGCGTTGAGCTTGCCTTCGGTGCTGACCTGCAGGGTCGACTCGCCATTGACCGTGGTGATCTTCAGGAAGTTGTCGATGGTGCTGGCCTTCTCGCCCTGGAGCAGGTCGCTCAGGTCGAGGCGGTCGCCTTCGCTGGCCTTGAAGTCCTTGATCACGTCCTTGCCCAGGTCGCCGGCCTTCCACACGAAGGTGTCGGCACCGCTGCCGCCGGTCATGATGTCGTCGCCCTTGCCGCCGATGAGGATGTCATTGCCGGCACCGCCAAACAGGATGTCGTTGCCTTCGCCGCCGAGCAGGGTGTCGTTGCCGGTGCCACCGAGCAGAATGTCGTTGCCCTTGCCGCCGTCGATGTAGTCGTTGCCACCCTGGCCGAAGATGATGTCGTTGCCGTTGCCGCCCAGCAGGGTATCGGCGCCGTCGTTGCTACGCGAGACATCGAACTCGGCGTAGTTCTCGGTGATGTACTTGTGCATCGCCCGCGCGTCCACGCTGCCCGAGTCGACGCCCAGCTTGTCGGCGACATAGCCGCGGATCGCCTCGACACCGGTGCCGGCAACACCGTCGAAGACCATCAGGTCGCCAAAGATGATGTCATTGCCGTCGCCGCCATTGACCGTGTCGTTGCCCGGCTGGGTGACTTCGGTATGGCCGAGGATCGCCTCGGCCAGCTTGCTCGGGTCGATGTTGGTCTGCGGCTTGCCGTCGGTGTCGTACGGTTTCAGGTCGTTGGTGTTGACGCCGTTGTTGAGGCCGATGGCCTCGACCTCGGACAGGCCCGAGAGCAGCTTGAAGCTGTCCTGCGAGTTGTTCGTGGTGGTGGTGCTTGTGCTGGATCCACTTCCTCCGCGTGTCGACAGTTCATAGCCACCAATACCGTCGGCGCGAATGTCACCCGATAGCGTTGTACTCCAGCCTCCCCGGCCATAGGTCTGTACGGTCAGCGCTCCGTCGCTCCCGATGGTGATGTAGTTCGTGTTGTCCAGGTACTTGCTGACCGTCATGCCAGCCTTGTAATTGATGGAGGCCAGGTAGCTGTCGAAGCTGTTACCGCTAGTGCCCAGGTTTGGGTTGCCTTGCTCGTTGGCCTGGTAGTAGGTCGGCTGGCCATCGGTAATGAAGAAGGTCTGGTTGCTGCCGGTATTCCCTGCGGCCTTGAGAGACTGGAACCAGTTGGCGGTGGTCTTGAAGGCATCCTCGTAGTTGGTGCCGCCGTTGGCATTGAGCGTGTTCAGGGCATTGAGCAAGGTTTGCAGGCCTGCATCGTTCAGGGTCACCGCAACGTTGCTCTTGACCTGGGTGGCGAAGTCCACCAGGAGGATGTTCACGGTACCCGACTGGTCGCCCTTGACGCTGGCGGCCAGGGTCTTGAACACCGATTCCAGGGACTTCTTCGCCGCATCCACGCCGGACGAGCCCATGCTGCCCGAGGTGTCGACGATGAAGGCGAGGTTGTAGTCCTGGCCTGGCACCACGTGCAGGCCGGTGACGTCGGCCACCACCACATCGTTGCCGTCGGTACCGGTGATGTTGTCGCTGTCCGAGGACAGGTTGCTGGTGGTGTAGGACTGCGGGTAGACCGTGACCTTGATGGTGCCTTCGCTGGTCGCGGTGCTGCCGCCGACGCTCTCGGTGGAGGTCGAGCTGACCTTCACGTCGAACTGGCCGGCGTAGTAGGCCGGTGGCTTGATGGTCAGGCCACCCAGGTTCCAGCCGGTGACGTCCACCGCGTCCTTGCCGACGGTGATGGTGTGGCCGGCGTTGTCGGCCAGCACAGAGCCTGCCGGGATGCCGCTGAGCTTGATGCTCAGGGATTCGGAGCCGTCGGTGTCGGTCAGGTTGGTGCTGATGCCCACCAGCTTGACCGGGGCGCCGTTCTCACTGCCTTCGTTGAGCTTGTAGCCGTCGTAGTAGCCCTGGTTGTTGCTACCGTGCAGGTCGCCGACGGTCACGCCGGCGTTGGTCAGGTCCTTGACGCTCGGGTACATCGGGATGTTCGAGCTGTTGAGGTCGGTGACCGCGCCGTTGCCCACCTTGATGTTGACGTCCAGGCTGCCGGGGCCGGCCTGGTTGGCGTTGTAGATCTCCAGGGTGTAGTAGCCGCTGGTGGTCGGGGTGAAGCTGCCGGAGATGGCGCCGCTGCCTGAGCCCCAGGTGCCGCTGGCGACGTTCTTGCCACCCACGACGATCTGCAGGCTGTCGTCGGCGGTGCCGCTGAACGCATAGGTCTTGCCGGCTTCCAGGTAGATCAGGCCGGAGGTCTTCGAGCCCGTGCCAGGCGTCACGGTGGCGACCGTGTCGACGCCGGTGACGGTCTCGCTCTTGCTGGCATTGCCGGAGTTGGCGAAGACGTTCTTCAGCGCATCGCCGGTGATGCCGTTGCCGTTGTTACCCAGGCCGGTGAGGCTGTTCCAGGTTTCCTTGAGCAGGCCGATGGAGTTGACGTTGTTGTTGCCGATGTTCAGGTCAGGCTTGTCGGCCACTGGCGCGATATCGACCTTCATGGTCACTTCGCCGCCGGCGTTGGTGCCGTCGTTGGGCTTGTACTTGATCTGCGCGTAGTCGGCCTGCTTGTTGCCCACGCCGCTGCCACCATAGCCGTCGACGCCCGACTGGTTGGCCAGTGGCACGAACTTGAGCTTGCCGGCGGCGATGTCGGCCTGGCTGATGTTCTGGTTCAGCGACACATCGACCCACGAGGTGCCGTTGAAGAACTTCAGGCTGCCCAGGTCCGGCAGCTTGCTGATGGTCACCGACAGGCCGGTGTTGCCATCGGCGTCACTGACGTTGAAGTCGCCCCACTTGAACACGTAGTCGGTGTCTTCGCTGCCGGTCACGGCGCCACCGGTCGACACCGGCGCGTGGTCGTTGTCGATGATGGTGGTGGTGACGCTGGACTTGCCGGCGTCGACCTGCAGGTTCTCGAAGCCGCCGCCCGCGGCGCCGCTGATCTTGACCGTGAAGTTCTCCGAGCCCTCGACCAGCTTGTCGTCGATGGTCTTGATGTCGAAGGTGGTGCCGCTGCTGCCCGCCGGGATCTTCACGGTGACCACGCCGGTGAAGTCCTGGCCGTCGGTGGCGGTGCCGCTGTAGGTCAAGGTGATGGTCACCTCGGACTTCGACGGGTTGCTCAGGGTCAGGTTGTAGTGGGCGGTGTCACCTTCGGTCACCGAGGTGTCGCCGCTGATGCCGACGGTGGTCAGGTCGCCCTGGCCGCTCGGCTCGTCGGTGACGCTGGTGGTGACGGTGTTGCTGCCCAGGGTCAGCTTCTCGAAGTTGTCGCCGCCGGTGACCGATTCGATCTTGTTGACGATGTTCGGCTGGCCACCGACGTACGGGTCGTCCTTGGCAGTGATGGTGAAGGTGCCGCTGGCGCTGCCGGCCGGGATGGTGACCTTGGTGCCGTCGGTCAGGGTGAAGGTCAGGCCATTGTGGCCGTTGACCGACAGGCCCTGGGCGTTGGTCAGGGTCACGGTGTAGGTGACCTGGCCGCCTTCGGTGACGGTGGTCTTGTCGGCGGACAGGGTGGCGACCACTTCACTGATGGTGTCGCTGATCTGCACGGTGGCGTTGCCGCCCAGTTCCAGATTCTCGAAGGTCTTGCCGGTGACCGTGGCATCGGTGATGCCGACGGTCAGCGAGCTGCCATCCTTGAACACGTCGTCGCCCTGGGCGGCGGCCTTGTACTCGACCTGTGTCTGGCCGGCCGGGATGATCACCTTGGCACCGTTGCTCAGGGTCACGGTCAGGTCCTGCGTCAGCTTCTGGCTGACCTTGACGGTGAACGACGGCTGCTGGTCTTCGGTGACGTTGCCGTTGCCGACGATGGTGACCGAGACCTTATCGCCCTGGTTGCCGGTGCCCGGGGTGCCCGAACCTGGCTCGTCGGTGACGGTAGTCTTCACTTCGTTCTGACCCAGGGTCAGTTTTTCGAAGTTGTCCGCGCCGGTGACGCCGGTGATCTTGTTGCTGATGGTCGGCTGACCGCCGACGAATACATCGTCCGCGGCGGTGATGGTGAAGGTGCCGCTGGCGCTGCCGGCCGGG
>NZ_NIBE01000066.1:15940-19496 GCF_002205115.1 Pseudomonas sp. DrBHI1
CTGCACGGTGGCATTGCCACCCAGCTCGAGGTTCTCGAAGGTCTTGCCGGTGACTGTGGCATCGGTGATGCCGACGGTCAGCGAGCTGCCGTCCTTGAACACGTCGTCGCCTTGGGCGGCGGCCTTGTACTCGACCTGGGTCTGGCCGGCAGGAATGACTACCTTGGCGCCATTGCTCAGGGTGACGGTCAGGTCCTGGTCGAGCTTCTGGCTGACCTTGACGGTGAACGACGGCTGCTGGGCTTCGTTGACATCGCCGTTGCCGACGATGGTAACGGAGACCTTGTCGCCCTGGTTGCCGGTGCCTGGAGTGCCCGAGCCCGGTTCGTCGGTCACCGTGGTGGTCAGGGTATTGCTGCCGAGGGTCAGCTTCTCGAAGTTGCCGCCACCGGTGACGGACTCGATCTTGTTGACGATGCTCGGCTGGCCGCCGACGAACACGTCGTCCTTGGCGGTGATGGTGACCGTACCAGTGGCGCTGCCGGCCGGGATGGTGACCTTGGTGCCGTCGCTCAGGGTGAAGGTCAGGCCGTTATGGCCGTTGACCGGCAGACCTTGGGCGTTGGTCAGGGTGACGGTGTAGGTGAACTGGCCACCCTCGGCAACCGTGGTCTTGTCGGCGGACAGGGTCGCGACCACTTCGCTGATGGTGTCGCTGATCTGCACGGTGGCCGAACCGCCGAGCTCGAGGTTCTCGAAGGTCTTGCCGACCACGCTAGCATCGGTGATGCCGACGGTGAGCGGGCCGCCGTCCTTGAATACGTCGTCGCCCTGGACCGGCGCCTTGTACTCGACCTGGGTCTGGCCGGCAGGGATAACTACCTTGGCGCCATTGCTCAGGGTCACGGTGAGGTCCTGGTCGAGCTTCTGGCTGACCTTGACGGTGAACGACGGCTGCTGGGCTTCGTTGACATCGCCGTTGCCGACGATGGTGACCGAGACCTTGTCGCCCTGGTTGTCGGTGCCTGGAGTGCCCGAGCCCGGTTCGTCGGTGACCGAGGTCTTCACTTCGTTCTGACCCAGGGTCAGTTTCTCGAAGTTGTCGGCACCGGTGACGCCGGTGATCTTGTTGCTGATGGTGGCCTGGCCGCCGACGAACACGTCGTCCGGTGCGGTGATGGTGGCGGTGCCAGTGGCGCTGCCGGCTGGGATGGTGACCTTGGTGCCGTCGGACAGGGTGAAGGTCAGGCCGTTATGACCGTTGACCGACAGGCCCTGGGCGTTGGTCAGGGTCACGGTGTAGGTGATCTGGCCACCCTCAGTGACGGTGGTCTTGTCGGCGGACAAGGTGGCCACGACTTCACTGATGGTGTCGGTGATCTGCACGGTGGCGTTGCCGCCCAGTTCCAGATTCTCGAAGGTCTTGCCGGTGACCGTGGCATCGGTGATGCCGACGGTCAGCGAGCTGCCGTCCTTGAACACATCATCACCTTGGGCGTTGGCCTTGTACTCGACCTGGGTCTGGCCGGCCGGGATGATCACCTTGGCGCCATTGCTCAGGGTGACGGTCAGGTCCTGGTCGAGCTTCTGGCTGACCTTTACGGTGAACGACGGCTGCTGGGCTTCGTTGACGTTGCCGTTGCCGACGATGGTGACGGAGACCTTGTCGCCCTGGTTGTCGGTGCCTGGGGTGCCCGAACCTGGTTCGTCGGTGACGGTAGTCTTCACTTCGTTCTGACCCAGGGTCAGTTTCTCGAAGTTGTCGGCACCGGTGACACCAGTGATCTTGTTGCTGATGGTCGGCTGACCACCGACGAATACATCGTCCGCGGCGGTGATGGTGAAGGTGCCGCTGGCGCTGCCGGCCGGGATGGTGACCTTGGTGCCGTCGGTCAGGGTGAAGGTCAGGCCATTGTGGCCGGTGACCGACAGGCCCTGGGCGTTGGTCAGGGTCACGGTGTAGGTGATCTGGCCGCCTTCGGAAACGGTGGTCTTGTCGGCGGACAAGGTGGCCACGACTTCACTGATGGTGTCGGTGATTTGCACGGTGGCGTTGCCACCCAGCTCGAGGTTCTCGAAGGTATGGCCCGGAACCGTGGCATCGGTGATACCGACGGTCAGCGAGCTGCCGTCCTTGAACACGTCGTCGCCCTGTGCGGCGGCCTTGTACTCGGTCTGGGTCTGACCTGCCGGGATCACCACCTTGTCGCCGTTGGACAGGGTGACGGTCAGGTCGTAGCCAAGCTTCTGGCTGACCTTGACGGTGAACGACGGCTGCTGGTCTTCGGTGACGTTGCCGTTGCCGACGATGGTGACGGAGACCTTGTCGCCCTGGTTGTCGGTGCCTGGAGTTCCGGTGCCCGGCTCGTCGGTCACGGAGGTCTGCACTTCGTTCTGACCCAGGGTCAGTTTCTCGAAGTTGTCGGCACCGGTGACGCCGGTGATCTTGTTGCTGATGGTGGCTTGGCCGCCAACGAAGACGTCGTCAGGCGCCGTGATGATGGCGGTACCGCTGGCGCTGCCGGCCGGGATGGTGACCTTGGTGCCGTCGCTGAGGGTAAAGGTCAGGCCGTTGTGGCCGGTGACCGACAGGCCCTGGGCATTGGTCAGGGTCACGGTGTAGGTGATCTGGCCGCCTTCGGACACGGTGGTCTTGTCGGCGGACAGGGTGGCGACCACTTCACTGATGGTGTCGGTGATCTGCACGGTGGCGTTGCCACCCAGCTCGAGGTTCTCGAAGGTCTTGCCGGTGACTGTGGCATCGGTGATGCCGACGGTCAGCGAGCTGCCATCCTTGAACACGTCGTCGCCCTGGGCTGCGGCTTTGTACTCGACCTGGGTCTGACCGGCTGGAATGACGACTTTGTCGCCATTGCTCAGGGTGACGGTCAGGTCCTGGCCAAGTTTCTGGCTGACCTTGACGGTGAACGATGGCTGCTGGTCTTCGGTGACGTTGCCGTTGCCGACGATGGTAACGGAGACCTTGTCACCCTGGTTGTCAGTGCCTGGGGTGCCGGTACCCGGCTCATCGGTCACGCTCGTGGTGACGGTGTTGTCACCGAGGGTCAGCTTCTCGAAGTTGTCGCCACCGGCAACCGATTCGATCTTGTTGACGATGCTCGGCTGGCCACCGACGAACACGTCGTCCGGTGCAGTGATGGTGAAGGTGCCGCTGGCGCTGCCAGCGGGGATGGTGACCTTGGTGCCATCGGTCAGGGTGAAGGTCAGGCCGTTGTGGCCATTGACCGGCAGACCCTGAGCGTTGGTCAGGGTCACGGTGTAGGTGATCTGGCCGCCTTCGGTGACGGTGGTCTTGTCGGCGGTCAGGGTGGCGACCACTTCGCTGACAGTGTCGGTGATCTGTACCGAGGCGTTGCCGCCCAGCTCGAGGTTCTCGAAGGCTTTGCCATCGACAGCGGCATCGGTGATGCCGACGGTCAGGGTATCGCCATCCTTGAAGACGTCGTCGCCCTGAGCCTTGGCTTTGTATTCGGCTTCGGTCTGACCGGCCGGAATAACGACTTTATCGCCGTTCGACAGGGTGACGGTCAGGTCGTGGTCGAGCTTCTGGCTGACCTTGACGGTGAAGGCCGGCTGCTGGTCTTCGGTGACATCG
>NZ_NIBE01000067.1:0-5379 GCF_002205115.1 Pseudomonas sp. DrBHI1
CCCCATCCTGGGGCGCAGCGCTTGACGGCCATCCATGGCCGTCACCTCCCTACGCAAGAACTCCGCTCGGCCTCCTGAAGTCGCAATTGGCGGCGCCTGGACTATCGCGCGCTTAGAAGCAAGAGCGAGAGCGAGAGCGAGAAGTTCGAAGTTAGTTGTTTGACTTTTAGATATGTATTGACCACCCCGCGATATGATCGAGAGATTAATTAAAATTTCAACTAGCGACAGCTGCGCCAGCCCAGGCGCCGCCCGTATCTTGCGCGACTTCAGGAGGCCGAGCGCAGGCCTTGCGGAGGGAGGCGACGGCCATGGATGGCCGTCGAGCACTGCGGGCCATGGATGGCCCGTCAGTGCGGTCCTCCCGGGAGCAAGGCCGGAGCGAGGGAACCCCGGAGCGAAGCGCAGGGGCCGGATGAACGAGCGCGCGGTTTTGCTTACTTTTGCCAAGACAAAAGTAAGTCGCCGCAAGGCGAAACAGCGATATCAGCGTCGCCGCTGAAAAAGAATCCGAACAAACCCCTCAAAACAACCAACAACCAACAACCAACAACCAACAACCAACAACCAACAACCAACAACCAATCTAACACCAATAAAAAAACCCGCATCACTCACGCAACACGGGCTCTTCAAAAACCAAACTCAAACCACCCAGATCACCGCTCCAGCAGAATCCGCAACATCCGCCGCAGCGGCTCCGCAGCCCCCCACAGCAGCTGGTCGCCAACGGTGAAGGCCCCAAGGTACTGCGACCCCATGTTCAGCTTGCGCAAACGCCCGACCGGCACGTTCAGGGTCCCGGTCACCTGGGTAGGGCTCAGCTCCTGCATGCTGATCTCCCGCTGGTTAGGCACCAATTTCACCCAGGGATTGTGCTGGCTGATCATGCCTTCGATGTCCGCCAGAGGCACATCCTTGTTCAGCTTGATGGTCAGCGCCTGGCTGTGGCAACGCATCGCGCCGATCCGCACGCAGATACCGTCGACCGGAATCGGGCTCTTGAAGCGCCCCAGGATCTTGTTGGTCTCGGCCTGGGCCTTCCACTCTTCACGGCTCTGCCCGTTCGGCAGCTCCTTGTCGATCCAGGGGATCAGGCTGCCAGCCAGCGGCACGCCAAAGTTGTCGGTCGGGAAGCCCTCGCCACGCATGGCTTCGGCCACCTTGCGATCGATGTCGAGGATCGCGCTGGCCGGGTTGGCCAAGTCGTCGGCGACCGCCGCATGGATACCGCCCATCTGCTTGATCAGCTCACGCATATTCTGCGCGCCGGCGCCCGAGGCCGCCTGGTAGGTCATGGCGCTCATCCACTCGACCAGGCCAGCCTCGAACAGGCCGCCCAGGCCCATCAGCATCAGGCTGACGGTGCAGTTGCCGCCGATGTAGTTCTTGGTGCCCGCGTCCAACTGCTGGTCGATGACCTTGCGGTTGACCGGGTCGAGGATGATCACCGCGTCGTCCTGCATGCGCAGGGACGAGGCCGCGTCGATCCAGTAGCCCTGCCAGCCGGCTTCGCGCAGCTTGGGGAAGACTTCGTTGGTGTAGTCGCCGCCCTGGCAGGTCAGGATCACGTCGAGGGTCTTGAGCTCGTCGATGCTGTAGGCGTCCTTGAGCGGGCCAGTGTCCTTGCCCACGTTCGGGCCCTGGCCACCGACGTTGGAGGTGGTGAAGAACACAGGCTCGATCAGGTCGAAGTCCTGCTCTTCGAGCATCCGCTGCATGAGCACGGAACCGACCATTCCACGCCAACCGATCAGACCTACACGTTTCATCGCAACTACACCTTTGCTAAAAGTGGGCCGCCACCGGGAGTTTTTGGTGGCGGGCCAGAGAGATTACAGATTCCGCAGCGCTGCGACTACTGCGTCGCCCATTTCCTGCGTACCCACCTTGCGGCAGCCCTCGGAGAAGATGTCGCCGGTGCGCAGGCCCTGGTCCAGCACCCGGCTCACCGCCTGCTCGATCGCCTCGGCGGCGGCCGTCTGGTTGAAGCTGTAGCGCAGCATCATCGACACCGAGAGAATGGTCGCCAACGGGTTGGCGATGCCCTGCCCGGCGATGTCCGGCGCCGAACCGTGGCACGGCTCGTACATGCCCTTGTTGTCGGCATCCAGCGACGCCGACGGCAGCATGCCGATGGAGCCGGTGAGCATGGAAGCCTCATCCGACAGGATGTCGCCGAACATGTTGTCGGTCACCACCACGTCGAACTGCTTGGGCGCGCGCACCAGTTGCATGGCGGCGTTGTCCACGTACATGTGGCTCAACTCGACGTCCGGGTAGTCCTTGGCCACCTCTTCGACCACTTCGCGCCACAACTGGCTGGACGCCAGGACGTTGGCCTTGTCCACCGAGCACAGCTTCTTGCCGCGCACGCGGGCCATGTCGAAGCCGACACGGGCAATACGGCGCACTTCGCTCTCGCTGTAGGGCAGGGTGTCGTAGGCCTGGCGCTCGCCGCCTTGCAGCTCGCGCTGGCCGCGTGGCGCGCCAAAATAGATGCCGCCGGTCAGCTCGCGGACGATGAGGATGTCCAGCCCGGAAACGATCTCGGGCTTGAGCGACGAGGCATCGGCCAACTGCGGATAGAGGATGGCCGGGCGCAGGTTGGCGAACAGGCCCAGTTGCGAACGGATCTTCAGCAGGCCGCGCTCCGGACGGATGTCACGCTCGATCTTGTCCCACTTCGGACCGCCCACGGCGCCCAGCAGCACGGCGTCGGCCTGGCGCGCGCGCGCCAGGGTCTCGTCGGCCAGCGGCACGCCGTGCTTGTCGATGGCCGCGCCACCGATCACGTCGTGGGTGAGGCTCAAGCCGAGCTGGAACTTGTCGTTGGCCAGTTCCAGCACCTTGACCGCCTCGGCCATGATTTCCGGGCCGATGCCATCACCTGGGAGAATCAGAATCTGCTTGCTCATGCGTTCCTCTATCCAATCAAGCGGCGCGCCTCGCAGGCGCGCCGAAGTACTTCAGTGTCCAATGCCCCTTTGCGCGGGGCAAGCAGTCAATCACGCGTCGCGGAACAACCACGGCTGGCTGGCGCGGTGCTTGCCCTCGAACGCCTTGATCGCGTCGCTGTCCTGCAGGGTCAGGCCGATATCGTCCAGGCCGTTGAGCAGGCAGTGCTTGCGGAACGCGTCGATCTCGAACTTCAGTACCTTGCCGTCCGGGCGGGTCACGGCCTGGGCCTCGAGGTCGATGGTCAGCTGGTAACCCGGGTTGGCCTCGACCTGCTGGAACAGCTCGTCGACCTCGGCAGCGTCGAGAATGATCGGCAACAGGCCGTTCTTGAAGCTGTTGTTGAAGAAGATGTCGGCGAAGCTCGGCGCGATCACGCTGCGAAAACCGTACTCGTCGAGCGCCCACGGGGCGTGCTCTCGGCTCGAGCCGCAGCCGAAGTTCTCCCGCGCCAGCAACACGCTGGCGCCCTGGTAACGCGCATGATTGAGCACGAAATCCTGGTTCAACGGGCGCTTGCTGTTGTCCTGGTAAGGCTGGCCGACATCCAGGTAGCGCCACTCGTCGAACAGGTTGGGGCCGAAGCCGGTGCGCTTGATCGACTTGAGGAACTGCTTGGGAATGATCTGGTCGGTGTCGACGTTGGCACGATCCAATGGCGCGACAAGACCGGTGTGCTGGGTAAAGGCTTTCATGCTGCGCTCCCTTGGATCAACTCGCGGACATCGATGAAGTGGCCGGTCACCGCGGCGGCGGCGGCCATGGCCGGGCTGACCAGGTGGGTACGGCCACCGGCGCCCTGGCGGCCTTCGAAGTTGCGGTTGGAGGTGGACGCGCAGTGCTCGCCGCTCTCCAGGCGGTCCGGGTTCATCGCCAGGCACATCGAGCAGCCCGGTTCACGCCACTCGAAACCGGCCTCGAGGAAGATCTTGTCCAGCCCTTCGCGCTCGGCCTGGGCCTTGACCAGGCCCGAGCCCGGCACTACCAGTGCCTGCTTGACGTTGGCGGCAACCTTGCGGCCCTTGGCGATCTCGGCGGCGGCGCGCAGGTCTTCGATGCGCGAGTTGGTGCACGAGCCGATGAACACGCGGTCAAGCTTGATCTCGGTGATCGCCTGATTGGCGGCCAGGCCCATGTACTTGAGGGCGCGCTCGATCGAGCCGCGCTTGATCAGGTCGGGCTCGGCGGCCGGGTCCGGCACGCGCTGGTCGACGGCCAGAACCATCTCCGGCGATGTACCCCAGCTGACCTGCGGCTTGATCTGCGCGGCGTCGAGCTCGACCACCGTGTCGAACACGGCGTCGGCGTCGGACACCAGGCCTTTCCAGGCCTCGACGGCCTGCGTCCACTGCTCGCCCTTAGGCGCGTACGGACGGCCTTCGACATAGGCGATCGTGGTGCCGTCGACAGCCACCAGGCCTACCCGGGCACCGGCTTCGATGGACATGTTGCAGATGGTCATGCGGCCTTCCATCGACAGCTCGCGGATGGCGCTGCCGGCGAACTCCATGGCGTGGCCGTTGCCGCCGGCGGTGCCGATCTTGCCGATCACGGCGAGGACGATGTCCTTGGCGGTGACGCCGGCGGGCAATTCACCCTCGACGCGCACCAACATGTTCTTCATTTTCTTGGCCACCAGGCACTGGGTGGCGAGCACATGCTCGACCTCGGAGGTGCCGATGCCATGGGCCAGGGCGCCGAACGCGCCGTGGGTGGAGGTGTGCGAGTCGCCGCAGACCACGGTCATGCCCGGCAAGGTCGCGCCCTGCTCCGGGCTGATGACATGGACGATACCCTGACGCTCGTCATTCATCTTGAATTCGACGATGCCATATTCGTCACAGTTCTCATCGAGGGTCTGCACCTGAAGGCGCGACACCTGGTCGACGATGGCCTCGATACCGCCCTTGCGCTCCGGCGTGGTCGGCACGTTGTGGTCGGGTGTGGCGATATTGGCGTCGATGCGCCAGGGTTTGCGGCTGGCCAGGCGCAGGCCTTCGAAAGCCTGGGGCGAAGTCACTTCATGGATGATGTGGCGGTCGATGTAGATCAAGGAGGAGCCGTCATCGCGGCGCTTGACCTCATGAGCTTCCCAGAGTTTGTCGTAGAGCGTTTTGCCAGCCATCAGACTGTTCCTCATCAGCGTCTTTCTATGCCAAAGACCCCTTGGCTTGTACGGACGATGCTATGGCGATAGATTGAATAACTCAAATTCATAATTTTTATACTTTGCATAACTATTGGGAATTCAAATAGATGGACCTGGCCAACCTCAGCGCTTTCATCGCCATCGCCGAAACCGGTAGTTTTTCCGGGGCGGGCGAACGCCTGCACCTGACCCAGCCGGCCATCAGCAAGCGCATAGCCGGCCTCGAGCAGCAACTGGACGTGCGCCTGTTCGACCGCCTGGGCCGCGAGGTC
>NZ_NIBE01000067.1:5456-51263 GCF_002205115.1 Pseudomonas sp. DrBHI1
TGCTGCACGGTCGCGCCGAGATTGCGGTGATCACCCTGGCGCCCGAGCCACACCATTTAGTGCGGGCTGTGCCGGTGTGGGACGACGCCCTGGACTTCGTCGCCTCGCCCGAGCACCCACTGGCCAGCAACGGCGCGGTCAGCCTGGCCGACGTGGCACGCCACCCGGCGGTGTTCCCCGGCGGCAACACCTTCACCCACCATATCGTCCAGCGCCTGTTCGAAAGCCAGGGCCTGGTCCCGAACATCGCCATGAGTACCAACTACCTGGAAACCATCAAGATGATGGTGTCGATCGGCCTGGCGTGGAGCGTGCTGCCACGTACTATGCTCGATGAACAGGTGGCGCCCATCGCCCTGCCCGGCATACAGCTGTCACGCCAGCTAGGCTACATACTGCATACCGAACGCACGCTGTCGAACGCAGCCAGGGCTTTCATGGCCCTGCTCGACAGCCATGCAGGGTCCGCCTGACCGCTCGTCAGTACGGCATGACATCCACAAGGACGCGTTTTCCGCCAAAGGTCTGGTACCGATGCCCAAATCAGCAAACCGCTTTCCGCGCCTGCCACGCATCCCTGCGGCCGATCCCCAGGAATCGGAGCTGGCCTGGCAGAACGCTCCCCAGCTGCTGGCCGCGCTCAACGGCGCGCGCCTGGGCGCCTGGCTGTGGGACATCGAAAGTGGCCGGGTGAGCTGGTCACGGGGCACCCAGGCACTGTTCGGCTTCGATCCGCAGCGCCCGCTACCCAACGACGTCGACTACCTGGACTTGCTTCCCGAGGAAGACCGCGCCCGCACCCGCCAGGCATTCCAGGCCGTGGTCAACGGCGAGCCAGTGGAACAGGCCATGCGCCACCGCATCCGCTGGCCCGATGGCAGCGTGCACTGGCTGGAGATCAACGGCAGCCTGACCCACGATCCCCACGGCCGGCCACAGATGATCGGGGTCATTCGCGAGATCACCCGCCAGCGCGAGCGGGAATCCGCGCTGATCAATTCGGAAAAGCGCTTCGCCACCCTGTTCCACCTCAGCCCCAACGCCATCCTCCTGACCCGCCGCCACGACGGCATGATCATCGAGGTCAACCAGCATTTCGAGCACATGTTCGGCTGGCCGGGCGCCCAGGTGGTCGGCAAGACCAGCCTGGAGCTGGGTTTGTGGGTCAATCCCGAGCAGCGCCACCTGGTGATGGACGCCACCCGCGCCGGCAGCGGCCCATTGACCTTGGAGGTGCAGTTCCGCGCCACCAGCGGCAAGATCCACGACGGCATCCTCTGCACCCAGGGCATCGAACTCGAAGGCGTCACCTACCTGATCAGCACCTTCGTCGACACCACCGAGCGCAAACGCGCCGAGCAGGCGCTCAAGGACAGCCAGGAGCGCCTCGACCTGGCCCTGGACTCGGCCCAGCTCGGCACCTGGGATTGGCACATCCCCAGCGGCATGCTCTATGGCTCGGCCCGCGCCGCCCAGCTGCACGGGCTGGACCCGGTACCTTTCCACGAATCGTTCGAGGCCTTCTTCGAAGGCGTGCCCGAGCACGAGCGCAGCGCCATGCGCCAGGCCTATCGCAGCCTGCGTGAGGGGCCGGCAGGCAACTACCAGATCACCTACCGCGTGCAGCTGGACAACGGCGCCTCGCGCTATATCGAAAGCCGCGCCCGACTGTACCGCGACGACCACGGCAATCCCCTGCGCATGGCCGGTACCCTGCTCGACATCACCGACCAGGTCGAACGCGAACAGCGCCTGAGCGCCTCGGAAGAAAAATTCGCCAGCCTGTTCCAGGTCAGCCCCGACCCGATCTGCGTGACCCGCCAGGACACCGGCCAGTTCATCGAGATCAACCCGGCCTTCAGCCAGACCTTCGGCTGGAACCCGGAGCAGATCCTCGGCCAGACCGCCGAGGAGATCGGCCTGTGGGCCGAATCGGCCGAACGCGCCCAGCGCATCGAGCGGGTGATCCGCGACCAGGCCCTGAGCAATGTGGCGGTGGTGGTCAACCACCGCAACGGCACGCCGCTGACCTGCGTGATCTCGAGCCGCCTGATCAGTGTCGACAGCCAGCCTTGCAGCGTCACCACCCTGCGCGACATCACCCAGCAGCAACGCGCCGAGGCGGCGCTCAAGTCCAGCGAAGAAAAATTCGCCAAGGCATTCCACTCCAGCCCCGACGCCATCACCATCACCGAACGCCAGAGCGGGCGCTACGTGGAGGTCAACGACGGCTTCAGCCGGCTGACCGGCTACAGCCCCGAGGAAGTGGTGGGTCGCACGGTCTACGAAATCGGCATCTGGGCCGATGAAAAACAGCGTGCCGCCCTGCTCAACGAGCTGCGCGAGCGCGGCCGGGTGCATCACCGCGAGATGCTCGGGCGCAACAAACGTGGCGACATCCTCACGGTGGAGGTCTCGGTGGAGCCGATCAGCCTCAACGAAACCGACTGCCTGCTACTCACCGCCCGCGATGTCAGCCTGCTGAAGAATGCCCAGGCGCAAATCCGCCACCTGGCCTACCACGACCCGCTGACCAACCTGCCCAACCGCGCCCTGCTGATGGACCGCCTGAGCCAGCAGATCGCGCTGCTCAAGCGCCACAACCTGCGCGGCGCGCTGCTGTTCCTCGACCTCGATCACTTCAAGCACATCAACGACTCCCTCGGCCATCCGGTAGGCGACACGGTACTGAAGATCATCACCGCCCGCCTCGAGGCCAGCGTGCGCCTGGAGGACACCGTGGCGCGCCTGGGCGGCGACGAGTTCGTGGTACTGCTCAGCGGCCTGGAGGGCAGCCGCGAGGTGGTGGAAAGCCGGGTTCGCGAACTGGCCGACACCTTGCGTGAGCTGCTGGCCGAGCCAATGTCGCTGGACGGGCAGCGCCTGCAGGTGACACCGAGCATCGGCGTGGCCCTGATCCCCGACCATGGCACCACCCCCGCCGATCTGCTCAAACGCGCCGACATTGCCCTGTATCGGGCCAAGGACTCAGGACGCAACGCCACCCAGCTGTTCCACACCACCATGCAGAAGGCAGCCAGCGAGCGCCTGCGCATGGAAAGCGACCTACGCCTGGCGCTGGCCCGGGGTGAACTGGCCCTGCACTTCCAGCCCCAGGTCGATGCCCGCGACAACCGCATCGTCGGCGCCGAGGTGCTGCTGCGCTGGCACCATCCGCAGTTGGGCCAGCAACCGCCGGCGCAGTTCATCCAGGTGCTGGAGGAAAGCGGCCTGATCCTCGAAGTCGGCAGTTGGATCCTCGACGAGGCCTGCGATGCCTGCTCGCACATGCTCGCGGACGGCCTGATCGACGCCGACGACTTCAGCCTGTGTGTCAACATCAGCCCGCGGCAGTTCCGCCAGAACGACTTCGTCGAGCGGGTCCTGCGCAGCCTCGACGACTACCGCCTGCCGCGGCGCATGCTGACGCTGGAGATCACCGAAGGCATCGTCATCCAGAACCTGGAGGACACCATCAGCAAGATGCGCGAACTCAAGGGCTACGGCGTGAGCTTCGCCATGGACGACTTCGGCACGGGGTATTCCTCGCTCACCTACCTCAAGCGCCTGCCGGTGGACGCGCTGAAGATCGACCAGACCTTCGTGCGCGACGCGCCGGTCGACCCCAACGACGCCGAGATCGTCCGCGCCATCGTCGCCATGGCACGCAGCCTGGAACTGGCGGTGATTGCCGAAGGCGTGGAGCTGACCGAGCAGCTGGAGTTCCTTGAGCGGCTGGGTTGCCACCTTTACCAGGGCTATCTGCACAGCCGACCGCTGCCGTTGCCGGAGTTCCGTCAGATGCTGCTGGAGGCGCCGGCGGATTACTGAACTGGCCTGGTAACGGTTCACGCATGGCGTGGGAGCGGGCTTGCCCCGCGATTGCGGTATGAGACCCAGCATTGCAATCGCGGGACAAGCCCGCTCCCACGCCAGCCAAAGGGCATTCATCCCCGGCACAAAGCAGAAAGGGCACCCGAAGGTGCCCTTTCTTTCATCCCGCCGAACTCAGTTCAGCGCCGGCTTTTCGCCGTTGATCGGGATGCGCTTGGCCTTGGCTTCTTCCGGCACAATGCGCAGCAGTTCGATGCTGAGCAGGCCGTTGGCCAGGCCCGCGCCCTTGACCTCGATATGGTCGGCCAGGCGGAACGACAGCTTGAAGGCGCGCTGGGCAATGCCCTGGTGCAGGAAGGTGACGCCTTCGCTGGCGTTGTCGCGCTTGCCGCCGGTCACGGTCAGGACGCCTTTTTCGACTTGCAGGTCGAGGTCCTGTTCCTGGAAGCCGGCCGCGGCGACCACGATGCGATAGTGGTCATCGCCATGCTTTTCCACGTTGTAGGGCGGGTAGCTGCTACCGGCCTCGTTACGGGCGGCGGCTTCGAACAGGTCGTTGAAACGGTCGAAACCGACGGAGTTGCGGAAAAGCGGTGCAAGAGAGAAAGCGGTAGTCATGGTCATTAACTCCTGAGATTCAGCAAGTAAAGTCACTACGCGACCCGACTTCGGCATCGCGTACTCAAGAGATAGGTCCTGGCAAAAGGCTTTCAAGGGCTGGCATGAAAAAATTTTCGACTGGGTATGGTTTCGTGGAAGCGGGCTTGCCCCGCGAAAGCGCCGACTCAGGCGACACAAGCCTCAACGGCGCGCATCTTCACGCCCAGCAACTCACTGATCCGCTGGCAGTCATCCTCTCGACGCAACTCAGCGAACAGCGCCACCGCCTCGGGATAGCCACGGGTCAACATCGCCAGCCACTGCTTCATTCGCCCCGGCGCGTAGCGCGGCGACAGCTTGTCCTGGGCCTGGCGCCAGAACTCGCGCAGCAGTGGCAGCAACTCATCCCAGCTCATCGGCTGGTACTCGACGCCATCGCGGGCCGCGGCGATCTGCAGCGCCAGGTCCGGGCGCGACACCAGCCCGCGCCCCAGCATGATGTCCTTGGCACCGCTGACTTCGCGGCAGCGCCGCCAGTCGTCGACCGTCCAGATCTCGCCATTGGCGAACACCGGCACCGCGACCACATCCTGCACCCGCGCCACCCACTCCCAATGGGCCGGCGGCTTGTAGCCCTCGACCTTGGTCCGCGCATGCACCACCAGGTGCGCCGAGCCGCCTTCGGCCAGCGCCCTGGCGCAGTCCAGCGCGCCGTCGGGGCTGTCGTAGCCCAGGCGCATCTTCGAGGTCACCGGGATATGCGCCGGCACCGCGCGCCGCACCTCGCGGACAATGGCATGCAGCAGCTCGGGCTCCTTGAGCAGCACCGCCCCGCCCCGAGACTTGTTGACGGTCTTGGCCGGGCAGCCGAAGTTCAGGTCGATGACCGGCGCGCCCAGCTCGCAGGCCAGGGCCGCATTTTCAGCCAGGCACACCGGATCCGAGCCGAGCAATTGCACGCGCATCGGCACGCCGGCGGCGGTGCGCGCGCCCTGGCGCAGCTCCGGCGCCAGCTTGTCGAACGACGACGCCGGCAGCAGGCGGTCGCAGACGCGGATGAACTCGGTGACGCACCAATCGATGCCGCCCACCCGGGTCAGGACGTCGCGCAGGATGTTGTCGACCAGCCCCTCCATCGGGGCCAGGGCAATTTGCATTTCAGGGTCTCGCCACGCAAAAGGCGGCAGTCTAGCAAAAAAACGCCGCGCTTCAGCGGCCGGTCAGCGCCGGACCGTAACCATCGAGGAATTGCGCCGGCATGCGCTTGGGCTTGCCGCTGGACAGCTCGATGCAGGCGAAGGTGGTCTGCGCCCGCAGCAAGGTGACGCCGTCACTCGGACGCTTGAGCTGGAAGCGCCGGGTCATGCGCAGGCGCTGGTCCCAGTCGACGATCCAGGTGGCCAGCTGCAGCTCGTCGTCCTCATAGGCGGCGGCGAGGTAGTCGATTTCATGGCGGACCACCGCCATCGCCCGGTCCAGCCGGCGATACTCGGCCAGGTCCAGCCCCAGGCGCTGGGAATGGCGCCAGGCACAGCGCTCAAGCCAGGTGACATAGACGGCGTTGTTGGCGTGACCGAGGCCGTCGATGTCCTCGCTGCCGACGCGTAGGTCGATGATGAATGGTGCTGCCAGATCCCAGCTCATGCCCGCTCCCGGTGTTCAGTGACCGGGCAGAGTGTAACGGATGCTCAGGCGCTTTGCCGCGCGCGTTGGCTGGAGCGCGCCAGCAGCTCCATCACCGCCTCGCCCAGGCGCGGGTCGGCCAACACCCGCTGATGGCCGCCCTCTTCCAGCAGCAGCAAGCGGCTGTCGAACCAGGCTTGGTGAATTACCGGCGCCTCGCCGGCCGGCACCACCGGATCGTCCTCGGCATGCACCACCAGGCCCGGCACATCCAGCTGATAGCCACTGACATCCAGGCGCGCCACCTGCACGCCGACATCCCGCTCCACCTGACGGATGAATGCGGCCCTGGCCCGGGCCGGCAGGCCAAGACGCCGGGCGAAGCCACGCAGCACGCCAAGCAGGCGTGCCGGCGCGGCGATGCTGACTGCCGCATCGGTGCGCAGCCCCCATTGCAGGGCCAGCAACAGGCTGGCGCCGCCCATGGAGTGGCCAATCACCGCCCGCAACGGCGGCAGCTCGGCGGCGGCCTCCAGCAAAGCGCGAGCGAACGCCACCACATGCGCCTGCTCGCCGGGCGAGCGCCCATGGGCCGGCCCTTCCAGCGACACCACGGTGTGGCCGCTGTCGACCAGCCGCTCGATCAACGCCGCGAACTGGGTCGGGCGCCCTTCCCAGCCATGCATCAGCAACACCGTCGGCCCCTGCCCCCAGCGCAGCGCCGACAGCCCGAAACGCAGGGTGATGCGCTCGGCGCGGGCCAGCAGCGGCAGCTCCCAGGTTTTGGGCGGCAAGGCGCGCGGCGTCATGAAGGCACGGCGCATCTTGCCGGCGACATGCTCGGGGACCAGGTGGCCGAGAGTGCCATTGACGCCACGAATCCAGCTCAGGGTAGTCATCGCCTTGCTCCAGGGTCAGGTTGCTCAGATCACCGCCGACTTGGCGGCGCGCAGGATACGGTCGGACAGTTCGCCATCGCCCAGGGCACGGGCCACGGCCAGGCCACCCACCATCAGGGCGAAATCGGCGAGCGCCTTGTCGATGTCTTCGGGTCGATCGACCATCTGTGCGGTCATCAACTCGATGTGTTCGGCCAACACATTGCGAAACGCCTCCGGCAGGCGTTGCATCTCGCTCAGTGCATTGGGAATCGGGCACGCCTGCACCTCGGAATCACGGTGCTTGCGCGACAGGTAGAAAGCCGCCACCAGGGCCCGGCGCTCGGCGCCGTCAAGGGCGGGATCGAGCTGGGCGAGCAAGGCGCGGCGCTCGCCGAGCAACTGGCTGAACGCCTCGAGCATGAGCTCGTCCTTGCTGTCGAAGTGGGCATAGAAGCCGCCGACCGTCAGCCCCGCGGCGCCCATGACCTGGCTGACGCTCGGCTCGGCCGGCCCCCGTTGCACCAACGCGCTGCGGGCGGCATCGAGGATGCGTTCGCGGGTCTTGCTCTTCTTGTCGCTCATGGCTCACCTCAAAACATTATGGTCATCATATTATATTCATAATATTTTCTGGCAAGCGGAATCTACGGCCATTGATCGGCGCAGCGACAGTTTTCGGGAGGCAGAAAAAACAAAAGGCCCATTCAATAATCGAATGAGCCTTATAAGTCCTGCAAAACGCAGGTAAAAAATTGGCGTCCCCTAGGGGACTCGAACCCCTGTTACCGCCGTGAAAGGGCGGTGTCCTAGGCCACTAGACGAAGGGGACTTTAACCTTCGTGCCGACTCGCCGCTGCGAATCGTGGCAAATTGGTGGAGCTAAGCGGGATCGAACCGCTGACCTCCTGCATGCCATGCAGGCGCTCTCCCAGCTGAGCTATAGCCCCGAGTAAAACAAATAACTCACCGATCTGGATGATGAGCTATTCAACGCCCGCAAACGCGGGTAAAAGTGGCGTCCCCTAGGGGACTCGAACCCCTGTTACCGCCGTGAAAGGGCGGTGTCCTAGGCCACTAGACGAAGGGGACTTTAACCTTCGTGCCGACCCGCTTTCGCGAATCGCGGCAAAATTGGTGGAGCTAAGCGGGATCGAACCGCTGACCTCCTGCATGCCATGCAGGCGCTCTCCCAGCTGAGCTATAGCCCCGGATTTCTAGCCTCGCGGCCCAGCGACATTTTAAACATCGCTTGTGTGAAACTGGCGTCCCCTAGGGGACTCGAACCCCTGTTACCGCCGTGAAAGGGCGGTGTCCTAGGCCACTAGACGAAGGGGACGAACCTTCTTACCTTCAAGACCCGTTTGCTGGAACCGGTCTTGCCTGACGGCCTTGGCCATCAGTCGGAATTTGGTGGAGCTAAGCGGGATCGAACCGCTGACCTCCTGCATGCCATGCAGGCGCTCTCCCAGCTGAGCTATAGCCCCACAATGTCGCTTTGAACCGAAGCGCTGGCTGGGTGCCTGGCGTTTCGTTTTCGTTCATCGCTGTGGACGGGGCGCATATTAAGATCGGATTGCAGGGCTGTCAAACGAATTTTTGAAAATATTCAAAATTTTTTTCACAGATAACAATCACTTACCGCCCTGCCCTGCTGCTACCGATTACTTGGCCGCGAGGGAAATGCCTGTGGGTGCGGCCTTGCGTCGCGAAAGGGCCGCACAGCGGCCCCGGCGATTATTGCGTGGAAGCTAAATTCGCGGGACCGCGTTGCGGTCCTTTCGCGACGCAAGGCCGCTCCCACAAGGTTCAGCGACCGCCTTCAGTACGCCATCAGGCGATATTCGCCAGCAGCTTCTCCCACTCCTTGTTTTCCTTCTTCGACACGCCACCGAGCAGGTCGATGGCCTGGCGCAGGCGGTAGCGGGTCAGGTCGGGACCGAGGATTTCCATGGCGTCGAGCACCGACACCGAGCTGGCCTGGCCGGTGATGGCGGCGAACATCAGCGGCATGGCATCGCGCAACTTGAACTCCAGCGACTCGACCACGGCCTGGATACAGCCGGTGATGCGGTCCTTTTCCCACTGACGCAGGCTTTCCAGCTTCCACAGGATCAGCTGCATCACCTGGCGTACCTGATCGGCCGACAGCTTCTTGCTCTCGAACAGCTTGGCGTCGAGCTTGAGCGCGCCCTCGAAGAAAAAGCCTCCCAACGGGGCAACCTGGCTGAAGGTCTCGACCCGGCCTTGCACGTGCGGGGCGATCTTCATCATGTAGTCGCTATTGAACGCCCACTTCTGCACGCGCGCGGCGAACTCTTCCACCGGCAGCTCACGCAGCCACTGGCCGTTCAGCCAAGACAGCTTCTCGATGTCGAAGATCGGACCGCCCAGGGAGATGCGCGACAGGTCGAAGTGCTCGACCATCTCGGCCAGCGAGAACTTCTCGCGCTCGTCCGGCATCGACCAGCCCATGCGACCCAGGTAGTTGAGCATGGCTTCAGGCATGAAGCCCATGCGCTCGTAGAAGGTCACCGAGGTCGGGTTCTTGCGCTTGGACAGCTTGCTCTTGTCGGGGTTGCGCAAAAGCGGCATGTAGCACAGCTTGGGCTGTTCCCAGCCGAAGTACTCGTACAGCTTGATCAGCTTGGGCGCCGACGGCAGCCACTCTTCGCCGCGCAGCACGTGGGTGATGCCCATCAGGTGATCGTCGACCACGTTGGCCAGGAAGTAGGTCGGCAGGCCGTCGTTCTTCATCAGCACCTGCATGTCCATGCGGTCCCACGGAATCTCGACATCGCCACGGAGCATGTCCGGCACGACGCAGACGCCTTCGCTCGGCACCTTCATGCGGATCACATGCGGCTCGCCAGCGGCCAGGCGGCGCTGCACTTCATCGTCGCTCAGCAGCAGGGCGCGGCCATCGTAGCGCGGGGTTTCGCCGCGGGCCATCTGCTCGGCACGCATCTGCTCCAGCTCTTCGGCGGTGCAGAAGCAGTAGAAGGCGTGGCCGGCGTCGACCAGTTGCTTGGCGTACTTGGCGTAGATCTCGCCACGCTCGCTCTGCCGGTATGGACCGTGCGGGCCGCCCACGTCCGGGCCTTCGTTCCACTCGATGCCGAGCCAGCGCAGGGCGTCGAAGATCTGCTGCTCGGACTCGCGGGTGGAGCGCAACTGGTCGGTGTCTTCGATCCGCAGGATGAACTCACCGCCGTGCTGCTTGGCGAAGCAGTAGTTGAACAGGGCGATGTAGGCGGTGCCGACATGGGGGTCGCCGGTGGGCGATGGCGCGATACGCGTGCGAACGGTGGTCATGGAGAGTCTCGAACAAAGAGAAACAAAGGCGGGATGTTAGCAGGGAGCAGGTACCGGGCTCCAGCAATGGCGCGATCGTCACTTGTGAGGGGACTGCCGAGCGCTGTTAAATTTGCTTACATTCTCGCAACGACAGCCTCCCATGCCCACTCCACTCAAACGCCGCCTGCTGGTCTTCATCTCCCTGGTGCTGCTGGTCGGCCTCGCCTTCCTGGCCCACTGGTACTTCAAGGGGCGCTTCTTTGAGAGCACCGACAACGCCTATGTCCAAGGCGAGATCACCCGCATCTCCAGCCAGCTGGGCGCGCGCATCGAAGAGGTGCGGGTCGAGGACAACCAGCACGTGCGCAAGGGCGACCTTTTGGTGCGCCTGGAAGCCGCCGACTTCGAACTGGCCGTCGAGCGCGCCCGCGCGGCCCTGGCCACCCGCGAGGCGGAACTGGCCCAGGCGCGTAGCCGCCTGACCCAGCAAGGCAGCCTGATCGCGGCCGGTCAGGCCCAGGTGGCCGCCAGCCAGGCCACCCTCGACCGCTCGCAGTTGGACCTCAACCGTGCCCAGGCCCTGCGCAAGCCCGGCTTCGTCTCCGAAGAGCGGGTCACCACCTTGTCGGCGGAAAGTCATGTCGCCCGCTCGCAGGTAGACAAGGCCCAGGCTGACCTCAAGGGCCAGCGCCAGCAGGTCGACGCCCTGAACGCCGAACTCAAGCGCCTTGACGCGCAGATCGCCAATGCCCGCGCCGACCTGGCCCAGGCCGAGCTGAACCTGACCCGCTGCGCGATCCATGCGCCGATCAGCGGCACCATTGGCCAGCGCAGCGCCCGCAATGGCCAAGTGGTCCAGGCCGGTGCCTACCTGCTGTCGATCGTCCCCGACGAGGACATCTGGGTACAGGCCAATTTCAAGGAAACCCAGATCGGAAGGATGCACCCCGGGCAGCACGCCGAACTGCGGTTCGACAGCTACCCCGATACCCCGATCGAAGGCCGCGTGAACAGCCTGTTTGCCGCTTCCGGCGCGCAGTTCAGCCTGTTGCCGCCAGACAACGCCACCGGCAACTTCACCAAGGTGGTGCAGCGCATTCCGGTCAAGCTGACCTTCGCCGCCGACAACCCGCTGCATGGGCGCATCCGCCCGGGCATGTCGGTCACCGCCACGGTCGACCTGCGCGATGGGGATACCGATGGCCGGTGACGCGCCGCTGCGCCCCACCGCGGAGCCGACCCGGCGCGACTGGATCGCGGTGATGAGCGTGATGCTCGGCGCCTTCATGGCGGTGCTGGACATCCAGATCACCAACTCTTCGCTCAAGGACATCCAGGGCGCGCTGTCGGCGACCCTGGAAGAAGGCTCGTGGATCTCCACCTCCTACCTGGTGGCCGAGATCATCATGATCCCGCTGACCGCCTGGCTGGTGCAACTGCTCTCGGCCCGGCGCCTGGCGGTGTGGGTGTCGCTGGGCTTCCTGGTGTCGTCGCTGCTGTGCTCGATGGCCTGGAACCTCGAGAGCATGATCGTGTTTCGCGCCCTGCAGGGTTTCACCGGTGGCGCGCTGATCCCGCTGGCGTTCACCCTGACCCTGATCAAGCTGCCCGAACACCACCGCGCCAAGGGCATGGCCATGTTCGCCATGACCGCCACCTTCGCCCCCTCCATCGGCCCGACCCTGGGCGGCTGGCTGACCGAGAACTGGGGCTGGGAGTACATCTTCTACATCAACATCCCGCCGGGGCTGGTGATGATCGCCGGCCTGCTCTACGGGCTGGAGAAGAAGGAAGCGCACTGGGAACTGCTCAAGAGCACCGACTACGCCGGCATCGTCACTCTTGGCCTGGGCCTGGGCTGTCTGCAGGTGTTTCTCGAGGAGGGGCATCGCAAGGACTGGCTGGAGTCGAACCTGATTGTCAGCCTGGGCAGCGTCGCCCTGCTCAGCCTGATCCTGTTCGTGATCCTGCAGTTCTCCCGCCCGCACCCGCTGATCAACCTGCGAATCCTCGGCAACCGCAACTTCGGCCTGTCGAGCATCGCCAGCCTGGGCATGGGCGTCGGCCTGTACGGATCGATCTACTTGCTGCCGCTGTACCTGGCGCAGATCCAGGGCTACAACGCCCTGCAGATCGGCGAGGTGATCATGTGGATGGGCGTGCCACAGCTGTTCCTGATCCCGCTGGTGCCGCAGCTGATGAAGGTGATCCCGCCCAAGGTGCTGTGCGCCCTGGGTTTTTGCCTGTTCGGCGCGGCCAGTTTTGGCTCCGGGGTGCTCAACCCGGACTTCGCCGGGCCGCAGTTCAACCAGATCCAGGTGATTCGCGCCCTTGGCCAACCGATGATCATGGTGACCATCTCACTGATTGCCACGGCCTATATCCAGCCCCAGGACGCGGGCTCGGCGTCGAGCCTGTTCAACATCCTGCGCAACTTGGGCGGCGCCATCGGCATCGCCTTGCTGGCGACGCTGCTGGATGCGCGGACCAAGGAATACTTCGACTACCTGCGCGAGGCGGTGGTGCCGAACAATCCGCAGGTGGCGGAGCGTCTGGCGCAGTTGGCGGAGCGGCTGGGCAGCGAAAACGCGGCGCTGGGCAAGCTGTCGGAGATTACCCACCAGCAGGCCTTGATCATGGCCTACAACGATGCCTTTCATTTTGTCGGGATCGGGCTGGCGGTGAGCATGTTGGCGGTGCTGCTGACGCGCACATTGCCGCAGGGGTTGAAGGCGGGCGAGGCGCATTGATCGAGTCACGCCTTGACCTGTAGGAGCAACTGTCTTGCTCAACTGCTAAAGCTAGCGCGATCCCTGTGGGAGCGTAGCCCGAAGGGCTGGGCAATCTCCTACAGTGATTGCGTAGGGCTTTAGCTGGCCAGCAGGCGCTCGCGCAGCTTGCCGATTTCGTCGCGCAACTGCGCGGCGGCCTCGAACTCCAGATCGCGGGCGAACTGGAACATCTTTTCTTCCAGCTGCTTGATGCGCTTGGTGATCTGCGCCGGGGTCTGCAGCTCGGCCTCGTAGCGCTCGGCCTCCTCCGCCGCCTTGGCCATGCCCTTGCGCTTCTTGCTCCGCGCTCCCGGCACCGTGGCGCCTTCCATGATGTCGGTGATGTCCTTGACCACGCCCTTGGGCACGATGCCATTGGCTTCGTTGAACGCCACCTGCTTGGCCCGACGCCGCTCGGTCTCGTCAATGGCCCGCTGCATGGAGCCGGTGATGTTGTCGGCGTAGAGGATCGCCTTGCCGTTGAGGTTGCGCGCGGCACGACCGATGGTCTGGATCAGCGAGCGCTCGGAACGCAGGAAGCCCTCCTTGTCGGCATCGAGGATCGCCACCAGCGACACCTCGGGCATGTCCAGGCCCTCGCGCAGCAGGTTGATCCCCACCAGCACGTCGAAGGTGCCCAGGCGCAGGTCGCGGATGATCTCGACCCGCTCGACGGTGTCGATATCCGAGTGCAGGTAGCGCACCCGCACATCGTGGTCGGCCAGGTAATCGGTGAGGTCCTCGGCCATGCGCTTGGTCAGCGTGGTGGCCAGCACCCGCTCGCCCACGGCCACGCGCTTGCCGATCTCCGACAACAGGTCGTCCACCTGGGTCAACGCCGGGCGCACCTCGACCTGCGGATCGACCAGGCCGGTCGGCCGCACCACCTGCTCCACCACCCGCCCGGCGTGCTCGGCCTCGTAGGGGCCGGGCGTGGCGGAGACGAAGATGGTCTGTGGGCTGACCGCCTCCCATTCGTCGAAGCGCATCGGCCGGTTGTCCAGTGCCGACGGCAGGCGGAAGCCATACTCCACCAGGGTTTCCTTGCGCGAGCGATCGCCCTTGTACATGGCGCCGACCTGGGGAACGCTGACGTGGGATTCGTCGATCACCAGCAGCGCGTCATCGGGCAGGTAGTCGTAGAGCGTGGGCGGCGGCGCGCCGGCCGGGCGTCCGGAGAGGTAGCGCGAGTAGTTCTCGATGCCATTGCAGTAGCCCAGCTCGAGGATCATCTCCAGGTCGAAGCGGGTGCGCTGCTCCAGGCGCTGGGCCTCCACCAGCTTGTTGTGCGAATTCAGGTACTCCAGGCGCTCCTTGAGCTCCTCCTTGATCCCGTCCACGGCCTCGACCAGGGTTTCCCGCGGGGTCACGTAGTGGCTCTTGGGGTAGAAGGTGAACCGCGGCAGCTTGCGAATCACCTCGCCGGTCAGCGGGTCGAAGGCGGCGATATTCTCCACCTCGTCGTCGAACAGCTCGATGCGGATCGCCTCCAGGTCCGATTCGGCCGGGAAGATGTCGATCACGTCGCCACGCACGCGGAAGGTGGCGCGGGCGAAGTCCATCTCGTTGCGGGTGTACTGCAGGTCGGCCAGGCGCCGCAGCAGGGCGCGCTGATCGAGTTTGTCGCCGCGGTCGACGTGCAGGACCATTTTCAGGTAGGTCTCAGGACTGCCCAGGCCGTAGATGCACGAGACGGTGGTGACGATAATCGCGTCGCGCCGCTCCAGCAGCGCCTTGGTCGCCGACAGGCGCATCTGCTCGATGTGATCGTTGATCGACGCGTCCTTCTCGATGAAGGTGTCCGACGACGGCACATAGGCTTCGGGCTGGTAGTAGTCGTAGTAGGAGACGAAGTACTCCACCGCGTTGTTCGGGAAGAACGCCTTGAACTCGCCGTACAACTGCGCAGCCAGGGTCTTGTTCGGCGCCAGCACCATGGTCGGGCGCTGCACCTGCTGGATGACGTTGGCGATGCTGAAGGTCTTGCCCGAGCCGGTGACCCCGAGCAGGGTCTGGTGCGACAGGCCCGCGTCGATGCCCTCGACCATCTGGCGAATGGCCTCGGGCTGGTCGCCGGCCGGCTGGAATCGGGTGACGAGCTGGAACTCGGACATGACGGACCTCGTGGATGTCGCGGCAACTGTAAATTTAGCCAGTAGTCTATACCCAAATGCGCGCCCTGGGCGCGGCATTCAAGGCCGACGTGTGAACGTTCATGTCAATGGACCGGGCAATTCGACCAATGGTCGAAAAATATTTGCGCAAACAGCCGGAAAAGCTGCGCCAGACTGTCGCAGTGACCGGTCGGTATCACTATACTGACTCCCCGTTTGCGCACCGCTTCAGTGCCTTCGGCTGGAGCGTGGCGACCCCTATCACTCTCCTATCAGAGCCAAGGTAACAATGAGCCTGTTTTCCGCTGTCGAGCTGGCACCCCGCGACCCTATCCTGGGCCTCAACGAAGCATTCAACGCCGACCCACGCACCGACAAGGTGAACCTGGGCGTGGGCGTCTACTGCAATGAGGAAGGCCGCATCCCGCTGCTGCGCGCGGTGATCGAGGCCGAGACCGCCCGTGCCGCCCAGCACGCCTCCCGCGGCTACCTGCCGATCGACGGCATCGCCCAGTACGACCAGGCCGTGCAGAAGCTGATCTTCGGCGCCGAGTCGCCGCTGCTGGCCGCCGGCCGCGTGGTCACCGTGCAGGCCGTGGGCGGCACCGGCGCGCTGAAGATCGGCGCCGACTTCCTCAAGCGTCTGCAGCCGGGCGCCGTTGTGGCCATCAGCGATCCGAGCTGGGAAAACCACCGTGCCCTGTTCGAGAGCGCCGGCTTCCCGGTACAGACCTACCGTTACTACGATGCCGCCAGCCACGACGTCAACCGCGCCGGCATGCTCGAGGACCTGAACAAACTGCCAGCCGGCTCGGTCATCGTCCTGCACGCCTGCTGCCACAATCCAACCGGTGTCGACCTGTCGCTGGACGACTGGAAGAATGTCCTGGAAGTGGTCAAGGCCAAGGGCCACATCCCGTTCCTGGACATGGCCTACCAGGGCTTCGGTGCCGGCATCGACGAAGACGCCTTCGCCGTGCGCCTGTTCGCCGAATCGGGCCTGGAGTTCTTCGTATCCAGCTCGTTCTCCAAGTCGTTCTCGCTGTATGGCGAGCGCGTCGGCGCGCTGTCGATCGTCACCGCCTCGAAAGACGAAAGCACCCGCGTGCTGTCGCAGGTCAAGCGCGTGATCCGCACCACCTACTCCAACCCGCCGACCCACGGCGCCAGCATCGTCGCCGCCGTGCTCAACAGCCCCGAGCTGCGCCAGATGTGGGAAACCGAGCTGGCCGAGATGCGCGAGCGCATCCACGGCATGCGCAAGCAGATGGTCGAGCTGCTGGCCGAATACGGCGCCAAGCGCGACTTCAGCTTTGTCGGTCGCCAGTGCGGCATGTTCTCCTACTCGGGCCTGACCGTGGAGCAAGTGGCGCGCCTGAAGAACGAGTTCGGCATCTACGCCCTGGACACCGGCCGCATCGCGGTCGCCGCCCTGAACCAGAGCAACATTCACGTGGTCACCAAGGCCATCGTCGAAGTGCTGTAACTGCTTGATTGTCTTGGGGGAAGCTTGACTTCCCCCGGGCAATCGGTAAGATACGCGCAGATTCCGCGATAGCTCAGTCGGTAGAGCAAATGACTGTTAATCATTGGGTCCCTGGTTCGAGTCCAGGTCGCGGAGCCAAATACTGAAAACCTCCAGATGCGCAAGCACTGGAGGTTTTTTATTGCCTGCGATTCAGGGCTTGGGCAAGGGCTCGGTCACCGGCTTGCCCTCCTCCACCAGGCTCCAGACCAGCAGCTTGGCCGGCGCGCGCTTGCTGGCATTGCGCGACACGCTGTGCACGGTGCCCGGCGCCTCGTACCAGAACTCGCCGGCCTGGTAGGTTTTCTCCGGCTCGTCGTTGAGTTTGGAGGTCACCGCTCCTTCCAATACATAGGCCATGACCGCTCCCGGATGCTGGTGGGCGGGCGACGCCTGGCCGGGGCCATAGCTGACCATGAGCATTACAGCTCTCTTGCCTGGGGCATTGGTCGGGAGCTGCTCCTGCAGAATCCTGACCTGATCGGGTTTCTCGCCGTGGGCCCAGGCAGGTGACAGTAGTGCGAGCAGGCTTGACGTCAACAGCACAACGGCTAGATGGATGAATCGCATGGGGCTTCTCCTGAGGGATATCTACCTGCAGGTTAAGCCCAGGTTTGTGAGCGGCAAATGGCCAATTCGCGGGAAAAACGGGAGGCCGATTGGCGAATCACACCCTCCGTAAATGAATGCGCGCACAACGCTTGAAACCACAATCATTCCAGCAACTCAAACAAAAACCACACCCCGCAAATAAAGCGCCCCCCGCCCACTGATAATCACCCGCCCATTCCCCGGCAAATCACACTGCAACTGCCCCTTGCGCCCCCCACCCTGCTCACAGCGCAAGCTGCTCTTGCCCAACCGCTGCGCCCAGTAGGGCGCCAAGGACGTATGCGCCGACCCGGTCACCGGATCTTCATTGACCCCCACCCGAGGCCCAAACCACCGCGTGACGAAATCAAACCCCCGCCCCGCCGCCGTCACCGCAATCCCCCGTACATCAAACGCCGACAACGCCACGAAATCCGGCTTGAGCCCCTCGATCAGCGAGACATCGTCAATCACCAGTACATAATCGTCGGTCCGGTACAACGCCCGAGCCTCACTTAACCCAAGCGCCTCCAACAATCCCGCCGGAATTTCCACGGCCTCCGGCTGCTTGGCCGGGAAATCCATCGCCAGCAGGCCATCGGCATCACGCCGAACCCGCAACTCCCCGCTACGGGTATTGAACCGCAACACCTCGGCCTGCTCGCCCAACTGCTCGAACAACACCCATGCCGCCGCCAACGTCGCATGCCCACACAGGTCAACCTCCACCGCCGGCGTGAACCAGCGCAGGTCGAACGTTTCACCGTTACGCACGAAGAACGCCGTCTCGGACAGATTGTTCTCTTCAGCAATGCGTTGCAGCACCTCGTCGGGCAGCCACTGCTGCAATGGAATCACCGCTGCGGGATTGCCGCCGAACGGCTCGGATGAAAACGCGTCGACCTGGAAAATCTCAAGTTGCATGTACAAACTCCTCAGGCCCGGCACCGCGCCGGGCGGACTTCAGAAAGGATTCAACCGCGAACCGGCGTCAACACCGGCTCGCCGGCAAAGAATGCCTGCAGGTTACGCAGTACCAGGGCCACGGTATCGCGCGCCGCTTCCGGCGACTGCCCCGCCACATGCGGGGTCAGCACCGTGTTGCCCAGCGCCTTGAGCGCATCGGGCACCGCAGGCTCGTCATCGAACACATCCAGCGCGGCCCCCGCGATCACGCCCCGCTCCAGCGCAGTGACCAACGCCGTGGTATCCACCACGCTGGCCCGGGCAATGTTGACCAGGTACCCCTCGGCGCCCAAGGCCTCCAGTACCGAGCCATCGACCAGATGCCGGGTGCCACTGCCACCGGGCGTCGCGACCACCAGAATGTCCACGGCTTCGGCCAGGTGCAACGGGCTGTCGTACCAGGTGTAGGGCTGGCCCCGACGAGGCGTGCGGCTATGGTAGCTGACGTGCATGTCAAAGCCGTGGCTCGCACGGCGGGCGATGGCCTGGCCAACCGCGCCCAGGCCGATGATGCCCAGCCGCTTGCCGCTGACCGAGGGGCTGATCACCCGGTTCCATTCGCCACGGCGGGTACTGGCATCGGCACGGGGAATATCGCGCAACAGCGCCAGCAGCAGCGCCATGGCATGGTCGGCGACGGGCCCGGCGTTGGCGCCCGCACCATTGGTGACGGTTATGCCGCGGGCCGCAGCGGCCTCGAGATCGACCTGCTCATAGCCGGCACCGATCACACAGATGATTTGAAGTTGGGTCAGCGTGGCAATTTCGTCAGCCGTGAGGCCCAGCGGGCCACGCGTGAGCACGGCATCAATCTCGCCGGCATGGCGGGCGATGGCGTCGGTGCGCATTTGCGGCGAGGGTGCGCGGATCAGGCGGTAGCCGGCCCGTTCCAATAGCGGCAGGTAGTCATCGACGGTTTCCACCAGCACCAGGACTGTCTTGCTCATGCCACCCTCCGGTTGAATGCGAAGGGGGATTATGCCAGTTGCTTGCCCTGCGATCAGGTCAACGTTGATTACTGCCCGAACGCCCTGCCCAACCCGCCCGGCACACCACTGCTGTCAGTGTCCTGCCACGGTCCGTTGGGACTCAGCGACCAGCTCCAGCCATTGTTCCAGCGGTAATAGGTGCGCTGGCGGTAGAAGGTGTTGGGCTGCTTCTCCAGCACATAGACCCCCAGCTTCGGGTCCCAGTGGCTGGCGCCCCCCGGCGGCGGCGCGAAGCTGGCGGAAGTGCGTGGCATCGGCTTGGGTATCGCCGCCGGCTTGCTCGGTTGCGTCCCGGGCTGGCCACCCGGCAAGGGCTTGACCACCGGCCCCTTGTGCGGCGGCGTGGTCTCGATCGGCGGCAGCGGTTCACGCTCCCCGGGCTGATGCACCGTACACGCGGAAAGACCCAGGGCCAGGGAAATCAGGGTCAGGCGGACGGTGCTGTTCATGGGGCTGCTCTCTTATGAGTCGGGACTGTCGATGGTCACATGCTGGGTGCCCTGGGTGCCGGTGGCCAGCGGGGCGCTCTGGCCCTTCCATTCACCGTGGGTGGGCTGCCCGGCGCGCGAGACGCGGGCAACCAGTTGGACTTCGGCGAAGTCCGACAGTTTCATCTGCGGCATCATCGCGTCGGCATCGGACAACTCCACCTCGATCGGCAGCTGCGCCACGGTCACCCGCTTGGCCGCCAGCGGCATGGGCGGGCCATTGCTGGCGCGGGCGAAGATGAACACGGTGTCGTCGGGGCGCACCTTGTCCTTGAGCGCCGCTGCCAGCTCCACCCGTACCTTCAGGCGCGCCGTCTCGGCCACCTTGCCGCCCCCGGCCTTGAGCTTGTCGGCGGCGCGGTCAATGCCGCCCTGCAGCGCGTCACGGGACGCGTCGCCCTGCGGCAACTGCGCCAGTAGGCGTTGCCAGAAGTCGATGGCCTCCTGGTAGCGCTCGCCCTCGAAGGCGGCGATACCACGCAGGCCTAGGCTGGTGACCTCCTGCGGGTCAGCCTTCAGCGCTTCATCGGTGAGCGCCTGCAGTTGCGCCGACCACTGTTTATCGGCGGCGAAGTACAGCGACTGCGCCCATTGTCCGAGCAACTCGGGCTGACGCCCGGCCAGGGCCACGGCGCGCTCGAAGGCCTTGGCCGCGTCGGCTGGCCGCTGCTCGGCCATATAGGCACGACCAAGGAAGTACAGACCTTCGGCCGAGTCGGGTTGGGCCTGTACCGCACGCTCCAGGCGCGTGGTCATTTCCGCCATCGACTGCGGCGCGCGGGCGAACTCCTGGGTCAGTTCGACCTTGTCCGCGGCGCCGAAGTGCAGGTACAGCCCCAGGGCCATGGCCGGCACCAGCACCGCCGCCAGCAACGGCACGGCCTTGCCCAGGTGGCCCTGGCGGATCACGTCGCCACGCTCGGTATCGGCCAGCAGCTCACGGGCGGCCTCGTCACGGCCATTGGCCAGTTGTTGTTCGTCAAGAACGCCGGCCGCCTGTTGGGCAGCCAGTTCGGCGACGCGCTCCTCATAGAGCGCCACATTGAGGGCGGTACGGTCCTGCTCGGCCTGCTGACGGCGGCGACCGCGCAGGATCGGCAGCAGCAGGAAAGCCAGGGCGGCGAGCAGCAGCAGGCCCGCACTAAGCCAGAATTCAGTCATGGGTACGTTCTTTATCCAGCAGTTTGGCCAGACGCTCGCGTTCGTCGGCGGACAGTTCGGTGTTGCCGGCCACGGCCTGGCCACGGCGACGGCGCACGATCAGCGCCAACACCACGAAGCCTCCAATCAGGAGGATCCCCGGGCCGAACCAGAGCAGCCAGGTGCGCCCGCTGAGCGCCGGCTTGTAACGCACGAAGTCGCCATAGCGATCGACCATGAAATCGACGATCTGCTGGTTGTCCTTACCCTCGCCCAGCATGCGGAAGATCTCGCGGCGCAGGTCGGCGGCGATGGGCGCGTTGGAGTCGGCGATGTCCTGGTTCTGGCACTTGGGGCAGCGCAGTTCCTTGGTCAGTTGCTGATAGCGCTCGCGCTCGGCGTCATCGCGGAACTGGTAGGTGTCGATGGCCGCCTTGGCCACCCCGACCAGGCTCAGGCCGAGCACGGCGGCCGCCAGCCAGCGCCTCATGGCCGGGCCTCATCGACCAGCCCCTGGTACAGCGGCGCCAGCTGCTCGCGCCACACCGTGGCATCGACCACGCCCACGTGCTTGTAGCGGATGATGCCCTTGGCGTCGATCAGGAAGGTTTCCGGCGCGCCGTACACGCCCAGGTCCAGGCCCAGCGAGCCTTGCTGGTCGGCGATGTTCAGCTGGTACGGGTTGTGGAACTCAGCCAGCCATTTCAGCGCGGCGACGTTGTCGTCCTTGTAGTTGACGCCGTGGATTACCACGCCCTGCTCGGCCAACTGGTTCAGGTACGGGTGCTCGACCTTGCACGACGGGCACCAGGTACCCCACACGTTGACCAACGCCGGGCGACCGATCAGGTCGTCTTGGGTGAGGCTACGATCGCCCTGCACGCTCGCCAGCGAGAACGCCGGGAACGGCTTGCCGATCATCGCCGAAGGCAGTTCGTCGGGCTTGAGGAACAACCCCTTGTAGAGAAAGACCGCCACCAGCAGGAACACCGCCAGCGGCACCACCATGATCCAACGCTTCATGCAGTCGCTCCAGACACGCCCAGGGCCTCACGCACCCGGGTCTTGACCTTGACGCGGTAGCGTCGGTCGAGGGCCGCCAGCAAGCCGCCCAGGCCGGTCAGCAGACCGCCCAGCCAGATCCAGCGGACATAGGGTTTGATATGCACCCGCACCGCCCACGCGCCGTTTTCCAGCGGCTCGCCCAGGGCGACATACAGATCGCGAGTGAAGCCGGCGTCGATGCCAGCCTCGGTCATCATCGACTGCTGCACGGTGTACAGGCGTTTTTCAGGGTGCAGCACGGACACTTCGCGGCCATCGCGCGAGACGCGCACGGTGCCCTTGTCGGAAATGAAGTTCGGGCCTTCGAAGTGCTTGGCGCCCTCGAACAGGAAGAGATAGCCACCCAGCTCGACGGTCTCGCCCGGCGCCATGCGCAGGTCGCGTTCTGCGCTGTTGTTGCTCGACAGCACCACGCCTAGCGCGCACACCACCAGGCCCAGATGCGCCAGGTGCATGCCCCAGTAGCTGCGACTCAGGCCCGCCAACCCCTTGGCCAAACCCTTGTGACGGGTCTTGTCGAGGATGTCGCGCACGCCGCTCAGGACCACCCAGGCGGCCAGGGCGAACACGCTCAGGGCCGGCCAGTCGAAGTCATCGACGATCAGCCCGGCGACCGGCGCCAGGATCGCGCTACCGACCAGCACCGGGGTCAGCATGCCGGCCAGCCATTTGCCCGGGGTGTCCTTCCAGCGCACCACCACACCCACGCCGAGCACCACCATCAGCAGCGCCATCAGCGGCAGGAACAGGGCGTCGAAGTAAGGCGGGCCGACCGACAGCTTGGCCCCGGTCAGGGCGTCGAGCACCAGCGGGTACAGGGTGCCCAGCAGGATCATCGAGGCTGCCACCACCAGCACCAGGTTGTTGGCCAGCAGCAAGGTTTCACGGGACCACAGGGCAAAGCCCACCTGGCTCTTGACCACCGGCGCGCGCAGGGCGAACAGGGTCAACGAGCCACCAACCACGAACAGCAGGAAGATCAGGATGAAGACGCCACGGGACGGGTCGGCGGCGAACGCATGCACCGATGTCAGCACGCCGGAACGCACCAGGAAGGTCCCCAGCAGGCTCAGGGAGAATGCGGCAATGGCCAGCAACACGGTCCAGCTCTTGAACACCCCGCGTTTTTCGGTGACCGCCAACGAGTGGATCAGCGCCGTGCCCACCAGCCAAGGCATGAACGAGGCGTTCTCGACCGGATCCCAGAACCACCAGCCCCCCCAGCCCAGCTCGTAGTAGGCCCACCACGAGCCGAGGGTGATGCCCACGCCGAGGAAGGCCCAGGCGACGATGGTCCAGGGCCGCGACCAGCGCGCCCAGGCGGCATCGAGACGACCGCCCAACAAAGCGGCGATGGCGAAGGCGAAGGCCACCGAGAAGCCCACATAGCCCATGTACAGCATCGGCGGGTGGACAATCAGGCCGAAGTCCTGCAACAGCGGGTTCAGGTCGCGGCCGTCGCCCGGCACCTGCGGCAGCAGGCGCGAGAACGGGTTGGAGGTGATGATCAGGAAGCTCAGGAAACCCACGCTGATCATGCCCATCACCGCCAGCACCCGCGCCAGCATCACCTGCGGCAACTGGCGCGAGAAGATCGACACGGCGAAGGTCCAGCCGCCAAGGATCAGTGCCCACAGCAGCAGCGAGCCTTCATGGGCGCCCCACACGGCGCTGAACTTGTAGTACCAGGGCAAGGCGCTGTTGGAGTTGCTGGCGACGTAGGCGACCGAGAAGTTGTCGGTCATGAAGGCGTGGGTGAGGCAGGCGAAGGCAAACGCCAGGAAGGCGAACTGCCCCCAGGCCGCCGGCCGCGCCAGGCCCATCCACAGGCTGTCGCCGCGCCAGGCGCCGAGCAGCGGCACAGTGGCCTGCACGGCGGCAAAGCAGATCGCCAGGATCATCGCCAGCTGGCCGAGTTCGGGGATCACCAGGGCCGCATTCATGGCTTGGCCCCCGCGTCGCTGGCGGCCTGGCCGCTTTCCTTCAGGGCCTTGGTGACCTCCGGCGGCATGTACTTCTCATCGTGCTTGGCCAGCACCTCGTCGGCCACCACCACGCCATCGGCGTTGAGCTTGCCAAGGGCGACGATGCCCTGCCCTTCGCGGAACAGGTCAGGGAGGATGCCGCGGTAGGTGATCGGCACCGACTTGGTGTAGTCGGTGACCACGAAGCGCACATCGAGCGAATCGGCCGAGCGCTGCACCGAGCCTTTCTCGACCATGCCGCCGGCGCGGATGCGAGTGTCCAGCGGCGCCTCGCCGTTGGCGATCTGCGTCGGGGTGTAGAACAGGTTGATGTTCTGCTGCAGCGCGCTCAGGGCGAAGCCCACGGCGACGCCGACACCGGCCAGCAGGCCGAGGATGATGAACAGGCGTTTCTTGCGCTGCGGATTCACGGTTTGCTCTCCCGGCGCAGACGACGCGCCTCTTCTTGCAGGTAGCGGCGACGGGCCAGCAGGGGCGCGGCGACATTCAGCGCCAGCACCGCCAGGCAGATGCCGTAGGCCGACCAGACGTACAGACCATGGTGGCCCATGGCGAGAAAATCACTGAAGGACGCGAAGCTCATCGTGCCGCCTCCCGTCCGAGCTGACCCAGCACCTCATCCTTGACCCAACTGGCGCGGGCCTCGCGCTTGAGCACTTCCAGGCGCATGCGCAGCAGCAGCACGGCGGCGAAGAAGCAGTAGAAGCCCAGTGCGGTGAGCAGCAGCGGCAGCCACATCTCCACCGGCATGGCCGGCTTTTCGGTGAGGGTGAAGGTAGCGCCCTGGTGCAGGGTGTTCCACCACTCCACCGAGTACTTGATGATCGGGATGTTGACCACGCCGACGATGGCCAGCACCGCGCAGGCCTTGGCCGCGCTGTCGCGATTGCTGATGGCCTGGCCCAGGGCGATGATGCCGAAGTACAGGAACAGCAGGATGAGCATGGAGGTCAGGCGCGCGTCCCAGACCCACCAACTGCCCCAGGTGGGCTTGCCCCAGATCGCCCCGGTAACCAAAGCTACCGCGGTCATCCAGGCGCCGATGGGCGCCGCGCACTGCAGCGCGACATCGGCCAGTTTCATCTTCCACACCAGCCCCACCACGCCCGCCACCGCAAGCATGACGTAGCACGACTGCGCCAGCATGGCCGTCGGCACATGGATATAGATGATGCGGAAACTGTTGCCCTGCTGGTAGTCCTGGGGGGCGAAGGCCAGGCCCCAGGTGATGCCGACCAGCAGCAGCACGACAGCGCAAACGCTCAGCCACGGCAGCATGCGGCCGCTGATGGCATAGAACCATTTGGGGGAGCCCAACTTGTGGAACCACGTCCAACTCATTTTCATCAGGGTACATCCAGGGTATTGGCCGGGCTGCGGTGCCCGGGACTCGTTATTCGCCGACGCTGATCTTCAGGCCGGCCGCGATCGCAAAGGGTGCCAGTGTCACCGCCAGGGCCGTCAGGCTGGCGAGCCAGAGCAGGTGACCGGTGGCAGGCATATTCTGCAACGCCGCCTGCAACGCACCACTGCCCAGGATCAACACAGGGATATACAACGGCAGAATCAGCAACGCCAGCAGCAGCCCACCGCGTTTGAGACCGACCGTCAGCGCCGCGCCCACCGCGCCCAGCAGGCTCAACACCGGCGTGCCCAACAACAGGGAGGCGAGCAGCACCGGCAGGCAGGCGCTCGGCAGGCCCAGCATCAGTGCCAGCAGTGGCGCCAACAATACCAGCGCCAGCCCGGAAAAGATCCAGTGCGCCAGCACCTTGGCCAGCACCAGCAGGGCCAGCGGATGCGGCGAAAGCACCCACTGCTCGAGCGAACCGTCCTCGAAATCGCTGCGGAACAACCCGTCCAGCGACAGCAGCACCGCCAGCAGGGCCGCTACCCAGACCAGTCCAGGCGACAAGGTTTGCAACAATTGCGTCTCCGGACCGACCGCCAGCGGGAACAAAGCGACGACGATGGCGAAGAACACCAGCGGATTGGCCAGCTCCGCCGGACGGCGGAACAACAGGCGAGCCTCGCGGCGCAACAGCAGAAGAAATACGCTCATGCCGCCCATTGCCCCAGGTTCAGCTCGCGGTAGCCCGATGGCTTGCGTTCGAGCGTGTGGTGGGTGGTCAGCACCACGGTGCCGCCCTGCTCACAGTGGGCCGCAAGGTGGGCTTCCAGCTGTGCCACGCCCTGCTTGTCCAGGGCGGTGAACGGCTCGTCGAGGATCCACAGCGGCGGGCTGTCCAGGTACAGCCGAGCCAGGGCGACCCGACGCTGCTGGCCGGCTGACAGGGTGTGACAGGGCACGTCCTCGAACCCGCGCAAGCCGACAGCCTCCAGCGCCTGCCAGATTGCCTCGCGACCGGCCGGCCGATGCAGGGCGCAGAGCCAGGCGAGATTCTCTTCAGCGGTGAGCAAATCCTTGATCCCGGCGGCATGGCCAATCCACAACAGGATGCTGGCCAGGGCATGACGCTGTTCGGCCAATGGCTGGCCGCCAAGCAGGATCTGCCCGGCGGTGGGTTGCATGAGCCCGGCCAGCAGGCGCAGCAGGCTGGTCTTGCCGCTGCCATTGGGGCCGGCGATCTGCAGCATGTCGCCAGGGTGCAGCTCGAAGTGCAGGTGCTCGAACAGCAGCCGCCAGTCGCGCTCGCAGGCCAGGCCCGCGGCTTGAAGGTGAAGGATCACGGTATCGCCTTATACAGTATGAGGTCTGTCACCGGTACCGACACCGATTGCAGCCTGCGTCTCAAGTCGCTCCAACCCCTGCCGTTATACTGGCAATGGCGAGCGAGCAGCATTATTGCACGCGCCAGCGCGCTGCCAAGAGGGCGGGTTCGACAGGTTGTATACAATCATGACTGAAATCAATAGTCTCAGCACACAAACTGCGGTAAGCCCCCAGGCGACACGGGCCGCCATGACCGGCGAGCTGTTGCGCCTGCTGCAGGCCCAGCCTGGCCTGCTGCCGCCTGGAGAAACCGCCGAAGCCGAGGTTGTGACCCTGCGCCAGATCGGCCAGGAGTTCCAGATGCTGCTTCGGCTGACCCAGGCCAATGGCAACCAGACGCAAGTGCTGACCACCGCCAGTCAACCCCTGCCACCCGGCAGCCAGATCCTGGTCAGCCAGACGGATAGCAGCCGTTTGGCGGTGATGGTGCAACAGGCCACTGCCGGCAACATCGCCACTCTGACCCGGCTGGACACCCGGGAAATGCCGGTCGGCACCCTGCTGCAGGCCAAGGTCCTGACCAGCCAGGCCCTGCCGCAGAGCTCCGGCGCGCCCACCACCTTCCGCTCGCTGGTGAGCCTGCTCAGCGGCAGCCAGGCCGGTGCCACGCTGGTCATCGACAGCCCGCGCCGGCTCCCCGTGGGCAGCCTGCTCAGCGCGCTGGTGCAGAGTGAACAGGGGCTACGCTTCGTGCCCCTGAGCGGCCGCCAGGACCAGCTGGCGGTCACTCAGCACCTGTCGACCCAGCAGAACCTCCAGGCCTCGCTGCCGGGTGTGCTCGACAGCCTGCAACGGATCGCCAGCAGCCCCGATGCAGACCCCGAACTGCGCACCAGCGCCGAGCGCCTGCTCGCCAGCCTGCCGGACGTGCGGCAACTGGGGGATGCGAAGGGCCTGGCCCAGGCCCTGAACAACAGCGGCACCTTCTTCGAAGCCAAGCTGCTAGGCGGGTTGGCCGGCGGCATCGCCCCCGACCTGAAGGCACAGCTTGTCAGGCTGGTGGCCCAGGCCCTGCCCAGCGTGCCGGGCCATCCGCCACTGACCAGCGCGCTGGCCACCAGCACCCTCGCCCAGGCCTTGCCTGGCCTGGCCCGCAGCGCACTAGGGATGCTCGGCCAAGTCAGCCCACGGCCACTGCCCAGCGTCTTCCCCCTCCCCTCGCGTCTTCTGCAGAAGCTGGAAAGTGAAGGCGACCTCCAGCAATTGCTACGCCTGGCCGCCGCCGCCATCTCCCGTCTGCAGAGCCACTCGCTGTCCAGCCTGCAACAGAGCGGCACCTTGGAGAACGGCAACCAGCAGACCACCTGGCAGACAGAGATTCCTGTGCGCCATGGTCAGGAGTTCGTGCCGCTGCAGGTCAAGTTGCAGCGCGAGGAAACACCGAAGCAGCAGGCCGACCGCGAGCGCGAGCAGCACGATCCACTGGAAGCGCTGTGGCGCATCGAACTGGCCTTCGATCTCTCACCACTTGGCCCTCTGCAGGTACAGGCGCAGTTGCTGCAAGGCAAGCTTTCCGGCCAGCTCTGGGCGCAGCAGGAAGCCACCGCGCGCCTGATCGACAGCCAGCTGGGCACACTGCGCGATCGCCTGCTGGCCCGAGGCCTGGACGTCGGGGACCTGGAATGCCACCCCGGCCTCCCCCCGCAAGGGCCACGCACGCGCCTGGAACAACGCTGGGTAGACGAGACCGCATGAAACACAAGCCACCCCGCCAGGCGATCGCCCTGAGCTACGACGGCCAGCAGGCCCCGACCCTGAGCGCCAAGGGCGACGATGAGCTGGCCGAGGCCATTCTCGCCATCGCTCGCGAGCATGAGGTGCCCATCTACGAGAATCCCGAGCTGGTGCGCCTGCTGGCGCGCCTGGAGCTGGGTGAACAGATTCCCGAAGCGCTGTACCTGACCATCGCCGAGATCATCGCCTTCGCCTGGCAACTGCGGGGCAAGGTGCCGGAGGACTTCGTCGACGCCACGCCCAGCGAGCGCGAAATCACTCCTGTACTGCCGCGCTTGCCGCATCCGGGCTGACGCAGCGGTACATATGTAGTCCCCGGTGGCCGCACAGGGGTGCGACCTTTGCCGTTACTCACTCACGCAAAGGCCCCTGCCATGACCACCGCTTATGTCAACGACGCTGGCACCCAGTTCGCCCGCCAGCACCTGAGCCATTTTCCCCGCCCGGACCGTGCCGCCGGCGACGCCATCAAGCAATGGGCAAGCGCCCGCGGCGTGACGCTCGACCCCGATCAAACCGATGTGGTCACGCTTCACTACCAACCCCATGGCGACCTGGCGAATTGGGATGGCGTGCTCGTGGCGAAGAGCACGCTGACCCAAGCCATGCTGTCCAACTGGCAAGGTGAATCGGACAACAACCTCATCGGCGGACTGTTCGGCGAACCTTGGGCCGGGCACCTACCCGGGCGCATCAGCCTGGTCGAGACTTTGCGCCCCAAGGCCTGGAACGCACCCTCCGGCGCCAACTACCAAGTGTTCAACGGCGTTTTCCGGCGCACCACGCCGCAGGTATACGGCCCCGAGACACTGCTTGGGCTGCCAGCAGAAGACCTGCAACAGTTCATCTGGAAAATGGATTTCCACGCCACCTACAAAGGCATGCTTGATCGCTACTGGGCCAACGCCGGGAACAGCCACCGCATCCTGGCCAAGATGGCCTTCATCGCCACCTGCAACAAACAGGTGGCCGAAGGCAGCCTGGACGAGGCCGGTCGCCAGCTGGCCTGGCAAGCCGCCGAACTCATGCCGCGCACCGCCACCTTTCGCATGCGCGCGCTGAACATCTATGGCTACAGCGCCACCGACCTGATCTACCTGTACGACAAGAACGCGCACACCGCACTGCTGTACGTACCCGGCAACGCCTCGGCACTGCATACCTTCGCCGGCCCCAATGCCCTGAAGGACTGGGTAGCCCAACAGTGCAAGGACCCCGTCAAACGCGAAGCCCTGGCCGGGCATTTCGGCCAGGCCGATCTGCCAGACGGCCTGGATTTCAGCGGCCTGCGCACCGCCCTGGAAGGCCTCGCCGTCTACCCGGCGGTGTACCGCCTGTCACCCAACCGCTCAGGCTTCACCACCGATGGCGCCTGGCCGCCCCGCACCTATGTCAACTATCGACCCGACACGTACAACCCCGCCATAACCGGGGACCTGTTCCAGGCGCTCGCCGAGCGCCAACGCGCACGCAGCTACCAGGATGCCGACGCGGCGATCACCAGTGACAGCGAGATCACCAAAGCCCGCTGGCGCGGCTACCTGAGCTCGGCGATCAACCTGCTCGGCCCCCTGGCTTTCGTGCTGCCGGAGCTGGCGCCCCTGTTCGCCCTGGGCGGCATCGCCCAGTTCGGCTTGGGGCTGGACGCGGCGATCAACGGCCATGGCGTGGATCAGCAAGCCTCGGGCGTAAGTGATGCCACGTTCGGCCTGTTCAACGCCTTGCCGCTGCTGCATGCCGAGGTGACCAAGGCGCCCGCGCTGTTCCGCTTCAAGTACGACGGTTTCGTCTTGCCCAGCGAGGTGAACGGCAAGCTGGGCTACCCCTTGAGCCCGATGGACCCGCCTCTGCTGCCCGCCGAAGAAGCGCTCGAGTATTTCCACCTCCCAGACCCCGTCGCGCCGCTCGAGGGTGGTGACGAGGCAACCCGTGGCGCCGTCATCCGCCTGACCCAGTTCAACGGCGAGCCCGATACCCTACGCGCAACCATCGGTGGCTACAGCGCCGATGTTGTCTACGACCTGGAGGCCAACGCCTTCGTCCAGCGCGACGACCTCAATGCGGTGGAACCGAAACGCTACATCCCTCGCGTGGCCAGCAAGAACCTGGTCCGTGCGCCGCAAGGCAGGCTGGTCACCGATGAAATGCGCACCGCGAGCCTGCGGGCCATGGGCATCGACCTGCCACTCCCGGTGAAGGTGCCGGAATTCCCCTTGGAGGCGAGCCGAAGAATCCCCGAGCAGATCCTCAGCATCTGGGTCGGCGACCGAACGATACCCGACAACCTGCTGGCCAACCTCGCCAAGAACAGCAGAACGCTAAAGCCCTCACGCTTCAGCCTGCGCCTGTACCTGTCCAACGGGTCGCCCCAGGCCTATGTGCGAAACCTCGAGCGCCTGGCCGAATACGCCCCCGACGTCATCGTGCTGCCCCTGGAGGAGCAACCCTTCTATTCCTCGTTCAAGGACAGCGCCAACTACCCACAATACCGCGCCGCGATCGACGGCAATGGCGGCATCGCACGCCATTTCTCGTCGGCGGCGGATGTTTTGCGTTTCCCACTGTTGGACCACGAGGGGGGCTTGTACATGGACATCGACGACAGGCTACTGGCCGAGGGCGAGTACCCGGTGACGATCAACGGACGCGGCTACGGCCCGCGGGCCAAACCGATCGACGATACCTTCTTGCAGACCACCCCTGATGGCGTGCTGCTCTACCCGCCGATCGCCAACGAAAAGATGAACATCCACTGCATCTACAACACCAGCCTGATCGGCAGTCATGCCAACAACCCGACCCTGAGGGCCATCAGCGAAGAAATGCACGCTCGCTTTCAGGCCGAACCGAGGTTCTACGACAGCAAACCGGACGCCGCGCGCGACCCGGAGGGTTTCGCCCACTACGCCAATACCCTGAGCCGGCTGACCGGGCCCACCCTGCTGACCGACGTGACCGACCGCTTGCTGCCCGACCTGAAACAGCTCAGGCAAATCACCAACCTCGACTCGCTGTCCACCGTCAATTCCTTCACGTTCGTCGACCGCCTCGCCTACAAGACCGCGCTAGACCGCTACCTGCCGCTCAATGGCGTCGCCAGGATCGGCAACAACCATGCCTGGGCCAAGCCTTGAAGGTCTGACGTTGATGGCCACCCCTGAAACGACAAGGCGACCCGAAGGTCGCCTTGTGCACGCTCATTCGACGCGATGCAACTTGCTCATCAGCTGCGCCTCGGCCTGGGTCAAACCGCAGGTCTGGGTCAACTCCTCAACGCTAGCCCCCATCCCCACCAGTTTGGCGGCCTGGGCAAAGGTGACGCTGTTGGGGTCGCGTTGCTCGAGTTGCTGCAGCTTCTCGGGCAACGGCGCCACCACCGCGCGCAGCTCATGGATCGCCTCGCCCATGCGCACGGTGCCATTCTGGTAATCGTCCAGGCGCTTGGCCAGGTCCTTGATGCGCTGGTCACGCAGCGCATCGCCCTGGGCCTGCTGGGCGGCCAGCTCGCGCTGGCGCTTGCTGTAGTTGAGGAAGAACCACAGGCTCAGTGCCCAGAGCAGCGCCAGGAAGATGACAGCAACCTCGAAGATCAACTCAGATGTTCTCCAACTCGGACCACTCTTCCTCGGTCATCATCTTGTCCAGCTCGACCAGAATCAGCAGCTCGCCGTTCTTGTTGCAGACACCCTGGATGAACTTGGCCGACTCTTCGTTGCCGACGTTCGGCGCGGTCTCGATCTCCGACTGACGCAGGTAGACCACTTCGGCGACGCTGTCGACCAGGATACCGACCACTTGCTTGTCCGCCTCGATGATGACGATGCGGGTGTTGTCGGTGACTTCAGTCGGCATCAGGCCAAAGCGCTGGCGGGTGTCGATGACCGTCACCACGTTGCCGCGCAGGTTGATGATGCCCAGCACGTAGCTGGGAGCGCCCGGAACCGGGGCGATCTCGGTGTAGCGCAGGACTTCCTGCACCTGCATGACATTGATGCCGTAGGACTCGTTGTCCAGACGGAAGGTTACCCACTGCAGGATCGGATCTTCGGAACCTTGTGCAGACGACTTTTTCATTCCCCTAGCCCTCAAAATCCGCCATTGGCGGTGTGCTCTGTATTGCCGCGGCAGTAGCGGCGTTGATTCAGTTGTGTTTGGTGTTCATCTGCTTGACCGCGCCACTGGCGATCAGCTCGGCCAGTTCGGCGACATCGAGCAGCGCGCACATGTGTTCGATCACCGTGCCGGCCAGCCATGGCCGTTGGCCACGCTGGCTGCGCCACTTGATCTCGTTCGGGTCCAGGCGCAACGAACGGCTGACCTGGTGCACGGCCAATCCCCATTCGTAGCCCTGGACTGAAATCACATACTGCAGGCCCTGGCGGAAATCGTCGCGGTAGCGGTCCGGCATCACCCAGCGCGCCGTGTCGAGCACCTTGAGGTTGCCCGCCTGGCAGGTGAGGATGCCGAGGAACCAGTCCGGCTGGCCGAACAGTGGCGTCAGCTCCTGGCCGGCCAGGGTGTAGATCGAGCCCAGACACACCAGCGGTACCGCCAGGGTCAGCCCGGCAACATCGAACAGCAGGCATTCGAACGGTTCGGCGGCCCAGTCCGGACGGCCATCGACGCTGGCCGGCGGTGTTGGCGCGGCGGGTGCCGCCGTCACATTCAGCTCCACCAACGGCGCCACGGGTTCGATGGCCTGGGTCTGGCTCAGGACCGGGATGCTGGCATCGGCCACCACCTCGGTCTCGACCATGGCGACCACCGGCTCCACCACCGGCGCGGCAGGCGGCAGCACGGTCGGCAGGACCTTGGCCTGCGGCTCGGCAAAGGGCCGCGCAGCAGGTGGGGTCGGAATTATCTGGCGCTGGGCGTCTCGGGCCTGTTCCTCGCGAACCGCTGCTTCGAAGTCATCGCCGGGGGCCTGCTCGACAGGCTCCACGACAGGCGTCTCCAACTCCGCCGGCAGCTCGAACGACTCGGTGGCCTCCTGCAGCAGCCCGTCGAGGTAGGACTGCAAGGCCATCTGTGGCTTGGTGGTGATCTGCCGAGCCTGGTTCATCACGCCACCTGCAATGCGGAACGGTAGGTGAGCAGATGCTTGAGCAGCGCCCGGTAGGCGACCACGCCACGGCTCTTGCCGTCGAACTGCGAAGGCGTGACGCCGTTGCGGCTGGCGTCTCGCAGACGCGTGTCCACCGGAATGTAGCCCTGCCAGACCTGGTCGCCATAGGTGTCACGCAGCACCTTCAAGGTGCCCAGCGATGCCTGGGTGCGGCGGTCGAACAGGGTCGGCACGATCTGGTAGGGCAATGCCTGCTTGCGCGAGCGATTGATCATGCCCAGGGTGCTGACCATGCGCTCCAGGCCCTTGACCGCGAGGAACTCGGTCTGCACCGGGATCACCAGCTGCTGGCTGGCGGCCAGGGCGTTGACCATTAGCACGCCTAGCAAGGGCGGGCTGTCGATCAGGGCGAAGTCGAAATCCTGCCACAGTTGCGCCAGACTCTTGGCGATCACCAGGCCTAGGCCACTCTGCCCCGGCGACTGGCGCTCGAGCACCGCCAGCGCGGTGCTCGACGGCAGCAGCGAGATGCGCTCGTCGCTGGTCGGCAGCAGCAGTTGGCCCGGCAAACCTTCGGGTACCGTGCCCTTGTGCAGGAACAGGTCGTAGCAGCTGTGCTCGAGCGCATCGGGGTTGTGCCCGAAGTAGCTGGTCATCGAGCCGTGCGGGTCGAGGTCGACCACGACCACGCGCTTGCCCGCCTCGGCCAGCAAGCCGGCCAGGGCGATGGTGGTGGTGGTCTTGCCGACGCCACCTTTTTGATTGGCTACTGCCCAGACTCTCATCGTGCGTTGCTTCCTCCCGGTATGGCCGCCTGCCCTGCCGGGAACGGTGTGAAATTCAGTGACGGGGATTTGACGAAATCAGCCCCCGGTCGACGGTGCTGGCGAGGCTGGTGCACTTTGTGTGCCAGCCCGGCGCATCGCCGCATCCGGGGTGGCATTGGCACTGCCACTGCCGGTCAGGCTGCGGCGTACCTCCAGGTTACGCGAGATCACCAACACCACCCGGCGGTTGCGCGCACGCCCGTCGGCAGTGTCGTTGCTGGCCACCGGCTGGTACTCCCCGTAACCCACCGAGGCCATGCGCGCCGGGTTGACCCCTTCCATCGCCAGCAACCGGACGATGCTCGCCGCTCGCGCCGACGACAGCTCCCAGTTGGTCGGGTACTGAGCGGTGCGAATCGGCAGGTTGTCAGTGAAGCCTTCGACGTGCACCGGGTTGGCGAACGGCCTGAGAATCTTCGCCACCTTCTCGATGATCTCGAAGGCGACATCGCTGGGCATGGCGTCGGCACTGGCGAACAGCAGCGAGGAGTTGAGCTCGATCTCCACCCACAGTTCGTTGCCGCGCACGGTCATCTGGTTGGACTTGATCAGGTCGCCGAAGGCGTCGCGGACATCGTCGGTGATGGTCTTGAGCGGGTCGGTACTGGTCTGCGCCAGGCCCGCGTCGGTCTGCTCGCTGTCCTTGATCAGCGGCTCGGCGGGCTTGACGCTCAGCGGCCGCTCGTCACCGATAGGGATCGGCTTCATGCTGCGCTCGGGGTCATTGAAGACCCCGATCAGCGCCTGGGAAATCTGCTTGTACTTGCCCTCGTTGATCGACGAGATCGAATACATGACCACGAAGAAGGCGAACAGCAGGGTGATGAAGTCGGCGTACGAGACCAGCCAGCGCTCGTGGTTCTCGTGCTCTTCGATCTTGCGACGACGGGCCATGGCTTACTCCATGAAGCCTTGCAGCTTCAGCTCGATCGAGCGCGGGTTCTCGCCTTCGGCGATCGACAACAAGCCCTCGAGCAGCATCTCGCGATAGCGAGACTGGCGCAGGGTGATGGCCTTGAGCTTGTTGGCGATCGGCAGCAGGATCAGGTTGGCGCTGGCCACGCCGTAGATGGTGGCGACGAAGGCCACGGCAATGCCGTTACCCAGCTGCGACGGGTCGGCCAGATTACCCATCACGTGGATCAGACCCATCACCGCACCGATGATGCCGATGGTCGGCGCATAGCCGCCCATGCTCTCGAACACCTTGGCGGCCTGGATGTCGCGGGCTTCCTGAGTCAGGAAATCGACTTCAAGTATGCTGCGGATGGCCTCGGGCTCGGCGCCGTCGACCAGCAGCTGCAGGCCTTTGCGCGCATAGGGATCGGGCTCGGCGTCGGCCACGCCCTCCAGGCCCAGCAGGCCTTCCTTGCGTGCCGTCAGACTCCAGTTCACCACCCGGTCAATGCCACCGGGCAGGTCCACCCGCGGCGGGAAGAAGATCCAGCCCACGATCTGCAGAGCGCGCTTGAACGCCGACAGCGGCGACTGCAACAACGCCGCCGCCAGGGTACCGCCCAGCACGATCAATGCCGCCGGGCCGTTGATCAGCGCACCGACGTGGCCGCCCTCGAGGAAATTGCCGCCAACGATGGCGACAAAAGCGAGGATCAGGCCGATTAGGCTCAACACATCCATCAGATGCACGCCTCGACCAGGTGCTTGCCGATCTCGTCCAGGCTGTACACGGCATCGGCCAGGTTGGCCTTGACGATGGCCATGGGCATGCCGTAGATCACGCAACTGGCCTCATCCTGCGCCCACACGGTGCTGCCACCCTGCTTGAGCAGGCGTGCGCCTTCGCGACCGTCGGCGCCCATGCCGGTGAGCACCACCGAGAGCACCTTGTCGCCATAGGACTTGGCGGCGGAGCCGAAGGTGATGTCGACACAAGGCTTGTAGTTCAGGCGCTCGTCGCCCGGCAGGATCTTCACCGTGCCACGGCCGTCGACCATCATCTGCTTGCCACCCGGGGCCAGCAACGCCAGGCCTGGACGTAACACGTCACCGTCCTCGGCTTCCTTGACGCTGATCTTGCACAGCTTGTCCAGGCGCTCGGCGAAGGCCTTGGTGAAGGCCGCCGGCATGTGCTGGATCAGAACGATCGGCGCCGGGAATCCGGCGGGCAGTTGGGTCAATACCCGCTGCAGCGCCACCGGGCCACCGGTGGAGGTGCCGATGGCGACCAGCTTGTAGGGCTTGCGCTTGGGCGCCGGCGAATGCGCGGCGGCCGGTGCCGCGGCGCGGGCCGGAGCCGCCGTGCGCGCGGGCGTGGTACTGGCGAAGCTGCTGGCCGGCGCATGACTATTGGCCGGAACCGGCGCGGCGGCGGGCGCCGGGCTGGAATAGGCGCTGAAACGGCGGTTGCTGCGCGAGATGGTATGGACCTTCTCGCACAGCAGCTGCTTGACCTTTTCCGGGTTGCGCGAGATGTCCTCGAAGTTCTTCGGCAGGTAGTCGACCGCACCGGCGTCCAGGGCGTCGAGGGTGACGCGGGCGCCTTCGTGGGTCAGCGAGGAGAACATCAACACCGGCGTCGGGCAGCGCTGCATGATGTGCCGCACCGCAGTGATACCGTCCATCATGGGCATTTCATAGTCCATGGTGATGACATCGGGCTTGAGCGCCAGCGCCTGGTCGATCGCTTCCTTGCCGTTGGTCGCGGTGCCCACGACCTGGATCGTCGGGTCCGCCGAGAGAATTTCCGAGACACGGCGGCGGAAGAAACCGGAATCATCCACCACCAGGACCTTGACTGCCATAAACACTCCATTAGGCGGCGCACCCGCCAGGGCGCGCCACCGAAATCAAATACGCCGGGCGGCGTAACGCTTGAGCATGCTCGGAACGTCGAGGATCAGCGCGATCCGGCCGTCACCGGTGATGGTCGCGCCGGACATGCCCGGGGTGCCCTGCAGCATCTTGCCCAGCGGCTTGATCACCACCTCTTCCTGGCCAACCAACTGGTCGACCACGAAGCCGATGCGCTGGGTACCGACCGACAGGATCACCACATGACCTTCGTGCTGCTCCTCGTGCTCGTGGTCCTGGACCAGCCAGCGCTTGAGGTAGAACAGCGGCAGCGCCTTGTCGCGCACGATCACCACTTCCTGGCCGTCGACCACGTTGGTGCGCGAGAGGTCGAGGTGGAAGATCTCGTTGACGTTGACCAGCGGGAAGGCGAACGCCTGGTTGCCGAGCATTACCATCAGGGTCGGCATGATCGCCAGGGTCAGCGGCACCTTGATGACGATCTTCGAGCCCTGGCCTTTGGCCGAGAAGATGTTGATCGAGCCGTTGAGCTGGGAAATCTTGGTCTTCACCACGTCCATGCCGACGCCGCGGCCGGACACGTCGGAGATCTCGGTCTTGGTCGAGAAGCCCGGGGCGAAGATCAGGTTGTAGCAGTCCGACTCGCTCAGGCGATCGGCCGCGTCCTTGTCCATCAGGCCCTTTTCCACGGCCTTGGCGCGCAGGATGCTCGGGTCCATGCCCTTGCCGTCGTCGGAGATCGACAGCAGGATGTGGTCACCTTCCTGCTCGGCGGACAGCACCACCCGGCCCATGCGCGACTTGCCGGAGGCCTCGCGCTCGTCAGGCATCTCGACGCCGTGGTCAACGGCGTTGCGCACCAAGTGCACCAACGGGTCGGCCAGGGCTTCCACCAGGTTCTTGTCGAGGTCGGTCTCTTCACCGACCAGCTCCAGGTTGATCTCTTTCTTGAGCTGGCGGGCCAGGTCGCGAACCAGGCGCGGGAAGCGGCCGAAGACTTTCTTGATCGGCTGCATGCGGGTCTTCATGACCGCGGTCTGCAGGTCGGCGGTGACCACGTCGAGATTGGACACAGCCTTGGACATGGCCTCGTCGCCGCTGTTGAGCCCCAGGCGCACCAGGCGGTTACGCACCAGCACCAGTTCGCCGACCATGTTCATGATCTCGTCCAGACGCGCGGTATCGACCCGCACGGTGGTTTCCGCTTCGCTGGCGCCATGCTTCTCGGCGACCGGCGCAGGAGCGCGAGCCGGGGCGGCAGGCTTGGCGGCCGCAGCCGGTGCCGCGGCGGGCGCAGGAGCCGGCTTGGCAACGGGCTTGACCTCGGCCTTGGCCGCGACAGGCGCGGCGACGGCGGCAGGCGCCTCGGCGGTGACCGCGTCACTGGAGAACTTGCCCTTGCCGTGCAACTGGTCGAGCAGGGCCTCGAATTCGTGTTCGCTGATGCTCTCGTCGCCCGCGGCGGGTGCCGCGCTGGCCACTGGCGCGGCGGCGCCTGGCAGTGCGTCGACGGCAAAAGTACCTTTGCCGTGCAACTGGTCGAGCAGCGACTCGAACTCATCGTCGGTGATCTCGTCGCTGGCCGGAGTGGCTGGCGCAGGCGCGCTGACGGCGGCATCGGCCGAGAACTGGCCCTTGCCGTGCAGCTGGTCGAGCAGCGACTCGAACTCGGCATCGGTGATCTCGTCACCGCCGCCGCTGATTTCTTCACCCTGCAGTTGCTCATGAACCTGAGCTTCAGCCTTGACCGCATCGAGCGAGTCGAGCAGTTGCTCGAACTCGGTATCGGTGATGTCGGGCTCGGCAGCCGGGGCTTCGACCACGGGCGCCGCCTCGACCACCGGGGCCGGGGCTTCGGCGCCACCGGGCTCGGCCAAGCGCGACAGCGCCGCCAGCAGCTCCGGCGTGGCCGGCGTGACATCGGTACGTTCGCGCACCTGGCCGAACATGCTGTTGACCGTGTCGAGGGCCTCGAGCACCACGTCCATCAGTTCCGCGTCAACCCGGCGCTCACCTTTGCGCAGGATGTCGAACACGTTCTCGGCAATGTGGCAGCACTCCACCAACTCATTGAGCTGAAGGAAGCCGGCGCCCCCTTTTACAGTGTGGAAACCGCGGAAAATCGCATTGAGCAGGTCCGCGTCATCGGGCCGGCTTTCCAGCTCGACCAATTGCTCGGACAGTTGCTCGAGGATTTCGCCGGCTTCTACCAGGAAATCCTGGAGGATTTCTTCATCGGCGCCGAAGCTCATTAAACGTGCTCCTTAAAAACCCAGGCTGGACAACAGATCGTCGACATCGTCCTGGCTGGACACGACGTCTTCACGCTTATCGGCATGAATCTGCGGACCTTCACCCCGAGTCGGATGTTTTTCTTGATCTTTTTCAGCGCGCAGCTGCTGGTGGTCATGTTCGATCCCGGCAAAGCGGTCGACCTGGCTTGCCATCAGCACGAGCTTGAGCAGATTGCTTTCGACTTCGGTGACCAGCGCGGTCACCCGTTTGATCACCTGGCCGGTGAGATCCTGATAATCCTGGGCCAGGACGATATCGTTGAGATGGCCGGCGACCTTCTGATTACCTTCGGCGCTGTGCGTCAGAAAACTGTCCACACGCTTGACCAACTCACGGAATTCCGGCGCTGCCACCTCACGGCGCATGAACCGCTGCCAATCGGCGGACAGGCTCTGGGCCTCGGCGGCGAGGTCATTGAGCACCGGGGTGCAGGCCTCTGCCAGGTCCATGGTGCGGTTGGCCGCACCTTCGGTGAGGCGAACCACGTAGGAGAGGCGTTCAGTGGCGTCGGTAATCTGCGACACTTCCTCGGCCTGCGGCATGGACGGGTCGATCTGGAAGTTGACGATTGCACTGTGCAGTTCGCGAGTAAGCTTGCCAACTTCCTGATACAGCCCGCGATCGCGGGTCTGGTTCAGTTGGTGGATCAGCTGTACCGCATCACCGAACCGGCCGCGCTCGAGGCTCTCGACCAGTTCCTGGGCATGCTTCTTAAGGGTTGATTCGAACTCACCCAAAGAGTTGTTGGTTGACTCCATTGCGCCCCCCAGACGTGACTCAGCCGTTGACGCGTTCGAAGATCTTTTCGATCTTTTCTTTCAGCGCCACGGCGGTGAAAGGCTTGACCACGTAGCCGTTGACGCCGGCCTGGGCAGCTTCGATGATCTGCTCGCGCTTGGCTTCTGCGGTGACCATCAGTACCGGCAGGTGCTTGAGGCGCTCGTCCGCGCGAACAGCACGCAGCAGGTCGATACCGGTCATGCCCGGCATGTTCCAGTCGGTTACCAGGAAGTCGAAGTGTTCGCTGGTGAGCATCGGCAGTGCCGTGTTGCCGTCATCAGCCTCCTTGACGTTGGTGAAACCCAGGTCACGCAACAGGTTCTTGATGATCCGCCGCATCGTCGAAAAGTCGTCAACGATGAGGATTTTCATGTCTTTGTTCAATTAGACCTCCAAGCAGTCTTAAACGCGCTCGGCGCCGAGCGCGCACTCAATCAATTCGGCACCACAAAAAAACGACTGCATCAAACCTGGTTCAACGCGCCCGCCATTCCCCCAGGCGGCTGCGCAGACGCGCCGCGCACTGGCTGTGCAACTGGCTGACACGCGATTCGCTGACCCCCAGGACCTCACCGATTTCCTTGAGGTTCAGCTCTTCGTCGTAGTACAGCGCCAGGACCAGGCGCTCGCGCTCCGGCAGGTTGGCAATCGCATCGGCCAGGGCGGCCTGGAAGCGCTCGTCCTCCAGGTCCCGCGATGGCTCCAGCTGGCCGCTGGCTCCGTCCTCGTGCAGCCCCTCGTGTTCGCCGTCCTGCAGCAGGTCGTCGAAACTGAACAGGCGACTGCCCAAGGTGTCGTTCAGAATCCCGTAGTAATCATCGAGACTCAATTGGAGTTCGGCAGCAACCTCGTGATCTTTAGCGTCGCGCCCTGTCTTTGCTTCAACACAGCGAATCGCGTCGCTGACCATACGCGTGTTGCGGTGCACCGAGCGCGGTGCCCAGTCGCCCTTGCGCACTTCGTCGAGCATAGCGCCGCGGATGCGGATGCCGGCGTAGGTTTCGAAGCTGGCGCCCTTGCTGGCGTCATACTTGTTGGCCACTTCCAGCAGGCCGATCATCCCAGCCTGGATCAGGTCCTCGACCTGGACGTTGGCCGGCAAACGCGCCAGCAGGTGGTAGGCGATGCGCTTGACCAGCGGCGCGTAGCGCTCGATCAGCTCGTACTGAGCGTCCTTGGCGGCCTTGCTGTACATCTTGAAACCGCTCGCGTTCATAGCACCGGCCCTGCACTGGTGGGCTGCACCAGGCGCTCGACGAAGAATTCCAGGTGTCCGCGCGGGTTGGCAGGCAGCGGCCAGCTGTCGACCTTCTGCGCAATGGCCTTGAAAGCCAGCGCGCACTTGGACCGCGGGAAGGCCTCGTATACAGCCCGCTGCTTCTGCACGGCCTTGCGCACACATTCGTCGTACGGCACGGCACCGACGTATTGTAGGGCGACGTCAAGGAAACGATCCGTGACCTTGGTCAACTTGGCGAACAGGTTGCGCCCTTCCTGCGGGCTCTGGGCCATGTTGGCCAGCACGCGGAAGCGATTCATCCCGTAGTCGCGGTTGAGCAGCTTGATCAGGGCGTAGGCGTCGGTGATCGAGGTAGGCTCGTCGCACACCACCAGCAGCACCTCCTGGGCGGCGCGGACGAAGCTGACTACCGAGTCACCAATACCCGCAGCGGTGTCGATCACCAGCACGTCGAGGTTGTCGCCGATCTCGCTGAAGGCCTGGATCAGGCCGGCATGTTGGGCTGGCGCCAGGTGCACCATGCTCTGGGTGCCGGAAGCCGCCGGGACGATGCGCACACCGCCAGGCCCCTGCAGCAGCACATCGCGCAGCTCGCAGCGACCCTCGATGACATCGGCCAGGGTACGCTTGGGCGTGAGCCCCAGCAGAACGTCGACATTGGCCAGGCCCAGGTCGGCGTCCAGCAACATGACCCGGCGGCCGAGCTCGGCTAACGCCAGAGACAGGTTCACTGAAACGTTAGTCTTGCCGACGCCACCTTTGCCACCGGTCACGGCGATCACCTGTACGGGATGCATGCTACCCATGTCTGTTCTTTACCTTGTCTCGCTTGGACCCAGGCCACATGAGGGGCTGAACGTTCAAGGCCACGGTACGGCCGGGCAACCCCATGATGTAGGTACTTTGCACAGTATTCACCCTCAACCCGCACGCTTGCCAGGGTTGTGGTAGAGATCAGCGAACATGTCGGCCATGGCCTCGTCGCTGGGCTCGTCCTGCAACTGCACACTGACCGCGCGACTCACCAGCTGGTGCTTGCGCGGCAGTTGCAGGTCGTCAGGAATGCGCGGCCCATCGGTCAGATAGGCCACCGGTAGTTCATGACTGATGGCTAGGCTCAGCACTTCGCCGAGGCATGCCGTTTCATCGAGTTTGGTCAGGATGCAACCGGCCAGACCGCAGCGCTTGTAGCTGTGGTAGGCGGCGGTGAGCACCTGCTTCTGGCTGGTGGTCGCCAGCACCAGGTAATTCTTGGCGGCGATACCGCGCCCGGCCAGGGTCTCGAGCTGCATGCGCAGCGCCGGGTCGCTGGCCTGCAGGCCGGCGGTGTCGATCAGCACCACGCGCTTGCGCAGCAGCGGCTCCAGCGCCTGGGCCAGCGACTCGCCCGGATCGACATAAGTGACCGGCACATTGAGGATACGCCCGAGGGTCTTGAGCTGCTCCTGGGCACCGATGCGGAAGCTGTCCATGCTCACCAGCGCCAGGTTGTTCGCGCCGTACTTGAGTACATAGCGCGCGGCCAGCTTGGCCAGGGTGGTGGTCTTGCCCATGCCGGCCGGGCCGACCATGGCGATGACACCGCCCTCCTCGATCGGTTCGATCTCAGGTATGTCGATCATCCGCGCCAGGTGCGCCAGGACCATGCGCCAGGCATGACGCGGCTCTTCGATCTCGGCAGTGAGGTCGAGCAGCTCGCGCGCCAAGCCGCCTGACAGACCCAGGCGCTGCAGGCGGCGCCAGAGGTTGGCCTGCTGTGGCTTGCTGCCCTGCAACTGACTCCAGGCGAGCGAACCGAGCTGGACTTCCAGCAGCTCGCGCAGACCGGTCAGTTCGAAGCGCATGGCGTCGAACAGGCGCGGATCGACCGGGGCCGGCGCTGCGGCGGCGATCGGTGCAGGCTCATCCACATGCGCTTCGATCAACGGCTCGGACGCGGTCAGCGACTGGCCGGCGAACAGCTGACGGTTGCCGCCCTCGACGGCATCGCCACGCCCGGTCAGTTCGGCCTGGGCGGTGACGATGCGCGACTGGGTCTTGCGTAGCTCGTCCTCGAGCTCCGCATTGGGCACGCGTGGGGCCAGGGCGGACAGTTTGTAGTCCAGCGCAGCCGTCAGTTCGACACCGCCAGCGATGCGCCGGTTGCCGATGATGGCGGCGTCGGAGCCGAGCTCATCCCGGACCAGCTTCATGGCCTGACGCATATCGGCGGCGAAAAAACGCTTAACTTGCATAACCCACTACCTCAGCCGTTCGGGCCCACGGTGGCAACGATGGTGACTTGCTTGTTGTCAGGTATTTCCTGATACGCCAAAACATGCAAATTCGGTACTGCCAGGCGACCGAAGCGCGACAGCATGGCGCGGATCGGGCCGGCAACCAGGAGGATAGCCGGCTGACCCTGCATTTCCTGACGCTGGGCCGCCTCGATCAACGAGCGCTGAAGCTTTTCGGCCATGCTCGGCTCAAGAAGAACACCATCTTCCTGACCCTGCCCGGCCCTTTGCAGACTATTGAGCAAGATCTGTTCCAACCTTGGCTCCAAAGTGATCACAGGCAGCTCGGACTCAACGCCAACAATGCTTTGCACGATGGCGCGGGACAATCCGACCCGCACCAACGCCACCAGCGCGGCGGTATCTTGACTCTTTGTCGGATTGTTGGCGATGGCTTCGGCAATACTGCGGATGTCACGCACCGGCACCTGTTCGGCGAGCAACGCCTGCAAGACCTTGAGCAGGCCCGACAAGGAAATGACACCCGGCACCACCTCCTCGGCCAGTTTCGGCGAGACCTTGGCCAGCACCTGCAGCAGCTGCACCACCTCCTCGTGCCCGATCAGCTCGTGGCAGTGCTTCTGCAGGATCTGGTTGAGGTGGGTGGCGACCACGGTGCTGGCGTCGACCACGGTATAGCCCAGCGACTGCGCCTGGGCGCGCTGGCCGACATCGATCCACACCGCCTCCAGGCCGAACGCCGGATCGCGCGAGGCGATGCCGTTGAGGGTACCGAATACTTGGCCGGGGTTGATTGCCAGCTCCCGGTCCGGGTAGATCTCGGCTTCGGCCAGGATCACGCCCATCAGGGTCAGACGATAGGCGCTGGGTTGCAGGTCAAGGTTGTCGCGAATGTGCACGGTGGGCATGAGAAAACCCAGGTCCTGGGACAGTTTCTTGCGCACGCCCTTGATCCGCGCCAGCAGTTGGCCGCCCTGGTTGCGGTCCACCAGCGGGATCAAGCGATAGCCGACCTCCAGGCCGATCATGTCGATGGGGGTGACGTCGTCCCAGCCCAGCTCCTTGGTTTCCATGGCGCGCTGCGGCGATGGCAGCAGGTCCTGCTGGCGCTGGGCCTCCTGTTGGGCGACGGCTTTGGCCTTCTGTTGTTTCTTCCATACCAGGTAAGCGCCGCCACCGGCCAGTGCGCCGAGGCTGAGGAAGGCGACATGCGGCATGCCTGGGACCAGGCCCATGATGATCATCAGCGCTGCCGACACGCCCAGGGCCTTCGGCGAGTCGAACATCTGCCGGTTGATCAGCTTGCCCATGTCCTCGGCGCCCGAGGCGCGGGTGACCATGATCGCGGCCGCGGTGGACAGCAGCAGCGATGGCAATTGCGCCACCAAACCGTCACCGATGGTCAGCAGGGCATAGACCTTGCCAGCATCGGCAAAGGTCATGTTGTGCTGCAGCATGCCGATGAGCATGCCGCCGATGAGGTTGATGAAAAGGATCAGCAGGCCGGCGATGGCGTCACCGCGGACAAACTTGCTGGCACCGTCCATGGAGCCGTAGAACTCGGCCTCCTGGGCGACCTCGGCACGACGGGACTTGGCCTGGGCCTGGTCGATCAGGCCAGCGTTGAGGTCGGCGTCGATGGCCATCTGCTTGCCGGGCATGGCATCGAGGGTGAAGCGCGCGCTCACCTCGGAGATGCGCCCGGCGCCCTTGGTCACCACGACGAAGTTGATGATCATGAGGATGGCGAACACCACCGCACCGACGACGTAATTGCCGCCAATCACCACTTCACCGAAGGCCTGGATCACCTTGCCCGCGGCGCCGTGACCTTCCTGGCCGTGGAGCATGACCACTCGGGTGGAAGCAACGTTCAGCGCCAGGCGCAGCAGCGTGGCCACCAGCAGGATGGTAGGGAACGCGGCGAAATCCAGAGGACGCAGGGCGTAGACGCAGACCAGCAAGACCACGATCGACAGGGCGATGTTGAAGGTGAAGAACACGTCGAGCAGGAACGGCGGGATCGGCAACATCATCATTGCCAGCATCACCAGCAGGAGCAGCGGCACGCCGAGGTTGCCCCGACCGAGACCGGCCAGGTTGTTACGGGCGCTGCTGATTAACTGAGTGCGATCCACCGCGATTCCTCTTCAAGCAAAACTTTGACGCCTGTGTGGCGACTGGCGCTGCCTTTGCAAGAAGCTTTCCAACTTTTCCGGGGGCTTTTCTGGGGGGCTTTTCTGGGGGGCTTTTCGGG
>NZ_NIBE01000068.1:0-18272 GCF_002205115.1 Pseudomonas sp. DrBHI1
CCCTCGTGTGGATCGAAGGCTGTCACAGAACAGCCCATTGCGCCAATTGACCCAAAAACAAGCCAACAAGGGTCGGATGCGCCTCATAAGGGTGCGGTGCAATTCCGGCTCATACAACAAGAGCGATTTGGAGGTTGTTGATGAAGATGTTGAAAACCACCCTGGCAGTCCTGACCGCCGCCGCCGCGCTGGGCGCTACCAGCTTCGCCCAGGCCGGCGCCACCCTCGACGCGGTGAAGAAGAAGGGCTTCGTCCAGTGTGGCGTGAGCGATGGTCTTCCAGGCTTCTCCGTACCAGACGCGCAAGGCAAGATCGTCGGCATCGACGCCGATGTATGCCGCGCCGTGGCCGCCGCGGTCTTTGGTGACGCGACCAAGGTCAAGTTCAGCCAGCTCAACGCCAAGGAGCGCTTCACCGCGCTGCAGTCCGGCGAAGTCGACGTGCTGTCGCGCAACACCACCTGGACCAGCTCGCGCGATGCCGGCATGGGCCTGGTGTTCGCCGGCGTCACCTACTACGACGGCGTCGGCTTCCTCGCCAACAAGACGCTCGGTGTCTCCAGCGCCAAGGAGCTCGACGGCGCGACCATCTGCATCCAGGCCGGTACCACCACCGAGCTGAACGTTTCCGACTACTTCCGCGCCAATGGCCTGAAGTACACCCCAATCACCTTCGACACCTCCGACGAAAGCGCCAAGTCGCTGGAATCCGGCCGTTGCGACGTGCTGACCTCGGACAAGTCGCAGCTGTTCGCCCAGCGCTCCAAGCTGGCCGCGCCGACCGAGTACGTGGTGCTGCCGGAAACCATCTCCAAGGAGCCGCTCGGCCCGGTGGTACGCAAGGGCGACGAGGAATGGTTCAGCATCGTCAAGTGGACCCTGTTCGCCATGCTTAACGCCGAAGAGGCCGGCATTACCTCGAAGAACGTCGAGGCCGAGGCCAAGTCCACCAAGAACCCTGACGTCGCCCGCCTGCTGGGGGCCGATGGCGAGTACGGCAAGGACCTCAAGCTGCCCAGGGACTGGGTAGTGCAGATCGTCAAGCAAGTCGGCAACTATGGCGAAGTGTTCGAGAAGAACCTGGGCCAGAGCACCGACCTGAAGATCGACCGTGGCATGAACGCCCTGTGGAACAACGGCGGCATCCAGTACGCGCCACCGGTGCGCTGATGGTTGCACCCCGCGGCGGCATCCTGCCGCCGCGGGTCGTTCGAATCCCTTCTTTTCGGGGCACTTCATGCAAAATCAAATCGGCGCACGGAAAGGGTTTTCCCTTAGTGATCCACGTGTGCGCGCGTGGCTGTTCCAGATCCTCACGGTGGTCTTCGTGGTGGGCCTGGGCTGGTACCTTTTCCACAATACGCAGACCAACCTGCAGCACCGGGGCATCACCTCGGGCTTCGATTTCCTCGAGCGCAGCGCCGGCTTCGGCATCGCCCAGCACCTGATCCCCTACGTGGAATCGGACAGCTACGCCCGGGTGTTCGTCATCGGCCTGCTCAACACCCTGCTGGTGACCTTCATCGGCATCATCCTGGCGACACTGCTGGGCTTCATCATCGGCGTGGCGCGGCTGTCGCCGAACTGGATGATCAACAAGCTGGCGACGGTGTACGTGGAGACCTTCCGCAATATTCCGCCGCTGCTGCAGATCCTGTTCTGGTACTTCGCCGTGTTCCTGACCCTGCCGGGGCCACGGGGCAGCATCAACATCGACGACACCTTCTTCATCAGCAACCGCGGCCTGAACATGCCCGGCGCCTCGATGGCCGAGGGTTTCTGGCCGTTCGTCATCGCGCTGGCGCTGGCGATCGTCGCCATCGTGGTGATGGTGCGCTTTGCCAACAAGCGTTTCGATGAAACTGGCGAGCCGTTCCACAAGTTCTGGGTCGGCCTGCTGCTGTTCATCGGCATCCCCGGCGTGTGCGCGCTGCTGTTCGGCAGCCCGGTGCACTGGGAAATGCCGCAGCTCAAGGGCTTCAACTTCATCGGTGGCTGGGTGCTGATCCCCGAGCTGCTGGCGCTGACCTTAGCGCTGACTATCTACACCGCGGCGTTCATCGCCGAGATTGTGCGCTCCGGCATCCGTTCGGTCAGCCATGGCCAGACCGAGGCGGCCCGCTCGCTGGGCCTGCGCGAAGGCCCGACGCTGCGCAAGGTGATCATTCCCCAGGCGTTGCGGGTGATCATTCCGCCGCTGACCAGCCAGTACCTGAACCTGGCGAAGAACTCGTCGCTGGCCGCCGGTATCGGCTACCCGGAGATGGTCTCGCTGTTCGCCGGTACCGTGCTCAACCAGACCGGCCAGGCCATCGAGGTGATCGCCATCACCATGAGCGTCTATCTCGCCATCAGCATCAGCATTTCGCTGCTGATGAACTGGTACAACAAGCGCATTGCGCTGATCGAGCGGTGAGGGTACTTCCGTGACAGCCCATGTTTTCAAACCCGACATGCCGCCACCGGTGAAGACCGTTGGCGTACTCGCCTGGATGCGGTCCAACCTGTTCTCCAGCTGGCTCAACACCCTGCTGACATTGTTCGCCCTGTACCTGGTCTGGCTGATCGTGCCACCGCTGGTGCAGTGGGCGTTCATCGACGCCAACTGGGTCGGCACCACCCGCGCCGACTGCACCAAGGAAGGCGCCTGCTGGGTGTTCATCCAGCAGCGCTTCGGCCAGTTCATGTACGGCTACTACCCGGCGGAACTGCGCTGGCGCGTCGACCTGACCGTGTGGCTCGCCGTGCTCGGTGCCGCGCCCTTGTTCATCAAGCGCTTCCCGCGCAAGGCGGTGTACGGCCTGGGCTTCCTGGTGCTGTACCCGATCCTCGCCTACCTCCTGTTGCACGGCGGCGCGCTGGGCCTGGACACGGTGCCCACCAGCCAATGGGGCGGCCTGATGCTGACCCTGGTGATCGCCACGGTCGGTATCGTCGGCGCCTTGCCGCTGGGTATCCTGCTGGCGCTGGGGCGGCGCTCGAACATGCCGGCGGTGAAGGTGGTCTGCGTGACCTTCATCGAGTTCTGGCGTGGCGTGCCGCTGATCACCGTGCTGTTCATGTCGTCGGTGATGCTGCCGCTGTTCCTGCCCGAGGGCATGAGCTTCGACAAGCTGCTGCGGGCGATGATCGGCGTGATCCTGTTCCAGTCGGCGTACATCGCCGAGGTAGTGCGTGGCGGGCTGCAGGCCATCCCCAAGGGCCAGTACGAGGCCGCCGCGGCCATGGGCCTGGGCTACTGGCGGGCGATGGGACTGGTGATCCTGCCCCAGGCGCTCAAGCTGGTGATCCCCGGCATCGTCAACACCTTCATCGCCCTGTTCAAGGACACCAGCCTGGTGATCATCATCGGCCTGTTCGACCTGCTCAACAGCGTCAAGCAGGCGGCGGCTGATCCGGCCTGGCTGGGCATGGCCACCGAGGGCTACGTGTTCGCCGCCCTGGTGTTCTGGATTTTCTGTTTCGGTATGTCCCGCTACTCCATGCACCTGGAGCGCAAGCTGGACACTGGCCACAAGCGTTAGGAGTTTCGAAATGAGTGAAGCGATCAAGCAGCCTGCCGGCCCCGAAGGCATCATCCAGATGCAAGGCGTGAACAAGTGGTACGGCCAGTTCCATGTGCTCAAGGACATCAACCTGAACGTGCGCCAGGGCGAGCGCATCGTGCTGTGCGGGCCGTCCGGCTCGGGCAAGTCGACCACCATCCGTTGCCTCAACCGCCTGGAGGAGCACCAGCAGGGGCGCATCGTCGTCGACGGCGTGGAGCTGACCAACGACCTCAAGCAGATCGAGGCGATCCGCCGCGAGGTGGGCATGGTGTTCCAGCACTTCAACCTGTTCCCGCACCTGACCATCCTGGAGAACTGCACCCTGGCGCCGATGTGGGTGCGCAAGATGCCGCGGCGCAAGGCCGAGGAAATCGCCATGCACTTCCTCGAGCGCGTGCGCATTCCGGAGCAGGCGCACAAGTACCCGGGGCAGTTGTCCGGTGGTCAGCAGCAGCGGGTGGCGATTGCCCGGGCGCTGTGCATGAAGCCGAAGATCATGCTGTTCGACGAGCCGACCTCGGCGCTGGACCCGGAGATGGTCAAGGAGGTGCTCGACACCATGGTCAGCCTGGCCGAAGACGGCATGACCATGCTCTGCGTGACCCACGAAATGGGCTTTGCCCGCACCGTGGCGAACCGGGTGATCTTCATGGACAAGGGGGAGATCGTCGAGCAGGCGGCGCCGGATGACTTCTTCGACCGGCCGCGCAGTGATCGGACCAAGCTGTTCCTGAGCCAGATCCTGCATTGATGCAATCGGGGCCGCCCCACGGGGCGGCTGACGCGGTCCCTGTAGGAGCGGCCTTGCGTCGCGATGGGCCGCGTAGCGGCCCCGGGGACATGTGCTGCGAAGCTGAAAACCTGGGGCCGCTTACGCGCCCCATCGCGACGCAAGGCCGTTACTACAGGGATCGCGCATGTGCTGGTTTACTTCTCTTCCTTCGGGGCCACCGGCGTCGGCGGCGGCCGCAGTCCCACTTCGGCGACCAGCTTGAGCTGCTGCCCATTGCGAACCACCTCGATGGTGATCTTCTCGTTGGGCTTGATCCTTGCCACCTGGTTCATCGACTTGCGCCCGTCACCGGCCGGTTCGCCGTTGATGCTCAAGATCACGTCACCCAGTTGCAGCCCCGCGCGCGCCGCCGGGCCATCGCGGAAGATACCTGCCACGACAATGCCCGGGCGGCCCTGCATGCCGAACGACTCAGCCAGCTCCTGGCTCAGCGGCTGCACTTCGATGCCCAGCCAGCCACGGATCACCTGGCCGTGCTCGACGATCGACTTCATCACCTCCAGTGCCAGCTTGACCGGAATGGCGAAGCCTATGCCCTGGGATCCGCCGGACTTGGAGAAGATCGCCGTGTTGATACCCACCAGGTTGCCGTTGGCATCCACCAGCGCGCCGCCGGAGTTGCCCGGGTTGATCGCAGCGTCAGTCTGGATGAAGTCTTCGTAGTTGTTCAGGCCCAGCTGGTTGCGGCCGGTGGCGCTGATGATACCCATGGTCACGGTCTGGCCGACGCCGAACGGGTTGCCGATGGCCAGGGTCACGTCACCGATGTGGATATTGTCGGAGCGGCCGATGGTGATCGCCGGCAGGCTGTTGAGGTCGATCTTGAGCACCGCCAAGTCGGTTTCCGGATCGCTGCCAATCACCCGGGCGAGGGTCTCGCGGCCGTCCTTGAGGGCCACCACGATCTGGTCGGCACCGCTGGTGACATGGTTGTTGGTCAGCAGGTAGCCTTCCGGGCTCATGATCACCGCCGAGCCCAGGCTCGACTCCCAGCGCCGCTGCTTGGGCAGGTTGTCGCCGAAGAACCGGCGGAATTGCGGGTCTTCGAACAGCGGGTGGGCGCTCTTGTTCACCACCTTGGTGGTGTACAGGTTGACCACCGCCGGCGCGGCCAGGGTCACGGCATCGGCGTAGGACACCGGACCCTGCATGATTTTCGTGGTTTGCGGGGCCTGCTGCAGGTTGACGTCCTGGCTGGGCAGGCCGACCCATTGCGGGAAGCGCTGGATGATCAGGATGGCGATCAGCACACCGGTGAGCAGGGGCCAGCCGAAGTAACGCAGAGCCTTGAACATGAATGAATCCTGGGAGTAGGGCGGGGGCCATGTCAGTTCGGCCCGGGGCGAGCGCGCGCGATCATACACGTGAACACAACGATCAGCGATGGCCGGAATCCCCAGGCGATTGTCGCCGGTTCCCCCGAAACCGGCGACGGCCCATAATGGCGGCCATTATAGGGCCTCGCGCCCTGTCGCAACGCCGAATTCGAGGAGATTTTTCATGGCCGTCGCCCTCAATACACTGGTCGAGGAAGCCGAGCGCTACCTGGGCAGCGCGAAGATCCAGGACTACTGCCCCAATGGCCTGCAGGTCGAGGGTCGCCCCCAGGTCAGCCGTATCGTCAGCGGCGTCACCGCCAGCCAGGCGCTGTTGGACGCGGCGGTCGAGGCCGAGGCAGACCTGGTGCTGGTACACCATGGCTACTTCTGGAAGGGCGAGAACCCGTGCATCACCGGGATCAAGCAGCGGCGCCTGAAGACCCTGCTCAAGCACGATATCAGCCTGCTGGCCTTCCACCTGCCGCTGGACGTGCACCCGGAAGTGGGCAACAACGTGCAGCTGGCGCGCCAGCTCGACATTACCGTCGAAGGCCCTCTGGACCCGAACAATCCCAAGGTGGTCGGCCTGGTCGGGTCGCTGGCGGAACCGGTGTCGGCGCGGGACTTCGCCCGTCGGGTGCGCGAGGCGCTGGGGCGTGAGCCGTTGGTCGTCGAGGGTGAGCAGATGATCCGCCGGGTCGGCTGGTGCACCGGCGGCGGGCAAGGCTACATCGACACCGCCATCGCCGCCGGGGTCGACTTGTTCATCAGTGGCGAGGCGTCCGAGCAGACGTTCCACAGTGCCCGCGAGAACGGCGTGAGCTTCATCGCCGCCGGCCATCACGCCACCGAGCGCTATGGCGTGCAGGCGTTGGGGGATTACCTGGCGCGACGGTTCGCGGTCGAGCACCTGTTCATCGATTGCCCGAATCCGATCTGACGGCCAGCAGCAAGAATGCGGTTTCCTGTGGGAGCGGCCTTGTGTCGCGAAAGGGCCGCAAAGCGGCCCCAAGATTTATGCGCCAACGCAAAAATTCTGGGTCTGCTACGCAGCCCTTTCGCGACACAAGGCCGCTCCACAGGGACCTCGCATGGCCCAAACCCCCAGTCATATCGTTAGATTGTTTCGATCTAGGCAGCCTCCTAAATAGAATCAGGTGCTGTGATAAAGTGGCTCGCTCGAACACGGCCCGCAGGCCGTCCATAAGATCGTTTTTCGTGAGTAGCCATGGTCGACAATCTGACGCACTTGAAACAGCTGGAGGCGGAGAGCATCCACATCATCCGCGAGGTGGCCGCCGAGTTCGACAACCCGGTGATGCTGTACTCGATCGGCAAGGATTCCGCGGTCATGCTGCACCTGGCGCGCAAGGCGTTCTTCCCGGGCAAGCTGCCGTTCCCGGTGATGCACGTCGACACCCAGTGGAAGTTCCAGGAGATGTACCGCTTCCGCGACAAGATGGTCGAAGAGATGGGCCTGGAGCTGATCACCCACGTCAACCCCGAGGGTGTGGCGCAGGGCATCAACCCGTTCACCCATGGCAGCTCCAAGCACACCGACATCATGAAGACCCAGGGCCTGAAGCAGGCGTTGGACAAGCATGGTTTCGACGCCGCCTTCGGTGGCGCGCGCCGCGACGAAGAGAAGTCGCGGGCCAAGGAGCGCGTCTACTCGTTCCGTGACAGCAAGCACCGCTGGGACCCGAAGAACCAGCGCCCGGAGCTGTGGAACATCTACAACGGCAAGGTCAACAAGGGTGAGTCGATCCGCGTGTTCCCGCTGTCGAACTGGACCGAGTTGGACATCTGGCAGTACATCTACCTCGAAGGCATCCCGATCGTGCCGCTGTACTTCGCCGCCGAGCGTGAAGTGATCGAGAAGAACGGCACCCTGATCATGATCGACGACGAGCGCATCCTCGAGCACCTGAGCGACGAGGAAAAAGCCCGCATCGTCAAGAAGAAGGTCCGTTTCCGCACCCTTGGCTGCTATCCGTTGACGGGGGCAGTCGAGTCCGAAGCCGAAACGCTGACCGACATCATTCAGGAAATGCTTCTGACGCGTACTTCCGAGCGTCAGGGCCGGGTCATCGACCACGATGGCGCAGGCTCCATGGAAGACAAGAAACGTCAGGGCTACTTCTAATTTTCAGGGTTACTCCATGTCGCACCAATCCGATTTGATCAGCGAAGACATCCTCGCTTATCTGGCTCAGCACGAGCGCAAAGAACTGCTGCGTTTCCTCACCTGCGGCAACGTGGACGACGGCAAGAGCACCCTGATCGGGCGCCTGCTGCACGACTCGAAGATGATCTACGAGGACCACCTCGAGGCCATCACCCGCGACTCGAAAAAATCCGGCACCACCGGTGAGGAAGTCGACCTGGCGCTGCTGGTGGACGGCCTGCAGGCCGAGCGCGAGCAGGGCATCACCATCGATGTCGCCTACCGCTACTTCTCCACCGCCAAGCGCAAGTTCATCATTGCCGACACCCCGGGCCACGAGCAGTACACCCGCAACATGGCCACTGGCGCGTCCACCTGCGACCTGGCGATTATCCTGGTCGATGCCCGCTACGGCGTGCAGACCCAGACCCGCCGACACAGCTACATCGCCTCGTTGCTGGGCATCAAGCACATCGTCGTCGCGGTCAACAAGATGGACCTCAAGGGCTTCGACGAGCAGGTCTTCGAGTCGATCAAGGCCGACTACCTGAAGTTCGCCGAGGGCATCAACCTCAAGCCGAGCAGCCTGCACTTCGTGCCGATGTCGGCGCTCAAGGGCGACAACGTGGTCAACCGCAGCGAGCGCTCGCCCTGGTACACGGGCCCGGCGCTGATGGAGATCCTCGAGACCGTCGAGATCGCCGCCGACCGCAACGTCACCGACCTGCGTTTCCCGGTGCAGTACGTCAACCGTCCGAACCTGAACTTCCGTGGCTTCGCCGGTACCATCGCCGGTGGCGTGGTGCACAAGGGTGACGAGATCGTCGTGCTGCCGTCGGGCAAGAGCAGCCGGGTCAAGTCCATCGTCACCTATGAAGGCGAGTTGGAGAACGCCGGCCCCGGCCAGGCCGTGACCCTGACCATGGAAGACGAGATCGACATCTCCCGTGGCGACCTGCTGGTGCATGCCGACAACGTACCGCCGGTCACCGACCAGTTCGATGCCATGCTGGTGTGGATGGCCGAGGAGCCAATGCTCCCGGGCAAGAAGTACGACATCAAGCGCGCCACCAGCTACGTGCCGGGCTCGATTGCCAGCATCACCCACAAGGTCGATGTGAACACTTTGGAGCAGGGCGCCGCCAGCGCGCTGCAGCTCAACGAGATCGGCCGGGTCAAGGTCGCGCTGGACAGCGCCATCGCCCTGGACGGCTACGAGAGCAACCGCACCACCGGCGCGTTCATCGTCATCGATCGCCTGACCAACGGCACGGTCGGTGCCGGCATGATCATCGCCCCGCCGGTACTGCCGCACGGCAGCACCGGCCAGCACGGCAAGCTGGCCCATGTGTCCACCGAGGAGCGTGCCCTGCGCTTCGGCCAGCAGCCGGCCACCGTGCTGTTCAGCGGCCTGTCCGGCGCCGGCAAGAGCACCCTGGCCTATGCCGTGGAGCGCAAGCTGTTCGACATGGGCCGCGCGGTCTATGTGCTCGATGGCCAGAACCTGCGCCACGACCTGAACAAGGGCCTGCCGCAGGACCGCGCCGGCCGCACCGAGAACTGGCGCCGCGCCGCCCATGTGGCGCGCCAGTTCAACGAAGCCGGCCTGCTGACCCTGGCAGCGTTCGTTGCCCCGGATGCCGAAGGCCGCGAGCAGGCCAGGGCGCTGATCGGCAAGGAGCGTCTGGTCACCGTCTATGTGCAGGCGTCGCCGCTGGTGTGCCGTGAGCGTGATCCGCAAGGGCTGTACGCGGCCGGTGGCGACAACATTCCGGGCGAGAGCTTCCCGTTCGACGTGCCGCTGGATGCGGACCTGGTGATCGACACCCAGTCGGTCAGTGTCGATGTAGGTGTGAAGCTGGTGCTGGATGTGCTGCGTCAGCGTGGTGCGATCTGAGTAACCGTGTGATCTGAGAAACCCCGCTTCGGCGGGGTTTTTTGTTTGCTTCGGGAGAGCTGGGCTGCACAGCCGCCCCCGGCATTGCTAGATATGTTTCTCGGAAACGGGAATCACCCGCCGTTCCTTCACCGCCTTGTACGAAAAGCTCGAATAGATCTCCTTCACCCCCGGCAACCGTTGCAGCACCTCCCGGGTGAACTCGCCAAACGACTCCAGGTCCCGCGCCAGGATCTCCAGCAAAAAGTCATAGCGCCCGGAGATGTTGTGGCAGGCGACGATCTCGGGAATTTCCATCAGCCGCTGCTCGAACGCCAGGGCCATCTCCTTGGTGTGCGAGTCCATCATGATGCTGACGAACGCGGTCACTCCGAAGCCCAGCGACTTGGGCGAAAGAATGGCCTGGTAGCCGGTGATGTAGCCGTTGTCCTCCAGCAGCTTGACCCGCCGCCAACAGGGCGAAGTGGTCAGGGCAACCTGGTCGGCGAGTTCGGAAACGGTCAGGCGGGCGTTGTCCTGCAGGGCGGCGAGCAGGGCGCGGTCGGTACGGTCGAGAGCTGAAGGCATATCTTGCCCTCCTGATTCTATTTTTGTTGTTTTTCTTTCAAAACTTGCGCAATTGCGTGGGCAAGTTTGGAAAAAGCGCGGCAGCTTGGTGGCATAAGCTTATAACAAACCACAAGAGGCTGTTGCCATGCGCGACTCCAACAAAAACACCGGTTTCTCCACGCGGGCCATCCACCATGGTTATGACCCGCTGTCCCACGGCGGCGCCCTGGTGCCGCCGGTGTACCAAACCGCCACCTATGCCTTCCCCACCGTCGAGTACGGCGCCGCCTGCTTCGCGGGCGAGGAACCGGGGCATTTCTATAGCCGAATTTCCAATCCGACCCTGGCCCTGCTGGAGCAGCGCATGGCGTCCCTGGAAGGGGGCGAGGCCGGGCTGGCGCTGGCCTCCGGCATGGGCGCCATCACCGCCACGCTATGGACGCTGCTACGTCCGGGTGACGAGCTGATCGTTGGCAGTACCCTGTACGGCTGCACCTTCGCCTACCTGCACCACGGTATCGGCGAGTTCGGCGTGAAGATCCGCCATGTCGACCTCAACGACATCCCGGCACTGCGGGCCGCGATCACCTCGAAGACGCGGATGATCTATTTCGAGACCCCGGCCAACCCCAACATGCAGCTGGTGGACATTGCCGCGGTGGTCGATGCCGCCCGGGGCCACGACCTGAGCATCGTGGTCGACAACACCTACTGCACGCCTTACCTGCAACGCCCGCTGGAACTGGGCGTGGACCTGGTGGTGCATTCGGCCACCAAGTACCTGTCCGGGCATGGCGACATCACCGCCGGGCTGGTGGTCGGGCGCAAGGCACTGGTCGACCGTATCCGCCTGGAAGGGCTCAAGGACATGACCGGCGCGGTGCTGTCGCCCCATGACGCAGCGCTGCTGATGCGCGGCCTCAAGACCCTGGCCCTGCGCATGGACCGTCACTGCGCCAATGCCCAGCAGGTGGCCGAGTTCCTCGCCGAACAATCACAGGTCGAGCTGCTGCACTACCCAGGCCTGCCGTCCTTTGCGCAGTACGCGCTGGCCCAGCGGCAGATGCGCCTGCCGGGCGGCATGATCGCCTTCGAGCTCAAGGGCGGGATCGAGGCCGGTCGTCGCTTCATGAACGCCCTGCAGCTGTTCAGCCGCGCGGTGAGCCTGGGCGATGCCGAGTCGCTGGCCCAGCACCCGGCGAGCATGACCCACTCCAGCTATACCCAGCAGGAGCGTGTCGAGCATGGCATCTCGGAAGGGCTGGTGCGCTTGTCGGTGGGGCTGGAGGACATCGACGACCTGCTCGCCGACATTGCCCAGGCCTTGAAGGCCTGCGCCTGAACCGCCACGGACGAGGCCTGCGCGATGGTAGCAATGATGAACCCGAACGAGCCGTTGACGGCCCTGGAAACCGCGCTGGACAGTGACCCCGGGGAAACCGCCGAGTGGTGCGAGGCCCTGTCCTCGACCCTGGCCCACTGCGGGCCGGCACGGGCGCGCTACCTGCTGCAGCGCCTGCAGGCCCATGCCCTGGAGCTGGGCCTGGAGCGTGAGGCCCAGGCCTTCTCGGCCTACCGCAACACTTTGCCGGTGGAGCAGCAGGGCAACTATCCGGGCGACCTGGAACTGGACGAGCGAATCACCGGCATCCTGCGCTGGAACGCCCTGGCCATGGTGGTACGGGCCAACCATGCCTACGGCGAGCTGGGCGGGCATATCGCCAGCTATGCCTCGGCGGCGGAAATCTTCGAGGTCGGTTTCCAGCACTTTTTCCGGGGCGAGGGCGGCGGCGCGCAGCGCAGTGGCGACCTGGTGTTCTTCCAGCCGCACTCGGCGCCGGGTATCTATGCCCGCGCCTTCCTTGAAGGGCGCCTGAGCGAGGCGCAACTGGCCAACTACCGCCAGGAGGTCGCGGGAAACGGCCTGTGCTCCTATCCGCATCCCTGGCTGATGCCTGACTTCTGGCAGTTCCCCACCGGCTCCATGGGCATCGGCCCGCTCAATGCCATCTACCAGGCGCGGTTCATGCGCTACCTGCAGCACCGCGGTCTGCTCGATACTTCGGCGCGGCATGTGTGGGGCGTGTTCGGCGATGGCGAGATGGACGAGCCGGAATCGATCGCCGGCCTGACCCTGGCGGCCCGCGAAGGCCTGGACAACCTGACCTTCATCGTCAACTGCAATCTGCAGCGCCTGGATGGCCCGGTGCGTGGCAACGGCCAGATCATCCAGGAACTCGAAGCGCTGTTCAGCGGCGCCGGCTGGAACGTGATCAAGGTGCTGTGGGGCTCGGAGTGGGACGCGCTGTTCGCCCGGGATCATGAGCATGCGCTGCTGCGCCAGCTGGCGGCGACACCCGACGGGCAATTCCAGACCCTTGGCGCCAAGGACGGCAGCTACAACCTCGAGCACTTCTTCAAGCAGAACCCGGCCCTGCAGCGCTTGGTGGCGCACATGAGCGCCGACGAGATCAACGCCCTCAAGCGCGGTGGCCACGATTTTCGCAAGCTGCATGCCGCCTATGCCGCGGCCAAGGCCTGCAAGGGCCGGCCGACGGTGATCCTGGCCAAGACCAAGAAAGGCTACGGCATGAGCAGTGCCGGTGAGTCGCGGATGACCGCGCACCAGGCCAAGAAGCTCGATGTTCAGGCACTGCTGGCCTTCCGCGACCGCTTCCACCTGCCGCTGTCGGACGAGGAAGTGGAGCAGTTGCGTTTCTACCGTCCGGCCGCCGACAGCCCGGAGATGATCTACCTGCGCCAGCGCCGCGAGGCCCTGGGCGGGCCGCTGCCGGTGCGGCGCAGCGACTGCGCCGGCCTGCCCGTGCCGGACCTGGACAGCTTCGCCGGCTTTGCCCTGCGCGCCGAGGGCAAGGAGATGTCCACCACCATGGCTGCCGTGCGCCTGCTTGGCAACTGGCTCAAGGTGCCGGGATTGGGGCCGCGGGTGGTGCCGATCGTCGCCGACGAGGCACGCACCTTCGGCATGGCCAGCCTGTTCCGCCAGATCGGCATCTACTCGCCCCAGGGGCAACGCTACGAGCCGGAGGACGCCGGCTCGCTGCTGGTCTACAAGGAAGCGCGCGACGGCCAGTTGCTGGAGGAGGGCATCACCGAGGCCGGGGCGATCTCTTCCTGGATCGCGGCGGCGACTGCCTATGCCGTGCATGGCGAGGCGATGCTGCCGGTGTACATCTATTACTCGATGTTCGGCTTCCAGCGGGTCGGCGACCTGATCTGGGCCGCCGCCGACCAGCGCGCCCGCGGCCTGTTGCTCGGCGCCACCGCGGGGCGTACCACGCTGGGTGGCGAGGGGCTGCAGCACCAGGACGGCTCGAGCCTGGTCATGGCTTCCATGGTGCCCAATTGCCGTGCCTGGGACCCGTGCTTTGCCGGCGAGCTGGCGGTGATCCTCGAGCATGCCGCGCGGCGCATGCTGGTGGAGCAGCGGGACGAGTTCCACTATGTGGCGGTGATGAATGAAAACTACCCGCAGCCGTCATTGCCCGAGGACATGCACGAGGATGTGTTGCGAGGCATGTACCGGCTTGCCCGGCATGCGTCGGCAGCGTCCCGTGGTCAGGTACGGCTGTTGGGTTCGGGCACCATCCTGCGCGAGGTGATCGCCGCCGGCGAGTTGTTGGCCAGCGACTGGCAGGTCGACAGCGAGGTGTTCAGCGTCACCAGCTTCAGCGAGCTGGCGCGTGGGGCCAGGGATGCGCAACGCCTGGCGATGGCCGGGGAGCAAGCGGATTGTCACGTGCGTCATAGCCTGCCAGGTGATGCCCCGGTGATCGCGGCCAGCGACTATGTGCGTGCCTGGCCGCAACTGATTGCCGAGTATGTACAGGCGCCCTACATCACCCTGGGCACCGATGGATTCGGGCGCAGTGATACGCGTCAACAACTGCGGCGGTTCTTCGAGGTGGATCGGCATGCCGTGGTGCTGGCGGCATTGTACGGGCTGGTGTGCCAGGGCGTGCTGCCGGCAGATGTGCTGGGGCAGGCAAGGGCGCGGTATGGGATTGGCGAGGAGGGGGCGGCCTGGTATCGGTGAGGTGATCTGGGCTGGCCCTGTCGTGGGGCAAGCCCGCTCCCACGGAGTGATATGTCTGGTAGATCACGCTCACAAAAAAGGCCTCTTTCGAGGCCTTCTTCATGTCATCGACTCAACGCTTGAGCCCGTAGCTCTCGTCGAGCATGCCCGGCGAATTCGGGGCCTTCGGTGCGTAGTCGCGCGGCACCTCGGCGGTGTCCTTCGGCGGTGTCAGGCGATCGCGCGGGCCTTGCGCGGCTTCCGAGTGCAGCGCGGCCAGCAGGCGCTGGCGGGTCAGCTCGTCCAGGGCCAGGCGGTTGGCGCCGTCGGCCAGGTGATCCTGGACGTCCTGGTAGCTCTGGGTCAGCTTCTTGACCAGCGAAGCGGTGCTGTTGAAGTGGGTCACCACTTCATTCTGGTAATTGTCGAAGCGCTGCTGGATGTCATCCAGCTGGCGTTGGGTGTTGCTCGGTGCCGCATTGGGCAGCAGGCGGGCCAGCGCGAAACCGACGACGACGCCGACAACCAGGGCCAGGGTCGGCAGCAACCAAACAAGGAGCGAGTGTTCCACGAGTCCTTCCTCTATAAACGGCTTTGCTTTACGTTAACGGCTCAGACCTGCGCTGTATACCGCGAGCGATCGCAAATCAGAACAGAATTCCTCAGCTAGACGAGTCGACCCTCCTCGAGGTCACGGAGTAGTGCCTTGCTTATCCGCGAAACACCCTTGTTCATCGATGGCCCGTGCGGCCAGCTGGAAGCCTTGTACCTGGACGTGGCCGACGCCCGTGGCGCGGTGCTGATCTGCCACCCCAACCCGGTCCAGGGCGGCACCATGCTCAACAAGGTGGTGTCGACCCTGCAACGCACCGCCCGTGACGCCGGCTACGTCACCTTGCGCTTCAACTACCGCGGTGTCGGCCAGAGTGCCGGCAGCCATGACATGGGTGCCGGTGAAGTGGCCGACGCCGAGGCCGCTGCCGCCTGGCTACGCGCGCAGCATCCCGAGCTGCCCCTGGTGCTGATGGGCTTCTCCTTCGGTGGCTTCGTTGCCGCCAGCCTGGCCGGGCGCCTGGAGGCCGGGGGCGCGGCCCTGCAACACCTGTTCATGATCGCCCCGGCGGTGATGCGCTTGAGCGAGCAGTTCCCGCTGCCCGAGCGCGTCGACCTCACGGTGGTGCAGCCGGACACCGACGAGGTGGTCGATCCGCAGCTGGTCTACGACTGGTCGAATGACCTGTCGCGCCCCCATGAGCTGCTGAAAGTGGCAGAATGCGGACACTTCTTCCATGGCAAGCTGACCGATCTGAAGGATCTGCTGCTGCCGCGCCTTTCGAACTGAGCCAAGCCTGAATAAGCGAACACCCATGACCACGCGCATCCTCACCGGTATCACCACCACCGGCACCCCGCACCTGGGCAACTACGCCGGCGCCATCCGCCCGGCCATCCTCGCCAGCCAGCAGCCCGGCGTCGACTCGTTCTACTTCCTGGCCGACTACCACGCCCTGATCAAGTGCGACGACCCGCAGCGCATCCAGCGCTCGCGCCTGGAGATCGCCGCCACCTGGCTGGCCGGCGGCCTGGATCCGGACAAGGTGACCTTCTACCGCCAGTCGGACATCCCCGAAATCCCAGAGCTGACCTGGCTGCTGACCTGCGTCGCCGCCAAGGGCCTGCTCAACCGCGCCCACGCCTACAAGGCTTCGGTGGACAAGAACGTCGAGGCCGGCGAAGACCCGGACGCCGGCGTGACCATGGGCCTGTTCAGCTACCCGGTGCTGATGGCCGCCGACATCCTGATGTTCAACGCCAACAAGGTGCCGGTCGGCCGTGACCAGATCCAGCATGTGGAAATGGCCCGCGACATCGGCCAGCGCTTCAACCACCTGTTCGGCCAGGGCAAGGACTTCTTCGCCTTGCCGGAAGCGGTGATCGAGGAAAGCGTGGCGACCCTGCCAGGCCTGGACGGGCGCAAGATGTCCAAGAGCTACGACAACACCATCCCGTTGTTCACCAGCGCCAAGGACATGAAAGACGCCATCTCGCGCATCGTCACCGACTCCAAGGCGCCGGGCGAGGCCAAGGATCCGGATAATTCGCACCTGTTCACCCTGTTCCAGGCCTTCTCCACGCCAGCGCAATGCGCCGCGTTCCGTGAAGAGCTGGTGCAGGGCCTGGGCTGGGGCGAAGCCAAGCAGCGCCTGTTCCAGCTGCTCGACGGCCAGCTGGCGGAAAAGCGCGAGCACTACCACCAGCTGATCTCGCGCCCATCGGACCTGGAGGACATTCTCCTTGCCGGTGCCGCCAAGGCTCGCAAGATTGCCACGCCATTCCTCGAACAGCTGCGTGAAGCGGTTGGCCTGCGTTCGTTCCGCACCACCGTGCAAGCCACCACTGAAGTGAAGAAGAAGGCCGCCAAGACCGCCCGCTTCGTCAGCTTCCGCGATGAAGACGGCAGCTTCCGCTTCCGACTGCTGGCCGCCGATGGCGAGCAACTGTTGCTGTCGCGCAGCTTCGCCGATGGCAAGAGCGCCGGTGCGGTGAGCAAGCAATTGCAGCAAGGTGGCGAGGCCGATGTGCGGGTCGAGGGCCTGAGCTTCAGCCTGTGGCTGGAGGGCGAGCAGGTTGCCGACGGGCCGCAGTTCGAGGCCGCCGAGGCCCGTGACGCGGCCATCGCAAGCCTGCGCGAGGCCCTGGCGCCGCAGCAGGACTGATACGCCTACGCTGTAGGAGCGGCCTTGTGTCGCGAAAGGGTCGCGTAGCGGCCCCAGAATCTCTGTTTCATGCAGAACTGCCGGGGCCGCTTTGCGGCCCTTTCGCGACACAAGGCCGCTCCCACTAGGCAGGTAATGAGGCAAGTGGTCGCATGTATCATTGCCATCAGGCGGGCCGGTCGCTACAGTGACGGCCCGTTTTTTGTTGCCTCGCTAACGAAATCATGACTCCTCTAGAACGCTATCAAGCAGATCTGAAACGTCCCGACTTCTTCCATGATGCGGCGCAGGAAACTGCGGTGCGTCACCTGCAGCGCCTGTACGACGACCTGGTGCGCGCGCAGAACAACAAGCCGGGCGTGTTCGGCAAGCTGTTCGGCAAGAAGGAGCAGACGCCGGTCAAGGGTCTGTACTTCTGGGGCGGGGTAGGGCGAGGCAAGACCTACCTGGTCGACACCTTCTATGAAGCGCTGCCGTTCAAGCAGAAGATGCGCACGCACTTCCACCGCTTCATGAAGCGCGTCCACGAGGAGATGAAGACCCTCAAGGGCGAGAAAAACCCGCTGACCATCATCGCCAAACGCTTCAGCGAAGAGGCCAAGGTGATCTGCTTCGACGAGTTCTTCGTCTCCGACATCACCGATGCGATGATCCTCGGCACCCTGATGGAAGAGCTGTTCAAGAACGGCGTGTCGCTGGTGGCCACCTCCAACATCGTCCCCGACGGCCTGTACAAGGACGGCCTGCAGCGCGCGCGCTTCCTGCCGGCCATCGCCATGATCAAGCAGTACACCGACGTGGTGAATGTCGACAGCGGCGTCGACTACCGCCTGCGTCACCTGGAACAGGCCGAGCTGTACCACTTCCCGCTCAACGAGGCGGCCCACGAGAGCCTGCGGGCGAGCTTCAAGGCGCTGACCCCGGAATGCACCCAGGCCGTCGACAATGACGTGCTGATGATCGAGAACCGCCCGATCCATGCCCTGCGCACCTGCGACGACGTTGCCTGGTTCGACTTCCGCGCCCTGTGCGACGGGCCGCGCAGCCAGAACGACTACATCGAGCTGGGCAAGATCTTCCATGCCGTGCTGCTGAGCAACGTCGAGCAGATGGGCGTGACCACCGACGACATCGCCCGGCGCTTCATCAACATGGTCGACGAGTTCTACGACCGCAACGTGAAGCTGATCATCTCGGCCGAGGTGGAGCTCAAGGACCTGTACACCGGCGGGCGCCTGAGCTTCGAG
>NZ_NIBE01000068.1:18302-27381 GCF_002205115.1 Pseudomonas sp. DrBHI1
TGGTTCGGCGATAGCTCCGTATGCTGGCGGAACAACCGGGCGAAGAAACTCGCGTCGTCGTACCCCACCTCATAGCTGATGGTCTTGATGCTTTTGCGCGTGCTCGACAGCAGGCCCTTGGCCGTCTCGATCCGTAGCCGCTGCAGGTAGTGCAGGGGCTTGTCGCCGGTGGCGCTCTGGAAACGGCGCATGAAGTTGCGGATGCTCATGCCGTGGTTGCGGGCCACGTCCTCGAAGCGGAACTTGTCGGCGAAGTGCTCCTCGAGCCAGTGCTGGATCTGCAGGATGATCAGGTCCTGGTGCAGCTTCTGGCCGCCGAAGCCCATGCGCCCCGGGGTGTAGCTGCGCTGCACCTCGTAGAGGATGTCGCGGGCCACGGCGCGGGCCACGTTGGCGCCGCAGAAACGCTCGATCAGGTAGATGTACAGGTCGCAGGCCGAGGTGGTGCCGCCGGCGCAGTACAGGTTGTCGGCGTCGGTCAGGTGCTTGTCCTGGTTCAGGCGGATCTTCGGGAAGCGCTCGGCGAAGCTGGCGAAGAAGCGCCAGTAGGTGGTCGCCTCCTTACCATCCAGCAGCCCGGATTCGGCCAGCCAGAACACGCCGCTGGCCTCGGCGCACAGCACCGCGCCGCGGGCATGCTGCTCGCGCAGCCAGGGCAGGACCTGGGGGTAACGTTGCAGCAGGTTGTCGAAGTCGTCCCAGAAGGCCGGCAGGATGATCACGTCGGCGTCGTTCAGGCCGCTGTCGACCGGCAGTTGCACGTTGCTGAAGCTGTCCACGGGCAAGCCGTCCGGGCTCACCAGGCCAATCTCGAACATCGGCTGCAGGCCCAGCCCCAGCTGCTTGCTGTAGCGAAGGCTGGCCAGGTGGAAGAAATCCTTGGCCTGCATCAGTGTCGAAGCGAACACTTTGTCCACGGCCAGGATACTGACGCGCCGCAAGGACGCGGAGGGTTGGGTAAACATCATTGTCATTGTTCTTATAGGGTAGAGTGGTCAATCACCGGCTGGATCGTCTTATTTTTTGGCGATTGTGTCTACCCCGCCAAAGTACGAACTCTCTCGCCGGGGCAAGCCCGCCCCCACGCATCCGCGCCGGGCTTGCCTGGTGACTCGGTAGCCGCTCAAGGCGCCGGGTTCGGCTGCTCCTGATGCACCGCCTCGATCGCTGCCAGCAGCTCATCGCCCAGGTTCAGCGCTTGGCTGTCGATATTGCTGCGCAACTGATCGAGGCTGGTGGCGCCGATGATGTTGCTGATCACGAAAGGCTGGCGCGTCACGAACGCCAGCGCCATCTGCGCCGGGTCCAAGCCGTGCTCGCGGGCCAGTTGCACGTAGCGGCCGCAGGCAGCCACGGTCTGCGGGTTGGAGTAGCGGGCGAAGCGGCTGAACAGGGTCAGGCGGGCGTTCGCCGGACGGGCGCCATTTTCGTACTTGCCCGAGAGCATGCCGAAGGCCAGCGGCGAATAGGCCAGCAGACCGCATTGCTCGCGGATCGCCACCTCCGCCAGGCCCACCTCGAAGCTGCGGTTGAGCAGGTTGTAGGGATTCTGGATCGACACCGCCCGCGGCCAGCCGCGGGTCTCGGCCAGGTGCAGGAACTTCAGGGTGCCCCATGGGGTTTCGTTGGACAGGCCGACATGGCGGATCTTGCCGGCGCGGACCTGCTCGTCGAGTACCTCCAGGGTTTCCTCCAGCGGGGTGAAGATGTCCTGGGGCAGGTGCTGGTAACCAAGTTTGCCGAAGAAGTTGGTGCTGCGTTCGGGCCAGTGCAGCTGGTACAGGTCGATGCGGTCGGTCTGCAGGCGCTTGAGGCTCTCGTCCAGGGCGGCGACGATGTGCTGGCGATTGTGTTTGAGCTGGCCGTCGCGGATGTGGCTGATACCGTTGCCGGGGCCGGCGACCTTGCTGGCCAGGATCCAGTCGTCGCGGTCGCCGTTGGCGGCGAACCAGTTGCCGATGATGCGCTCGGTGGCGGCGTAGGTTTCCGGGCGCGGTGGCACTGGGTACATCTCGGCGGTGTCGATGAAGTTGATGCCCCGGGCCTTGGCCAGGGCGATCTGGGCGAAGGCCTGGTCCTGGGTGTTCTGCTCGCCCCAGGTCATGGTGCCCAGGCACAGGGCGCTGACGTTGAGGTCGGTACGGCCGAGCTTGCGGTATTCCATCGGGAAGACGCTCCATGGCAAAGAGGCCCATAAAAGCAGGTTGAAATTTTTCCTGCAATCTGGATAATTCGGCCCCTCTCCGTGTGGCGGAAGTGATGCACCACCATGCAGGGGAACCCTTGTCGAACATTGGCGTGCCCGACCCGAGCCCCCAAAAGCGTCAGCGTTCGGCTGCGCGCTTGCCCTTGGCAAGTTGTGCACTATCCAGTAAGATTCGCCGTCTATTTTTCGCTGGGCGGCCTCTGAGGCTTTAGAGAATGAAAACTTTTACTGCTAAACCGGAAACAGTAAAGCGCGAGTGGTTCGTAGTCGACGCCGCTGGTCAGACCCTGGGTCGTCTGGCTACCGAAATCGCTAGCCGCCTGCGTGGCAAGCACAAGCCAGAATACACCCCTCACGTTGACACCGGCGACTACATCGTCGTCATCAACGCCGAGCAAATCCGTGTGACTGGTGCCAAGTCTTCCGACAAGATGTACTACTCCCACTCCGGCTTCCCGGGCGGTATCAAGGAAATCAACTTCGAGAAGTTGATCGCCAAGGCCCCTGAGCGTGTTATCGAAACCGCGGTCAAAGGCATGCTGCCGAAGAACCCGCTGGGTCGCGACATGTACCGCAAGCTGAAAGTGTACGCGGGTGCAGCTCACCCACACACTGCTCAGCAGCCTCAAGAACTGAAGATCTAACGGGATAGTTCATTATGTCGGCGACTCAAAACTACGGCACTGGCCGTCGCAAGACCGCAACCGCACGTGTATTCCTGCGTCCGGGCACTGGCAACATTTCCATCAACAACCGTTCTCTGGACGTGTTCTTCGGCCGCGAAACCGCTCGCATGGTTGTTCGCCAGCCGCTGGAACTGACCGAGACCGTTGAGAAGTTCGACATCTACGTCACCGTTTCCGGTGGTGGTGTCAGCGGTCAAGCCGGTGCAATCCGCCACGGCATCACCCGCGCCCTGATGGAATACGACGAAACCCTGCGTGGCGCCCTGCGTCGTGCTGGCTACGTCACCCGCGACGCTCGTGAAGTCGAGCGTAAGAAAGTGGGTCTGCGTAAAGCGCGTAAGCGTCCTCAGTACTCCAAGCGTTAATACCGCTTCGGCAGTCGAAAAAAGCCCGGTTCCTTTTTGGAACCGGGCTTTTTTTATGTCTTGAACTAACCTCTCTGTCAGTCCGTGGCCGTTTGTCGCATAGACACAGATCAAGCAAAGCGAGGGTTGTAGCCCGACGAGCGGGTAATCACCTTGTCAGCGTGTGGATTTGTTCCTTACCATTGCGGCCAATTTTTAGTGCCACAGACATACCTAAGTAGATGCCTGTTAGAGCAGGCCAAGCAAGCTGATGGGAGAGGACTGAATGAGCAATGACGGCGTCAACGCAGGCCGGCGCCGCTTCCTCGTAGCCGCGACATCCGTGGTCGGGGCAGCGGGGGCAGTGGGGGCTGCGGTACCGTTCGTGGGGTCATGGTTTCCCAGTGCCAAGGCGAAAGCCGCAGGGGCACCGGTGAAGGTCAATATCGCCAAGGTCGAGCCCGGCCAGCAGATGGTGGCCGAGTGGCGCGGTCAACCTGTATTCATCGTGCGGCGAACGGAAGAGATCCTCGGCAATCTGAAAAAGATCACCGGTGAGCTGTCCGACCCCGAGTCCAAGGCGTCGGTGCAGCCGACCTACGTCGATCCGCAAGTTCGCTCGATCAAGCCCGAGATCCTCATCCTGGTCGGCCTGTGCACTCACCTGGGTTGCTCGCCGACGTTCCGTCCTGAAGTCGCTCCCGCCGACCTCGGCCCGAAATGGGTCGGTGGCTATTTTTGCCCATGCCACGGCTCGCACTATGACCTGGCTGGCCGGGTCTACAAATCCCAGCCGGCCCCTCTCAACCTGCCAGTGCCACCGCACTCGTACGAGTCGGACGAAATCATCGTCATCGGCGTCGATCAGGAGAACGCATGATGAGCAAGTTCATGGAGTGGATCGATGCGCGCTTCCCCGCGACGAAGATGTGGGAAGACCATCTGAGCAAGTATTACGCGCCCAAGAACTTCAACTTCCTGTACTTCTTCGGCTCCCTGGCACTGCTGGTGCTGGTCAACCAGATCGTCACCGGCGTGTGGCTGACCATGAGCTTCACCCCCTCGGCGGAAGAGGCCTTCGCCTCGGTCGAGTACATCATGCGCGACGTCGAATACGGCTGGATCCTGCGCTACCTGCACTCCACCGGCGCCTCGGCGTTCTTCATCGTGGTCTACCTGCACATGTTCCGCGGGCTGCTCTATGGCTCCTACCAGAAGCCACGCGAACTGGTCTGGCTGTTCGGCATGCTGATCTACCTGGCGCTGATGGCCGAGGCGTTCATGGGCTACCTGCTGCCGTGGGGGCAGATGTCCTACTGGGGCGCCCAGGTGATCATCTCGCTGTTCGGCGCGATTCCGGTCATCGGTGATGACCTGACCCAGTGGATTCGTGGTGATTACCTGATCTCCGGCATCACCCTGAACCGCTTCTTCGCCCTGCATGTGGTGGCCCTGCCGATCGTGATCCTCGGCCTGGTGGTGCTGCACATCCTGGCGCTGCACGAAGTGGGGTCGAACAACCCCGATGGCGTGGACATCAAGAAGAAAAAGGACGAGAACGGCATCCCGCTGGATGGCATCCCGTTCCACCCTTACTACACCGTCAAGGATATCGTCGGCGTGGTGGTGTTCCTTTTCGTGTTCTGCGCGGTGGTGTTCTTCTTCCCGGAAATGGGTGGCTACTTCCTGGAAAAACCGAACTTCGAGCAGGCCAACGCCTTCAAGACCCCTGAGCACATCGCGCCGGTGTGGTACTTCACGCCGTTCTACGCGATCCTCCGTGCGGTACCCGACAAGCTGTTCGGGGTCATCGCCATGGGTGCGGCGATCGCCGTGCTGTTCGTGTTGCCCTGGCTCGACCGCAGTCCGGTGCGCTCCATGCGCTACAAAGGCTGGCTGAGCAAAATCTTCCTGCTGGTGTTCTGCGTGGCCTTCATCATCCTTGGTGTACTGGGCGTGCTGGCGCCGACACCAGGGCGTACCTTGCTGTCGCAGGTGTGCACGGTGCTGTACTTCGCGTACTTCCTGCTGATGCCGTTCTACACAAGGCTCGAGAAGACCAAACCGGTTCCGGAAAGGGTGACTGGCTGATGAAAAAGTTTATTGCAGTATGCTTGCTGGCACTGATGCCTGGCCTTTCCTTCGCCGCCGAGCATGGCCTGGAGCTGGACAAGGTCGATATCGACCTGACCGACAAGGCCGCGATGCAGGATGGCGCGCGTACTTTCGCCAACTATTGCATGGGGTGCCATAGCGCCAAGTTCCAGCGGTACGAGCGAGTCGCCGACGACCTGGGGATCCCGCATGAGGTGATGCTCGAGAACCTGGTGTTCACCGGCGCCAAGATCGGCGACCACATGAAGATCGGCATGCAGCCCAGCGATGCCAAGACCTGGTTCGGCGCAGCGCCGCCCGACCTGACCCTGGTCGCTCGGGTGCGTGGCAGCGACTGGCTGTACACCTACCTGCGCAGCTTCTACGAGGACAAGACGCGGCCATACGGGGTGAACAACAAGGTCTTCCCCAACGTCGGCATGCCCAACGTGCTGGTGGGCCTGCAGGGTAACCAGGTGATCGGTTGCAAGCAGGTGCAGACCGAGGTCGATGGCAAGAAGCAGTTCGACCCGCTGACCGGCAGCCCGCTGACCCATGAGGCGTGCGACCAGCTGACCGTGGAGGAGAAATCCGGTACCCTGACGGCCGAGCAGTTCGACGAGAAGGTCAAGAACCTGGTGACCTTCCTGGCCTATTCGGCCAACCCGGTCAAACTGGAAAGCCAGCGCATCGGTACCTACGTGTTGCTGTACCTGGCTTTCTTCTTCGTGTTCGCCTACTTGCTCAAGCGCGAATACTGGAAGGACGTGCACTGATCACGCAGTAGTTTCTGGTAGTTGAACGCGCCCGGGGGGCTCCAGCGATAGTGCTGGGGCGCCCCGGGCGCGTTTTCATTTGCAGTTTTACAAGCATCCCGTGCGAGGAGGCGCTACATGGGCGCAACCAACAGGTTAGCCTGCTATTCCGACCCCGCTGATCATTACTCTCATCGGGTCCGCCTGGTGCTCGCGGAGAAAGGCGTCACGGTGCAGATCATCGATGTCGACGCCAATCGCCTGCCGCCCAAGCTGATTGAAGTGAACCCTTACGGCAGCTTGCCGACCCTGGTCGATCGCGACCTGGCGCTGTACGAATCGACCGTGGTGATGGAGTACCTCGAGGAGCGTTACCCGCACCCGCCGCTGATGCCGGTCTACCCGGTGGCCCGGGGCAACAGCCGCCTGCTGATGCACCGCATACAGCGTGACTGGTGCGCCCTGGCCGATACCGTGCTTGATGCGCGCAGCAGCGAGGCGGCACGCACCCAGGCGCGCAAGGAGCTGCGCGAGAGCCTGACCGGCGTGGCTCCGCTGTTCGGCGAGATGGCCTGCTTCATGAGCGAGGAGCAAAGCCTGGTCGATTGCTGTCTACTGCCCATTCTCTGGCGTTTGCCGGTGATGGATATCGAGTTGCCGCGGCAGGCCAAGCCGCTGCTGGATTACATGGAGCGACAGTTCGCCCGCGAGCCTTTCCAGGCGAGCCTGTCCGCTGCCGAACGTGAAATGCGCAAGGTTTAAGAGGAACCGTTGATGAACTCCAGTCGCCCCTATCTTGTTCGTGCGCTGTACGAGTGGATCGTCGACAACGATTGCACGCCACATATGCTGGTCAATGCCGAGTATCCGGCGGTCCAGGTGCCCCAGGGTTTCGCCAGCGATGGCCAGATCGTCCTGAACATCTCCCCCAGTGCCGTGCGCAGCCTGCACATGGATAACGAGGCGGTGAGCTTCGAAGGCCGTTTCGGTGGCGTTGCGCACTCGCTGTTCGTGCCGGTCGGCGCCATCCTCGGGATCTATGCCCGGGAGAACGGCCAGGGCATGGTCTTTGAACTGGAGCCGCCGTTCGAGGATGAGGATGACCATGAAGATGAAGGCGTCGAGCCGGATGATGATGGGCCGCCCGAGCCACCACGCCCCACTGGCCGTCCGAGCCTGAAGGTGGTCAAGTAGGCGTTGGGCAGTCAGGCCGGGCAGGTTCGGCACCGCTGAAGATGTTTCGACGCCGATTGACTTATCGTAAGCAATTTCAGAAGCTCACGACTTGCAGCCGTAGGCTGCCTCCAGGCCTGAGGCCGAAGTAACTTGGCCAGGGGCGGGCGACCGCCTCTGGCTCGATAGGGCCTTGCGGCCGAGCAGTGCAGCGACACACCGGTCGACCCAGGACGGGCGACCCAACAACAAAAACAAGAGAAGTCATCGACATGGATGTGAGATGTGATCAGCTCAAGGCGCTGACGGGTACCCTGTGCCTGGCGTTCGCCACCGGACTGCCGCTGCCTGCTGTGGCGGCCTATCAGGAATCCGGTCGCCTGGGCGACCCCGCCAGCTGGCGGTCGGCCGAGTACCAGCAGGACTGGGGCCTGGAGCGCATGCAGGCGAGCCAAGCCTATGCCGCCGGCATCACCGGCGCCGGCGTCAGCATTGGCGCCCTGGATTCGGGATTCGACGCCGCCCACCCTGAAGCCAACCCCTTGCGTTTTCACGCCGTTACCGCCACCGGCCAGTACCTGGATGGCACTCCGTTCAGCGTGTCCGGGGGACTCAATGGCGCCAACGACAGCCATGGCACCCATGTCACCGGCACCCTGGGCGCGGCCCGTAATGGCGCTGGCATGCATGGCGTGGCCTTCAATGCCCAGGTCTACGTGGGCAACACCAACCACGACGACAAGTTTCTGTTCGGCCCCAGCCCTGACCCCAAGTATTTCAAGGCGGTCTACGATGCCCTGATGGACGCCGGTGTGCGGGCCATCAACAACAGTTGGGGCAGCCAGCCCAAGGATGTCAGCTACCAGACCCTGGACGGCGTGCGCGCGGCCTACGCTCAGCATTTCCAGCAGGACACCTGGCTCGACGCCGCCGGCGACGTGGCGCGTCGGGGCGTGATCAACGTATTCAGCGCCGGCAACAGCGGCTATGCCAATGCCAGCGTGCGCTCGGCGCTGCCGTACTTCCAGCCGGAGCTGGAAGGCCACTGGCTGGCGGTGTCGGGCCTGGACAAGAACAACCAGCAGAAATACAACCAGTGCGGCATCGCCAAGTACTGGTGTCTGGCGACCCCGGGTGCGGCGATCAGCAGTACCGTGCCCGGTGGCGGCTACGCCACCTACAACGGCACCTCGATGGCCGCACCTCATGCCACAGGGGCCTTGGCCCTGGTCATGGAGCGCTATCCCTACCTGGACAACCAGCAGGCCCTGCAAGTGCTGCTGACCACCTCGCGCCAGCTCGACGGCTCGCCGACCCAGGGACCCAGCGAGCGGGTAGGCTGGGGCGTTCCGGACCTGGGCCGGGCGTTGCACGGACCCGGGCAGTTGCTGGGTGAATTCGACGTCAACCTGGGGCGCGGGCAGGGCGATAGCTGGAGCAACGGCATCTCCGACCAGGCTTTGGTGCAGCGTCAAATCGAGGATGCCGCGGAACGCCAGGCCTGGCAGCAGACCCTCAAGGATCGCGGCTGGGAGCATGGCCTGGCAGCGGGCGCCAGCCAGCAGGATCGCAGTGACTATGCCTTGGGCATGGCCCGTGACGCGGCTGCCGCGCGGCGGGTCTACCAGGGCAGCCTGGTCAAGTCCGGGGCTGGCTGGCTCGAGCTCACGGGTGACAGCAGCTACCGCGGCCCGACCCGCGTCGATGGCGGCCTGCTGGCGGTCAACGGCAGCCTGCAATCGGCGGTGACGGTCAACGCGGGCGGTACCCTGGGCGGCAACGGGCGGGTCGGTGCCCTGACCGCCAGCGCCGGGGGCGTGG
>NZ_NIBE01000068.1:27394-55922 GCF_002205115.1 Pseudomonas sp. DrBHI1
AACCTGGACTTGCAGCCGGGCTCGACCTACCGGGTGGAACTGTCGCCCACGGCCAGCGACCGCCTTGTCGTTGCTGGTCAGGCCAGTGTCGGCGGCGCCAATCTCAGCCTGGAGCCCCAGGCGCGGCCGAACCTTTTGGCCGGTGGCCCGGTCTCCAGCCTGGTGGGGCGCCAGTTCGACATCCTGCAGGCCGCAGGTGGCGTCAACGGGCGCTTCGCCCAGGTCGAGCCCGACTACCTGTTCCTGGGGACCTTCCTTGATTATTCGGCCAACGGCGTGCAACTGGACGTGACGCGCAGGGCCACGACGTACGCCAGTGTTGGTGCCACGGCCAACCAGCGCGCCAGCGGCGGTGCCGTGGAGCGGTTGGGGCCGGGCAATCCCGTGTATGAAAGCCTGCTGCTTTCGACCTCGGCGGACCAGGCCCGGGACGGCCTGCGTCAGCTGGCCGGGGAGATCTACCCGGCGCTGGACTCGATGCTGCTCAGCCAGGGCTCGGTCTTGCGCGATGCCCTGGGTGAGCGAGTGCAAGGTCGCGCACTGATTACCAATGCCTCTGGAAAAGGTGACAGCGAGTCGGGTGCGACTCAGCTCTGGCTCAAGGGCCTGGGCAGCTGGGGGCGCATCGAGGGTGTGCAAGGCACCGAGTCCTATACCAGTTCCCTGGGCGGCGTGCTGCTGGGCGTGGACCATGACCTTGACGAGCAGACCCGGGCCGGCCTGGCCGCAGGCTACAGCGACAGCTCCCTGGGCATGGGCGGCAGCCACTCCCGGGCCACGGTCGACAGCTACCACCTGGGTGCCTATGCCCGCCACGACCTGGACCAGTTGCGCCTGAGCCTGGGCGCCAGCCACAGCTGGCACCGTGCCGAAGTCCGGCGCGACCTGGCCTATGGCGAGGTGTCTGGCCGCCAGCGCGCACGGATCGATGCCCGCAGCCAGCAGGTGTTCGCCGAGGCGGCCTATCGCCTGGCGTTGCCGGCGGTACAGCTGGAGCCTTTCGCCAACCTGACCTACCAGCACCTGGAGCGCGACGGCTTCCACGAGAAAGGCGACGCCGCGGCGCTGCATGCCGGTGACGAGCAGCGCGACGCCTGGCTCGGCACCTTGGGCCTGCGTGGGCGCCAGCAATGGCAGCTGGGCCCGCAGCAGGACCTGCAACTGGCGGCAAGCCTGGGCTGGCAGCATCGCCTGAGCGGCACCCAGGGCCGTGAGCACCTGGCTTTCGCTGGCAGCGACCTGCCGTTCCGGGTGGAGACTGCGCCGGCCTTGCGCGATGCCGCGCTGGTGGGACTGCAGGCACGGGTAGGGCTGACCCGCGACCTGGACCTGAGCCTGGACTACCAGGGGCGCCTGGCCAGTCGCGAGCAACAGCATGGCGCAGGGCTCAACCTGCAATGGCGGTTCTGAAGCGCCCTGGCGTGATACGGGCCAGGCGTTGCAACACGGAGTGTGACCAACGCGGTACTAAACCAAAACAAAACTAAGGAAGGTTGTAGTGAAGCACGTCAGAAAGGATGACAGCGCACTCGCGCAGGGCTGGGCCTTGGCCCCACTGGGGCGGGCATTGGTGGGTTGGGCGGCGCTGATGGGCACGGCCCAGGCCGCGCCCTACGTGGAGAGTGGGCGCCTCGGCGATGCCGGCAGCTGGCGCAGCAGCGAGTTCAAGGCCGACTGGGGGCTGGGGGCGATCCACGCCGACAGCGCCTATGCCGCCGGCTACAGCGGCAAGGGGGTGAAGCTGGGGATTTTCGACCAGCCGGTATATGCCCCGCACCCCGAGTTCGCCGGCAAGGACAAGATCGTGACCCTGGTCACCAGCGGCATTCGCCAGTACACCGACCCCTATATCCCGGTGAAGGCCGGCGATGCGTTCCGCTATGACGGCAGCCCGTCGGTGGGCTCGGACGGCAAGCTCGGCTCCCACGGCACCCACGTCGGCGGGATCGCCGCCGGCAACCGTGATGGTGAGTCGATGCACGGCGTGGCCTATGATGCGCAGATCATCAGCGCCGACAACGGCGACCCCGGCCCCGAGGATGGCATCGTCCTGGGCAACGATGGCGCGGTGTACAAGGCCGGCTGGGACAGCCTGGTGGCCAGCGGCGCGCGGATCATCAACAACAGCTGGGGCATCGGTATCACCGATCGCTTCGCCAAGGGCGGGCGCAATCCGGACTTTCCGCATTTTACCGTGGACGATGCCCGCGCACAGTTCGCGCAGATACAGCCACTGCTGGGAACCTTGCCTGGCGGCGCCTACGACGGGGCCATCGCCGCCGCCCGCAGCGGAGTCCTGACGATCTTCGCCGCCGGCAACGACTACAACCTGAACAACCCCGACGCGATTGCCGGCCTGGGCTATTTCGTTCCGGACATCGCCCCGAACTGGATGACCGTGGCGGCGTTGCAGCAGAACCCCGACACCAGTAGCGCCAACCCGTACCTGGCCAGCACGTTCTCTTCCCGTTGCGGCTATACCGCGAGCTTCTGCGTCTCGGCTCCCGGTACCCGGATCTACAGCGCGGTGATCGGCGGCACCAGTCTGGAGGACCTGACCCAGGGCTATGCCAACAAGAACGGCACGTCCATGGCCGCGCCCCATGCCGCCGGCGCGGCGGCGGTGCTGATGGAGCGCTTCCCCTACATGAGCGGCGCACAGATCGCCAGCGTGCTGCGCACCACCGCCACCGACATGGGCGCGCCCGGCATCGATGCCTTGTACGGGTGGGGCATGATCAACCTGGACAAGGGGATCCGCGGTCCGGGCATGTTGGTCACCGAGCAGGACATCCCCGAGGAGTTCCGCATCGCCGGCGGCTACGGCCCGAGCCAGTTCGTGGTTGATCTGCCGGGTGTCGGCGCCGTGGTGGACGCCGGTAGGCCGACCCAGCGACTCTGCAACGGCCTTAGCTGCGTACTGGACCTGTGGAGTAACGATATCTCCGGCCATGGTGGCCTGACCAAGCAGGGTATCGGTACCCTGGTGCTCAGCGGCAACAACACCTACGCCGGTCCAACCCTGGTCAACCAGGGGCGGCTGGCGGTCAATGGCTCGCTGCAATCGACGGTGACGGTCAATGACGGCGGCGTGCTGGGCGGCAATGGCCGGATCGGTGCACTGGTGGTCAACCGTGGCGGGGTGGTGGCGCCAGGCAACTCCATCGGCACCCTGCGGGTGGGCTCCGATGTCACCTTCCAACCGGGCTCGACCTATGCCGTGGAGCTTGATGCTACTGGCAGCGACCGCCTGGTCAGCGATGGCACGGTTTCTGTAAGCGGTGCGAACCTGGCCCTGGATCTGCAGAATCCCGGGGTTTCGCTGCAGTCCCAGCCGGCAACCAGCCTGGTGGGACGTCAGTTCGACATCCTGCAGGCCGCTGGCGGCGTGCAGGGCGGTTTTGCCGCTGTGCAGTCCAACCTGCTGTTCCTTGGCGGTGGCCTGGCCTACACCGGCACCGGGGTGCAGCTGGCGGTGCAACGTAGCGCCAGCTTCGCCAGTGTCGGCCTGACCGCCAACCAGCGTTCGGTGGCCGCGGCCGCCGAACGGCTCGGCGCGGGCAATCCGGTCTACGAGAGCCTGTTGTTGTCGGCTGATGCCGGCAGCGCCCGGCAGGCGTTCGATCAACTGTCCGGTGAAATCCACCCGGCGGTGGGCAATCTGCTGCTCAACGATAGTCGCCAGTTGCGCGACGCCGTGGGCGAGCGTACCCGCCAGCAGGGTGTCGCCGCCGCGCCGGCCATGGACGCCCAGGGCAACGGCCTGTGGGTCAAGGCCCTGGGGGCCTGGGGCAAGGCCGACGGTGATTCTGGCCATGCGCGCTACAGCAGTTCGATCGGCGGCATGCTGCTGGGTGTCGACGGGCAGATGAGCGAGGACACCCGCCTTGGCGTCTTCACCGGCTACAGCGACAGCTCGCTGAGCATGGGTGATGGTCGTCATTCCTCGGCCAGCGTCGACAGCTACCACTTGGGTGCCTATGCCGGCAAGGAACTGGAGCAGGTGCGCCTGAGCCTGGGCGGCAGCCACAGCTGGCATCGCATCGAGACCAAGCGCGAGCTGCAGTACAACGAGGTCAGCGATCGCCAGAAGAGCAAGCGTGATGCGCAGAGCACCCAGGTGTTCGGCGAGGCCGCCTGGAAGGTCGCGGTGCCTGGCATGGCCCTGGAGCCGTTCGCCAACCTGGCCTATGTGCATATCGCCAGCGATAGCTTCAAGGAACATGGCGGCGCCGCCGCGCTCGAGGGTGGGCGGGATAACCGTGATGCCTGGCTCTCTACCCTGGGCATGCGCGCCGGTAAGCAGCTGCAATTGTCCAGCGGCCAGGCGGTGGAGCTATCCGCCACCCTGGGTTGGCAGCACAACCTGAGCTCCACCGGGTCCGACCAGCATCTGGCCTTTGCCGGCCAGGGCGATAGCTACAAGGTCCAGGCGCTGTCCCTGGACCGTGATGCGGCGGTGGTTGGCGCACGGGCGGGGATCAGCCTGGGGCGTCAGGCCCGGGTCAACCTCGACTACAACGGACTGCTGGGTAGCCGCGACAAGAGCCACGGGGTCGGCCTGACCCTGGACTGGGCGTTCTGAGGCCCTGAAAAGCAAAACGCCCGATGCTGAGCATCGGGCGTTTTGCTTGACCTGCCTGAACCGCCATTTCGCAATTACAGGTCCTTGATGCTCTGCACCTGGTCCTTGTTGATGCGGGTCGGCTTGCCGTCCAGTTGCTTGAACTCGTAGAAGCCGGAGTTGCGGTCGAAGTGCGGAGTGTCGGTGGTCTGCAGTTCGCGACCATCGTTGAGGGTGATCACGCTCGGGGTGGAGCAGCCGGCCAAGGTGGCGAAGGCGCCGATCAGCAGGGCGGGCAGCAGCAACTTTTTCATGGAGTACTTCCTGGATCAGAGGGGAAAGGCGAGCGTCCTGACGCCCGCCGAAGGGTTGTCAGTCGATGTATTCGAACAGCTTGACGATCTTCTGCACGCCCGACACGCCCTGCACCACGTTGGTGGCGGCGTTGGCCTCCTGCTGGCGGACCAGGCCGAGCAGATAGACAATACCGTTCTCGGTGATCACCTTGATGCGCGAGCTGGGAACGCTCTCGTCGGCCAGCATCTGGGTCTTGATCTTGGTGGTCAGCCAGGCGTCGTTGTTGCGCGCCAGAATCGACGATGGCTGCATCACCTGCAGCTCGTTATGCACCTTCTTGACCCGCTGCACCTGGCCGGCGGTCTGCTCGGCAAGGGACTTGAGGTCAGCGCGCGGTGTCTGGCCGGCAAGCAGCACCACGCCGTTGTAGCTGCTGACGACGATGTGCGAACCCTTGTCCAGCTCCGGGTTGGCCTTGGCGATGTTGACCGAGACCTTGGTCTCGATCAGCGAGTCGTCGATCTTGCTGCCGATGGTGCGGGTGCCGCGGTCGTCCTCGATCGGCGAGTTGCGGGTCGAGGTCAGCACGGAACTGCAGCCGGAGACACCCAGGCACAGGGTTAGGGCCATCAGGCCGAGACGCTTGGAGATCATTCTTCACTCCCGAACAGTTGGCTGTCGATCAGGTCGCACAGACAGTGGATCGCCAGCAGGTGGACTTCCTGGATGCGTGCGGTCACGCTCGAGGGGACGCGGATTTCCACGTCCTCGGGCAGCAGTAGCGAGGCCATGCCGCCGCCGTCGCGCCCGGTCAGGGCAACGACGATCATTTCGCGGTCATGGGCGGCCTGGATCGCCTGGATCACGTTGGCCGAGTTGCCGCTGGTGGAGATTGCCAGCAGGACGTCGCCGGGCTGGCCCAGGGCGCGGATCTGCTTTGAGAAGACTTCGTTGTAGCTGTAGTCGTTGGCGATCGAGGTGAGCGTGGAGCTGTCGGTGGTCAGGGCGATGGCCGGCAGGCTCGGGCGTTCGCGCTCGAAGCGGTTGAGCAGTTCCGATGAGAAATGCTGGGCGTCGCCGGCCGAGCCGCCATTGCCGCAGGCGAGCATCTTGCCGTCGTTGAGCAGGGTGTTGACCATGACCAGGCTGGCCTGCTCGATGTAGGGTGCCAGGATGTCCATTGCCTGTTGCTTGGTGTCGATGCTGTTCTGGAACAGTCGGCGGATTCGGGATTGCATGTCCATCTGGGTGACCTTAAGAGGGGCGGTGGCCTTTGCTACGCGCAACAGTGACCAGCCCGCGAAACATAGAGCTAGAAAATCGAATTGGGTTCAGCATTCGAAGGCGTTTTTCAGCCATTGAAGCGGTTGCCCCGCATGCCCCTGGCCCTGCAGGGCGACAACGTCGAAACGGCAGGGGTGGGTGGCCCAGCAGGGCGCTTGCTGCAGGAAGAGGTTGGCGGCCAGCGCCAGTCGCTGCTGCTTGCGCCCATCGATACTGGCGAGCGCTCCGCCGAACTCCGCATGCAACCGGTAGCGGACTTCGACGAATACTACTGTATCGGCATCGAGCATGACCAGATCGAGCTCGCCCCGCTTGCATCGCCAGTTGCGCGCCAGCAGCCGCAGGCCTTGCCCCTGAAGGTATTCAAGGGCGTGGTCCTCGGCGGCCTGGCCGGCGCGGCTGGGCGATGCGCTGGGCATCAGCGCGGCGTGTCCGGCAGGCGCTTGACCTGGCCACCGGCGAACTCGGCCCACGGCAGTTGGCGCTCGACGCGCTGGCTGGCGTTCATGCTCAGACTGCCCGACAGGCCCTCGACGCGGTTGTCCGGCAGTGCCTTGAGCTGGCCCAGGCGTGGCGCCAGGCTGTAGGCGTCGACGCCCATGGCATACAGCCGGCCGAGGCTGCCGGCGGCCTGCGGCCACTGCTGCACGACCTGCTGGCGCAGGCTGTTGGTGGTGTCCAGCAGCCACGGCGTTTCGCAGAAGCGGATGCCGTTCATGTCGTTGTACTGGTTGACGTCGCCGCTGGCGCTGTACAGGTTGGAGGTGGCGTAGACCGGTACGTCGCCGGCGTACTGGAAGTTCAGCGTCGGTTTGATCTGCTGGGCTTGTTGTGGCGTCGAGGCGAGGAAGATGAAGTCGATGTCCTGGCGACGCGAAGGCTGGGCGGCGATGTTACCGCCGACGGTGCTCTGCAGGCTCTTGGCGCGGCCTTCGCTCTGGCGCAGTTGGAACAGGTCGGCGATCTGCTGGGCGAGGGCAACCGGCTGGGCGATGCGCTGGGCGCTGATCAGGGTACCGCCATTGCCTTCCCAGTCCTGGCGGAAGGCGGCGAGCACGCGGTCGCCCCACTCACCGCTCGGCACCAGGGCCACGGCGCGGACCATGCCGTCGGCGCGGGCGCGGCGGGCGACTTCGCGGGCTTCGTCCTCGGCGGCCAGGCCGAACTGGAACAGTTGCGGCGGGGCTTTCTGGCCGGCGTCGGCGTAGTTCAGGGCCAGGGTGGTGATGGGCAGTTGCGGGTAGGCGGCGAGTTTCTTGACCAGCGGTTTTTCCAGCGGGCCGACCACCAGTTGCACGCCAGCGGCCTGGGCCTGGCGGTAGAAGTCATCCAGCGAGGTGATGCGCGAGCTGTCGAACACCTGTACGGCGGGGGCCGGCTGGCCACCTTGCTGTGCCTGGAAATGGGCGGCCATGAAGCCGTCGCGCAGGGCGCGGGCGACACCGGCCAGCGGGCCTTCCTGGGGCAGCAGCAGGGCGATCTTGGTCAGTGGTTGGCTGGCCAGTTCCTTGAGTTTGACCAGGGCGGTCGGCAATTGCCTGGCAGCCGGGTGCTCGGGGTGTTGCTGGCGCCAGGTGTCGATGGCGGCCTGTTGCTGCTCCAGGGTGCCGGCGCGCTTGACGGCGAGGGCCAGGCTGGTCCAGCCGGCCAGGGTCTCGTTGGCGGCGGGCTGTTGCAGCTGTTCGGCGGGCAGCGATGCAACCAGAGCCCAGGTGGCGTCGTTGTTGGCGGCGGCGGCCTGCTCGCTGAGCAACGGCGCCAGCAGCACGCGCTGCTGGGCGGCAGCCAGGACCTGGCCGTCGGCCTCGAGGGCGGCGGCGTGGACGCTGTAGGTGCGAACCTGCTGCTCAGCCGGCAGTTCGCCGACGCGTTGCAGGCTCGGGTGCGCGAGGGCGGTCAGGGCGGCCTTGGGCTGGTTGCGGCTCATGGCCAGTTCCGCGGCCAGGGTCGAGGCGAACACCTGCTGGGCGGGCTTGAGCGGTTCCAGTTGGACCTGCTCGAGGATCCGGGCCGCGCGCGGGAAGTCCTTGTGCTTGTATGCCAGGTCCGCGGCGCTCAGGCGCAGCAGGGCCGCGTCCTCGGCGGACTTGCTGGAGGCTGCCTTCTCGAGCAGTTGCTCGATGCTGGCGTCCGGGGTGCGTGGCAGTTCGCCCAGGCTGGATGAGGGCGAGCTGGCGCAGGCTGCCAGCAGGGCAGCGAGGCAGAGGGCTGTGAGCAGCCGCAGACAAGCGATCATGTAAAGGTCCTGTTACTCGATCAAGTTGGCCGGCAATTGTACCCAAGCGGGGGGCGGGGCGCGATCTCGTCGACACTGATCCTTCACTATAGGTGGCCGCCAGCAGCGCCGGGGTGAAGTTCTTTGCGCCCTGTTACCGGCGCTCGGGCTACAATGGCGACCTTTGATCCGAAAAGCAGGTGTGCGCAGTGACTGATGTTGCAGGGGTTTCGAAATCCACGTTGGGCAAGCTTTACGTCGTCGCCACGCCCATCGGCAACCTCGACGACATGAGCGCCCGGGCGTTGAAGGTGCTGGCCGATGTGAGCCTGATCGCCGCCGAGGACACCCGTCACTCGGTGCGCCTGCTGCAACACTTCGGCATCGATACGCCGCTGGCGGCCTGCCATGAGCACAACGAGCGCGACGAAGGCGGGCGCTTCATCACCCGTCTGCTGGCCGGCGATGATGTGGCACTGGTGTCCGACGCCGGCACGCCATTGATTTCCGACCCGGGCTATCACCTGGTGCGCCAGGCGCGTGCCGCCGGTGTGCAAGTGGTGCCGGTACCCGGTGCTTGTGCGCTGATCGCTGCGCTGTCGGCGGCGGGGCTGGCGTCGGACCGCTTTATCTTCGAGGGATTCCTGCCGGCGAAAGCCGCTGGGCGCCGGGCGCGTCTGGAGCAGGTCAGGGAAGAGTCGCGCACGCTGATCTTCTATGAGGCGCCGCATCGTATTCTTGAGTGCCTGGAAGACATGGAGGCGGTGTTCGGTGGCGATCGTCCGGCGGTATTGGCGCGCGAGATCACCAAGACCTTCGAGACCCTTAAAGGGCTGCCCCTGGCCGAGCTGCGCGCGTTCGTGCAGGGCGACAGCAACCAGCAGCGCGGTGAGTGTGTTGTGCTGGTGGCGGGCTGGAGCGCGCCGGAGGGCGATCAGGCCATCAGCGCCGAGGTCCAGCGCGTGCTGGATTTGCTGCTGGCCGAGTTGCCGTTGAAGAAGGCCGCGGCTTTGGCGGCCGAAATTACTGGTGTGCGCAAGAACCTGCTCTACCAGTTGGCGCTGGAAAAACAGAAACCCCATTAATGGCGTAATGACATTATTTGTTGCATCGCTTGTTCTTGGGCGCGGCTACCGGTAACCTTGTCGGCGGAGAGTCGATCGGACAGTCGCTGCCGTCTTTTGTTCCGCAAAAGTCGGGGGAGGAAAGTCCGGGCTCCATAGGGCAGAGTGCCAGGTAACGCCTGGGAGGCGCGAGCCTACGGAAAGTGCCACAGAAAACAACCGCCTAAGCACTTCGGTGCCGGTAAGGGTGAAAAGGTGCGGTAAGAGCGCACCGCACGGCTGGCAACAGTCCGTGGCTAGGTAAACCCCACTCGGAGCAAGACCAAATAGGGTTCCATACGGCGTGGCCCGCGTCGGAACCGGGTAGGTTGCTAGAGGCGTCCAGTGATGGCCGTCGTAGAGGAATGACTGTCCTCGACAAAACCCGGCTTACAGATCGACTCTCCACCTCTTCCTTCCCTGCTTGAATCGATAGCAGATCTGACCTGGTAATACCGAAAAATTCTTACTCTTAATAAATTACTTTAACTCAACGCCCTATCCGCTTGAGTGTGTTTGATTTTTTTCGTCATTTTTCCTCTCTGTTAATCCTTCCATCTTCCTTTGTTGCGCTAAATCGCCGTCCTGTAAGGGATTTCCCTATGAACGTGCCTTGACGGTGTGGCGGGCGGATTCCTATAGTGTGCGCAAGTGGCAGAAAGTGGGATGAAGTGGGTTTTCTGACACAAAAAAGCTAACATTGTGGGGAATCGCAGCCGTGTTCCGCGGAGCCAACGCCGTCAGCCTCGATGCCAAGGGCCGTCTCGCCATGCCGAGCCGGTACCGTGACGAGCTCGATTCGCGTTGCAATGGTCAGTTGATCGTGACCATCGACGCCGTTGATCCCTGCTTGTGTGTTTATCCCCTCGACGAGTGGGAGCAGATAGAAGCCAAGCTGCGCGCCCTTCCGTCGTTGCGTGAGGAAAACCGTCGCCTGCAGCGTTTGCTGATCGGCAATGCGGTTGACCTGGACCTCGATGGCAGTGGACGTTTCCTGGTGCCGCCGCGCCTGCGTGAGTACGCCAAGCTGGACAAAAAGGCGATGCTGGTGGGGCAGCTGAACAAATTCCAGCTGTGGGACGAGGATGCCTGGAACGCGGTTTCGGCAGCCGACCTTGCAGCTATTCAACAACCGGGCGCCATGCCCGATGATTTGCGTGACCTGATCCTGTGACCATAGATAGCGGCTTCAACCACATCACCGTCCTCCTCGACGAAGCCGTCGAGGCCTTGGCTCTGCGCGCCGACGGTTGCTATCTGGACGGCACCTTCGGGCGTGGCGGCCACAGCCGCCTGATCCTCAGCAAGCTCGGGCCGCAGGGGCGGCTGCTGGGGTTCGACAAGGATCCACAGGCGATTGCCACCGGGCAAGCGCTAGCGGCCGAAGACGGCCGCTTTGTCATTGTGCAGCGCAGCTTTGCCGAGCTGGGTGCCGAGGTGGCCGAGCGCGGCCTGGCAGGCAAGGTCAGCGGCATCCTGCTTGACCTGGGCGTGTCTTCGCCGCAGCTCGATGACCCCGAGCGTGGCTTCAGTTTCCTCAACGACGGCCCGCTGGACATGCGCATGAACCCGAACCAGGGTATCAGCGCCGCCGAGTTCATCGCCACTGCGCCGGTCGAGGAAATCGCCCGTGTGTTCAAGGAGTATGGCGAGGAGCGTTTCGCCGGGCGCATGGCGCGTGCCGTGGTCGAGCGTCGCGAGAAGCAGCCGTTCACCCGTACCGCCGACCTGGCCGAGGTGCTCAAGGTCGCCAATCCGGCCTGGGAGAAGGGCAAGAATCCGGCCACTCGAGCGTTCCAGGGGCTGCGCATTCACGTCAACAATGAACTGGGTGACCTCGAGGCGGGCCTTGAAGCCGCGCTCGATGCCCTCGAAGTGGGTGGCCGCCTGGCGGTGATCAGTTTCCACTCGCTGGAAGACCGTATCGTCAAACTGTTCATGCGCAAGCTGGTCAAGGGCGAAGCGGACAACCTGCCGCGCAACCTGCCGGTGCAGCACAAGACCTTCGAGCCGAAGATCAAGCTCATCGGCAAGGCGCAGTTCGCCTCCGAAGCCGAACTCAAGGCCAACCCGCGGTCGCGCAGCGCCGTGATGCGGGTGGCGGAGAAGTTGCGGTGAGCCGGCTGTTTGCCAAGCCTTTGCCAGGCGGAAGCTTCCTGATGCTCCTGCTGTTCGTCGCCGTCCTGATTTCGGCCATTGCCGTCTCCTACAGTGCCCACTGGAACCGCCAACTGCTCAACACCCTGTACGGTGAACTGAGCGAGCGCGACAAGGCCCAGGCCGAGTGGGGGCGGCTGATCCTCGAGCAAAGCACCTGGACCGCGTCCAGCCGTATCGAGAGCCTGGCCTCCGAGCAGCTCAAGATGCGCGTGCCCGCCGCTGACGAAGTGCGGATGGTGGCGCCATGATGAAGCTCGAGGGCGCGCTCTATCCTTGGCGGTTCAGGGTGGTTATCGGCTTGCTGGCGCTGATGGTCGGTGCCATCTGCTGGCGCATCATCGACCTGCAGGTGGTCGACCGTGACTTCCTCAAAGGCCAGGGTGATGCCCGCAGTCTGCGCCATATTCCCATTCCTGCGCACCGTGGCCTGATCACCGACCGCAACGGCGAGCCGCTGGCCGTCAGTACTCCGGTCACCACCTTGTGGGCCAACCCCAAGGAAATGCAGGCGGCAAAGGATCGCTGGCCGCAACTGGCCGCCGCGCTGGGGCAGAACCCGCAGCAGCTGACCGAGCGCCTGACCCAGCAGGCCAACAAGGAATTCATCTACCTGGTCCGTGGCCTGACCCCGGAGCAGGGCCAGCACGTGCTCGACCTGAAGGTGCCGGGTGTCTATGGCCTGGAGGAGTTCCGTCGCTTCTATCCGGCAGGCGATGTCACCGCGCACATGGTCGGCTTCACCGACCTGGACGACCATGGTCGTGAGGGCGTCGAGCTGGCCTACGACGAGTGGCTTGCGGGAGTGCCCGGCAAGCGGCAGGTGATCAAGGACCGGCGTGGTCGGCTGATCAAGGATATCCAGGTAACCAAGAACGCCAAGGCCGGCAAGACCTTGGCGTTGTCGATAGACCTGCGCCTGCAATACCTGGCCACCCGCGAACTGCGCAACGCGATCGCCGAACAGGAAGCCAAGGCCGGCAGCCTGGTGATCATGGACGTCAAGACCGGTGAGGTCCTGGCCATGGTCAACCAGCCGACCTACAACCCGAACAACCGCCGCAGCATGTTCCCGGCGGCCATGCGCAACCGGGCGATCATCGACGTTTTCGAGCCGGGTTCGACGGTCAAGCCGATCTCCATGAGTGCTGCGCTGCAGAGCGGCCGCTGGAAACCCACTGACAAGGTCGAGGTATATCCGGGCAGCTTGCAGATCGGCCGCTACACCATCAAGGACGTGTCCAGGAGCGAGGGCCCGATCCTCGACCTGACCGGCATCCTGATCAACTCGTCCAACGTCGGCATGAGCAAGATCGCCTTCGATATCGGTGGCGAGGCCATCTATCGGGTGATGTCCCAGGTCGGCCTGGGCCAGTACACCGGCCTCGGCTTCCCAGGAGAGCGCGTCGGCAACCTGCCCAACCACCGCGAGTGGCGCAAGGCCGAGACCGCGACCCTGTCGTATGGCTATGGCGTGTCGGTGACCGCCCTGCAACTGGTGCATGCCTACGCCGCGCTGGCCAACGACGGCAAGATGGTGCCGCTGTCGATTCTCAAGGTCGACAAGGCGCCGGAAGCGGTGCAGGCCATCCCCAAGGAAACCGCCGAAACCGTGCAGGCCATGCTGCAGCAGGTGATCGAGGCGCCACGTGGGGTGTTCCGCGCCCAGGTGCCGTTCTATCACGTGGGTGGCAAGTCGGGTACCGCGCGCAAGGCCACCGTCGGTTCCAAGGGCTACACCGAGAACGCCTACCGTTCGCTGTTCGCCGGCTTCGGCCCGATGAGCGATCCGCGCTACGCCATCGTCGTGGTCATCGACGAGCCGAGCAAGGGCGGTTACTTCGGTGGCCTGGTCTCGGCCCCCGTATTCAGCAAAGTGATGTCGGGCACCCTGCGCCTGATGAATGTACCGCCGGACAACCTGCCGCCTTCGACGCAGCAAGCCAGCGCAGTACCCGCCAAGGGAGGGCGAGGTTGATGACGATGCCATTGAGCAAACTATTTGCCCATGCCAGCCGCGATCCGTTGATCCGCGAGCTGACCCTGGACAGCCGCGCCGTGCGCCCGGGCGACCTGTTCCTGGCCGTGCCGGGGGCCAAGGTCGATGGTCGCGCGCATATTGCCGATGCGCTGGCTCGTGGCGCCGCCGCAGTGGCCTATGAAGAGCAGGGCGCCAGCGTGCTGCCGCTCACCGATGCGCCGCTTATTCCGGTCAAGGGTCTGATCGGCCAGCTGTCGCAGATCGCCGGCCGCTTCTATGGCGAGCCGAGCCGTCAGCTCGACCTGGTCGGCGTGACCGGCACCAATGGCAAGACCAGCGTGACCCAACTGCTGGCCCAGGCGCTTGACGCCCTGGGCAACCGCTGTGGCCTGATCGGCACCCTCGGCACCGGTTTTTATGGCGAGCTACAGAGCGGCCGCCTGACCACGCCGGACCCGATCGCCGTGCAATCGACCTTGAATGACCTGAAGAAGGGCGGGGCCAAGGCCGTGGCCATGGAGGTATCCTCCCATGCGCTCGAGCAGGGCCGGGTTGCCGCGCTGGACTTCGATATCGCGGTGATGACCAACCTGTCCCGCGACCACCTGGACTACCACGGCAGCATGGAGGCCTACGAGGCCGCCAAGGCCAAGCTGTTCGCCTGGTCGAGCCTGCGTGCCCGGGTGGTCAACCTGGATGATGACTTTGGGCGTCGCCTGGCAGATGCTCCTGCCACATCGCGCCTGATCAGCTACAGCCTGCAGGATTCGGCGGCGTCGCTGTTCTGCAAAGAGGCTGCCTTCAACGATGATGGCGTGCGCGCCGTGATCGTCACCCCGCAGGGCGAGCATGTCTTGCGTAGCCGCCTGCTGGGGCGTTTCAACCTGAGCAACATGCTGGCGGTGGTAGCCACACTGATGGCGCTGGATTACCCGCTGGACGAAATTCTCAAGGTCATCCCGCAACTGCAAGGGCCGGTCGGCCGCATGCAGCGCCTGGGTGGCGGAGACAAGCCGCTGGTGGTGGTCGATTACGCCCACACCCCGGATGCCTTGGAAAAAGTACTCGAAGCCCTGCGTCCGCACGCTCACGGCAAGCTGCTGTGCCTGTTCGGCTGTGGTGGCGATCGTGACGCTGGCAAGCGCCCGCTGATGGCTGAAGTGGCCGAGCGCCTGGCCGACCGAGTGCTGGTCACCGACGACAACCCGCGTAGCGAAGACCCCATGCGGATCTTCGACGATATTCGCCCCGGATTCGCCAAGCCTGCGGCCGTCGCGTTCGTCGCCGGCCGTGGCGCGGCCATTGCCCAGCTGATCGCCAGTGCCAGTGCCGACGACGTGATCGTCCTGGCTGGCAAGGGGCACGAGGATTACCAGGAGATCAATGGCCAGCGCCATGACTTCTCCGACCTGGTCGAAGCCGACAAGGCACTTGCAGCCTGGGAGGCGCCACATGCTTAAGCCGATGATCCTCAGCCAGCTGACCGGCGCCCTGAATGCGCGTCTGGCAGGCGCCGACGCCAGCTTCACAGGCGTGAGCATCGACAGCCGCAGTGTCGTCGCCGGCCAACTGTTCGTCGCCCTGACCGGGCCGCGCTTCGATGGCCACGACTACCTGGCTGACGTGAAGGCCAAGGGCGCGGTCGCCGCGCTGGTCGAGCGCGAAGTCGCCGGTGTCGACCTGCCGCAGCTGCTGGTCGCCGACTGCCGCGTCGCCCTCGGCCAGCTCGGCGCGCTGAACCGTGCCGCCTTCGACAAACCGGTGGTGGCCATCACTGGTTCCAGCGGCAAGACCACGGTCAAGGAAATGCTCGCCGCGATTCTGCGTACCCGTGGACCGGTGCATGCCACCCGGGGCAACCTGAACAATGACCTCGGCGCACCGCTGACCCTGCTCGAGATCGCTCCGCAGCACAGCGCCGCGGTGATCGAGCTGGGCGCCTCGCGCATCGGCGAGATCCGCTACACCGTCGGCCTGACCCGACCGCAGGTGGTGATCATCAACAACGCCGGTACTGCCCACGTCGGCGAGTTCGGTGGCCCGGAGAAGATCGTCGAAGCCAAGGGCGAGATCCTTGAAGGCCTGGGCGAGGGCGGCACGGCCATCCTCAACCTGGCCGACAAGGCGTTCGAGATCTGGCGCAAGCGGGCCGGCAATCACCGCATCTTCAGTTTCGCCCTGGACAACCCGCAGGCGGACTTCCATGCCAGCGACATCGGGCGCGACGCCCGTGGCTGCCCGTCGTTCACCCTGCACGGCCCGGACGGCAGCGTCTCGGTGCAGTTGAACCTGCTCGGCACCCACAACGTCAGCAACGCCCTGGCCGCGGCAGCCGCTGCCCATGCCGTTGGTCTGAGCCTGAGCGGCATCGCCGCGGGCCTTGCCGCCATGCAACCGGTCAAGGGCCGCACCGTGGCGCAGATCGCACCCAGCGGCGTGCGGGTCATCGACGACAGCTACAACGCAAATCCCACCTCGATGTGCGCCGCCATTGATATACTCGCCGGCTTTTCCGGGCGCACCGTTCTGGTGCTCGGGGATATCGGCGAACTGGGACAATGGGCCGAGGAAGGACACCGCCAGGTGGGCGACTATGCCCGCGGCAAGGTCGACGCGCTGTACGCGGTGGGCACCAACATGGCCCATGCGGTCAAGGCGTTCGGCGCCAATGGCCGCCATTTCGCTACTCAAGCTGAGCTGATCGCTGCCGTTGGCGCCGAGAATACCAGCGATACCACTATCTTGATCAAGGGCTCGCGCAGCGCTGCGATGGAAAACGTCGTGGCTGCACTGTGTGGTGCCAGCGGGGAGAAACATTAATGCTGCTGCTGTTGGCTGAGTATCTGCAACAGTTCCACAAGGGCTTCGCGGTCTTTCAGTACCTGACCCTGCGCGGGATCCTGGGTGTGCTGACCGCGTTGTCCCTGGCCCTGTGGTTGGGCCCGTGGATGATCCGTACCCTGCAGATCCGCCAGATCGGTCAGGCCGTGCGCAACGACGGCCCGCAATCGCACCTGTCCAAATCCGGCACCCCGACCATGGGCGGCGCGCTGATCCTGTCGGCCATTGCCATCAGCACCCTGCTGTGGGCCGACCTGACCAACCGCTACGTGTGGGTGGTCCTGATCGTCACCCTGGCGTTCGGCGCCATCGGCTGGGTCGACGACTACCGCAAGGTGATCGAAAAGAACTCCCGTGGCCTGCCGAGCCGCTGGAAGTATTTCTGGCAGTCGGTGTTCGGCCTGGCCGCGGCGATCTTCCTGTACAAGACCGCGCCGACCAGCGTCGAGACCACGCTGATCATCCCGATGCTCAAGGACCTGGCGATTCCGCTGGGCGCCGGGTTCATCGTGCTGACCTATTTCGTCATCGTCGGCTCAAGCAACGCGGTCAACCTGACCGACGGCCTCGATGGCCTGGCGATCATGCCGACGGTGATGGTCGGCGGTGCCCTGGGCATCTTCTGCTACCTGTCGGGTAACGTGAAGTTCGCTGAATACCTGCTGATCCCTTACGTGCCGGGCGCGGGCGAGCTGATCGTGTTCTGCGGCGCGCTGATCGGTGCGGGCCTGGGCTTCCTGTGGTTCAACACCTATCCGGCCCAGGTATTCATGGGCGACGTCGGCGCCCTGGCGCTGGGCGCGGCCTTGGGCACCATCGCGGTGATCGTCCGCCAGGAAATCGTCCTGTTCATCATGGGCGGCGTGTTCGTGATGGAAACCCTGTCGGTGGTCATCCAGGTGGCTTCGTTCAAGCTCACCGGCAAGCGCGTGTTCCGCATGGCGCCGATCCACCACCACTTTGAACTCAAGGGTTGGCCCGAGCCACGGGTGATCGTCCGCTTCTGGATCATCACCGTGATTCTGGTGCTGATTGGCCTTGCCACCCTGAAACTGAGGTAAACGAGCGTGTCACTGATCGCTTCCGACCAATTCCGCATCGTTGTCGGCCTCGGCAAGAGCGGCATGTCCCTGGTTCGCTTCCTGGCGAACCGGGGCATTGCCTTTGCGGTCGCCGACACCCGCGAGCAACCGCCGGAACTGGACACCCTGCGCCGTGAGTACCCGCAGGTGGAAGTGCGCTGTGGCGAGCTCGACGTGGACTTCCTGTGCCGGGCCAACGAGCTGTACGTGAGCCCCGGCCTGGCCCTGGCCACGCCTGCCCTGCAGCAGGCCGCCGCGCGAGGGGTGAAGCTGTCGGGCGACATCGAGTTGTTCGCCCGCCACGCCAAGGCACCGATCATCGCCATCAGCGGCTCCAACGCCAAGAGCACCGTCACCACCCTGGTCGGCGAAATGGCCGCCAAGGCAGGCAAACGTGTGGCTGTCGGTGGCAACCTCGGTACCCCGGCCCTCGACCTGCTGGCCGACGATGTCGAGCTGTACGTGCTGGAGCTGTCGAGCTTCCAGCTGGAAACCACCGACCAGCTCAACGCCGAAGTGGCCACCGTGCTGAACATCAGCGAAGACCACATGGACCGCTACAGCGGCCTGCCGGCCTATCACCTGGCCAAGCACCGGATCTTCCGCGGTGCCCGCCAGGTGGTGGTGAACCGTCAGGATGCCCTGAGCCGCCCATTGCCGGTCGAAGGCCGGCCGAGCTGGAGCTTCGGGCTCAACGCGCCGGACTTCAAGGCCTTTGGCCTGCGCGAAGTGGAGGGCGAGAAGTACCTGGCGTTCGAATTCCAGACGCTCATGCCGGTGCGTGAGCTGAAGATCCGTGGCGCCCACAACCAGAGCAACGCCCTGGCCGCGCTGGCTCTCGGTCATGCCGCCGGCCTGCCCTTCGCGCCAATGCTCGACGCCCTGCGCGAGTTCAAGGGCCTGGCCCATCGCTGCCAGTGGGTGCGCGAGCGCAACGGGGTGAACTGGTACGACGATTCCAAGGCCACCAACGTCGGTGCCGCCCTGGCTGCCATCGAAGGCCTGGGCGCCGATATCGAAGGCAAGCTGGTACTGATCGCGGGTGGTGATGGCAAGGGCGCCGACTTCGCTGCCCTGCGCGAGCCGGTGGCTCAGCATTGCCGTGCCGTCGTGCTGCTTGGCCGTGACGCCGAGCGTCTGGCTGAAACCTTGGGTGATGCCGTGGCGCAGGTCCGGGTCAAGACCCTCGACGAAGCCGTGCAGCGTTGTGCCGAACTGGCGCAGCCGGGCGACGCTGTCCTGCTGTCGCCTGCCTGCGCCAGCCTCGACATGTTCAAGAACTTCGAAGAACGCGGGCGCCTGTTCGCCCAGGCGGCGGAGGGGCTGGCATGATCTTCGGCATCCTCAAGCCGTATCCGTCGCCGCTGATCAGCGGCCGTGGCATCGACCTCGACTTCCCACTGCTGGCCGGCTGCCTGGCGCTGCTCGGCCTGGGCCTGGTGATGATCACCTCGGCCTCCTCGGAGGTGGCCGCGGTGCAGTCGGGCAACCCGCTGTACCACATGATCCGCCACCTGGTGTATGTCTCCCTCGGCCTGGGGGCCGGGGTGTTGACCATGCTGGTGCCGATCGCCACCTGGCAGCGCATGGGCTTCCTCATGCTGATAGGCGCCTTCGGTCTGCTGGTGCTGGTGCTGGTGCCAGGCATCGGCCGCGAGGTGAACGGTTCGATGCGCTGGATCGGCTTCAGCTTCTTCAACGTGCAGCCGTCGGAGATCGCCAAGGTCTTCGTGGTGATCTACCTCGCCGGCTACCTGGTTCGCCGGCAGACCGAGGTGCGCGAAAGCTGGATGGGCTTTTTCAAGCCGTTCATCGTGCTGCTGCCGATGGCCGGCCTGTTGCTGATGGAGCCAGACTTCGGCGCCACGGTGGTGATGATGGGCGCCGCGGCGGCCATGCTGTTCCTCGGTGGGGTGGGGTTGTTCCGCTTTTCGCTGATGGTGGTGCTGGCGGTCATTTCGGTGGTGGTGCTGGTCCAGGCCCAACCGTACCGCATGGCGCGACTGATCACCTTCACCGACCCCTGGTCCGACCAGTTCGGCTCCGGCTATCAGCTGACCCAGGCGCTGATCGCCTTCGGCCGCGGCGAGTGGCTGGGCGTGGGCCTTGGCAACAGCGTGCAGAAGCAGTTCTACCTGCCCGAGGCGCACACCGACTTCGTGTTCTCGGTGCTGGCCGAAGAGCTCGGCGTGGTCGGTTCGCTGCTGACCATCGCGCTGTTCGTCTTCATCACTGTGCGCGCGCTGTACATCGGCCTGTGGGCCGAGAAGGCCAAGCAGTTCTTCGCCGCCTACATGGCCTTTGGCCTGTCGTTCCTGTGGATCGGCCAGTTCCTGATCAACATCGGCGTGAACGTCGGCCTGCTGCCGACCAAGGGCCTGACCCTGCCGTTCCTCAGCTACGGCGGCAGCTCACTGGTGATCTGCTGCGCCTGCGTGGGGCTTTTGCTGCGGATCGAGTGGGAGAGCCGCACGCACCTGGGCAGCGAGGAGCACGAATTCAAGGAGAGCGATTTTGCCGAGGAGACCAGCCATGGCCGCTGACGGCAAGAACATCCTGATCATGGCGGGCGGTACCGGGGGGCACGTGTTCCCGGCCCTGGCCTGCGCCCGCGAGTTCCAGGCCCGTGGCTACAGCGTTCACTGGCTGGGCACCCCGCGTGGCATCGAGAACGAGCTGGTGCCTCAGGCCGGCCTGCCGTTGCACCTGATCCAGGTCACCGGCCTGCGTGGCAAGGGCAAGCTGTCGCTGCTCAAGGCGCCGTTCACCCTGGTCAAGGCCGTGCTGCAGGCGCGGCGGATCGTGCGTCAGCTCAAGCCGGTCTGCGTGGTCGGCTTCGGCGGCTATGTGACCGGGCCCGGCGGTGTTGCCGCCCGGTTGTGCGGGGTGCCGCTGGTGATCCACGAGCAGAATGCCCGCGCCGGCACCACCAATCGCCTGCTGCTGCCGTTGGCCGCGCGTGTCTGCGAAGCCTTCCCGGACACCTTCGCCGCCAGCGACAAGCTGCGTACCACCGGCAATCCGGTGCGTCCGGAGCTGTTCATGGACGCGGCGCGCGCGCCCCTGGCCGAGCGCCGTGTGCGCCTGCTGGTCATGGGTGGCAGCCTGGGTGCGGAACCATTGAACAAATTGTTGCCTAAGGCCCTGTCCGAAGTGCCGGAGAACCTGCGCCCCGAGGTGTTCCACCAGGCCGGGAAAAACCACGCCCCGGTCACCGCCGAGCGTTATCACGAGGCAGGTGTCGAGGCCCAGGTCGAACCGTTCATCAAGGACATGGCCCATGCCTATGGCTGGGCCGATATGGTGGTGTGCCGGGCCGGCGCCCTGACCGTCAGCGAACTCGCGGCGGCGGGCCTGCCCTCGATGCTGGTGCCCTTGCCCCATGCCATCGACGACCACCAGACCCACAACGCCCAATACCTGGCTCGCGAAGGCGCCGCCTTCCTGATGCCACAAGCGACTACTGGCGCAGCGCAGCTCGCTGAACGCCTGAACGAGGTGCTGATGCAACCCGAGAAACTCAATGCCATGGCCGGCACCGCCCGCCGCCTGGCCAAACCTGGCGCAACCAGCACCGTGGTCGATATCTGCCTGGAGGTGGCCCATGGTTGAGAGCCAGAAAGCCATGCCCCAGCCAAAGATGGGCCGTATCCGTCGCATCCATTTCGTCGGCATCGGCGGCGTGGGCATGTGCGGCATCGCCGAAGTGCTGCTGAACCTGGGCTACGAAGTATCCGGTTCCGACCTGAAAGAGTCGCCGGTGACCGAGCGCCTGCAGTCGTTCGGCGCGCAGATCTTCGTCGGCCATCGCGCCGAGAATGCCGCCAACGCCGATGTGCTGGTGGTGTCCAGCGCGATCAACCCGGCCAACCCGGAAGTCGCCACCGCTCTGGAGCGGCGGATTCCCGTGGTGCCGCGTGCCGAGATGCTTGCCGAGCTGATGCGCTATCGCCACGGCGTGGCCGTTGCCGGCACCCACGGCAAGACCACCACCACCAGCCTGCTGGCCTCGGTGTTCGCCGCCGGCGGCCTGGACCCGACCTTCGTCATCGGCGGTCGCCTGACCGCGGCCGGCACCAACGCGCAACTGGGCACCAGCCGCTACCTGATCGCCGAGGCCGACGAGAGCGACGCCAGCTTCCTGCACCTGCAGCCGATGGTCGCCGTGGTCACCAATATCGACGCCGATCACATGGCCACTTACGAAGGCGACTTCAACAAGCTGAAGAAGACCTTCGTCGAGTTCCTGCACAACCTGCCGTTCTACGGGCTGGCGGTGATGTGCCTGGACGATCCGGTGGTGCGCGAGATCCTGCCGCAGGTCAAGCGCCCGACCGTCACCTACGGCTTCAGCGAAGAGGCTGACATCCGCGCCATCAACGTGCGTCAGCAGGGTATGCAGACTCACTTCACCGTGCTGCGCCGTGACTGCGAGCCGCTCGAGGTGTCGGTGAACATGCCGGGCAACCACAACGTGCTCAACGCCCTGGCCACCATCGCCATCGCCACCGACGAAGGCATCAGCGACGAAGCCATCGTCCAGGGCCTGTCGGGCTTCCAGGGCGTCGGTCGACGCTTCCAGGTCTACGGCGAGCTGCCGGTCGACGGTGGCAGCGTGATGCTGGTCGACGACTACGGTCACCACCCGACCGAGGTCGCCGCGGTGATCAAGGCCGTGCGTGGCGGTTGGCCGAGCCGCCGCCTGGTGATCGTCTACCAGCCGCACCGCTACAGCCGTACCCGCGACCTGTACGACGATTTCGTCCAGGTGCTGGGCGATGCCAACGTGCTGTTGCTGATGGAGGTCTACCCGGCCGGCGAAGAGCCGATCCCCGGCGCCGACAGCCGCCAGCTGTGCCACAGCATCCGCCAGCGCGGCAAGCTCGATCCGATCTACATCGAACGTGGCGCCGAGCTTGCGCCGCTGGTCAAGCCGCTGCTGCGCGCCGGCGACATCCTGATCTGCCAGGGTGCCGGTGATGTCGGTGGCCTGGCCCCGCAATTGATGAAAAGCCCGCTGTTCGCAGGCGCCAAGCAGGAGAAGTCGAAATGACCAGCGCCTACGACAAGTTGCACTCGACCCTGGACGTCAAGGCCTTTGGCCGCGTCGCTGTGCTGTACGGTGGCAAGAGTGCCGAGCGTGAGGTTTCCCTGAAATCGGGCAAGGCAGTGATCGAGGCGCTGACCAACGCTGGTGTCGACGTCGTCGCCATCGACGTCGGCGACGACCTGCTGACCCGCCTGCAGAGCGAGAAGATCGACCGCGCCTTCATCATCCTCCACGGCCGTGGCGGTGAGGACGGCAGCATGCAGGGCCTGCTCGAGTGCCTGGGGATTCCCTACACCGGCAGCGGCATCCTCGCCTCGGCGCTGGCCATGGACAAGCTGCGCACCAAGCAGGTGTGGCAGAGCCTGGGCATCCCCACGCCGCGTCACGCCGTGCTGGCCAGCGAGCAGGATTGCGTGGCCGCCAGTGCGGAACTGGGCTTCCCGTTGATCGTCAAACCCGCCCATGAAGGTTCGAGCATCGGCATGGCCAAGGTGAACAGCGAGCAAGAGCTGGTCGCCGCCTGGAAAGACGCCGCCAAGTACGACTCGCAAGTGCTGGTCGAGCAGTGGATCCACGGTCCGGAGTTCACCATCGCCGTATTGCGCGGCCAGGTGCTGCCGCCGATCGCGCTGGGCACCCCGCACGTGTTCTACGACTACGACGCCAAGTACATCGCCAACGACACCCAGTACCGCATCCCTTGCGGCCTGGACAGCGTCAAGGAGCAGGAGCTGATCGACCTGACCGCGCGCGCCTGTGATGCCGTTGGCATCGAGGGCTGGGGCCGTCTGGACGTGATGCAGGACGAGCAGGGCCGGTTCTGGCTGCTCGAAGTCAACACCGCACCGGGCATGACCGACCATAGCCTGGTGCCCATGGCGGCCCGTGCCGCCGGCCTGGACTTCCAGCAACTGGTGCTGGCAATCCTGGCCGACAGCGTAGCGACGAGAGGTTAATAGACATGCAAGGCGCGATGATACGTCAGCAGCCCCCCGTGACCGGCCGTAGCAAGCCGGTGCCGCGTGGTGCCAGCCGACTGGTGGCCGACGAGCCCGTATCGGCGCGCCTGCCACGGCCGAGCTTCGGCGGTCTCAAGCGCCTGCTGTGGCCGGTGCTGCTGGTGGCCGCGGGCTTTGGCGCCTACGAGGGCGCCATCCGCCTGATGCCTTACGCCGACCGGCCGATCACCAAGATCGACGTGCAGGGCGACCTCAGCTACATCAGCCAGCAGTCGGTGCAGCAGCGGATCGCCCCCTATGTGGCGGCGAGTTTCTTCACCGTCGACCTGGCGGCGATGCGCGTCGAACTGGAGCAGATGCCCTGGATCGCCCACGCCGAAGTGCGCCGGGTGTGGCCGGACGAGGTGGTGATCCGCCTGGAAGAACAGCTGCCGGTGGCGCGCTGGGGCGACGAGGCCTTGCTCAACAACCAGGGCCAGGCCTTCACGCCGCGCGAGCTGGCCAACTACGAGCACCTGCCGCAGCTGTTCGGGCCGCAGCGCGCTCAGCAACAAGTCATGCAGCAGTATCAGGTATTGAGCCAGATGCTGCGCCCCATGGGCTTTTCCATCGCTCGCCTGGAGCTGCGCGAGCGAGGCAGCTGGTTCCTGACCACCGGTGCGGGCAGCGCCGGTGCGGGCGTCGAGCTGCTGCTGGGGCGCGACCATCTGGTGGAGAAGATGCGCCGTTTCATTGCCATTTACGACAAATCGCTTAAAGACCAGATCACCAATATCGCCCGCATCGATCTGCGTTATGCCAACGGACTTGCCGTTGGTTGGCGGGAACCGAATGCACCGACGACGGCCCAACCCGCCGTTGCGAAGAATTAGAGAGAGGCAGGACCATGGCAAACGCGCATAGCGGCAAAATGATCGTCGGGCTGGACATCGGCACTTCCAAGGTGGTGGCGCTGGTGGGTGAGGTCGGCGAGGACGGCACCCTGGAGATCGTCGGGATCGGCACCCATCCGTCCCGCGGTCTGAAGAAGGGCGTGGTGGTGAACATCGAATCGACCGTGCAGTCGATCCAGCGCGCCGTCGAAGAGGCCCAGCTGATGGCCGGCTGCCGCATCCACTCGGCGTTCGTCGGCGTGGCCGGCAACCACATCCGCAGCCTGAACTCCCACGGCATCGTCGCCATCCGCGACCGCGAAGTCAGCACCGCCGACCTCGAGCGCGTGCTCGACGCCGCCCAGGCCGTGGCCATTCCGGCCGACCAGCGGGTGCTGCACACCCTGCCGCAGGACTATGTGATCGACAACCAGGAAGGCGTGCGCGAGCCCCTGGGCATGTCGGGCGTGCGCCTGGAAGCCAAGGTCCATGTGGTCACCTGCGCGGTCAACGCGGCGCAGAACATCGAGAAGTGCGTGCGCCGCTGCGGGCTGGAAATCGACGACATCATCCTCGAGCAGTTGGCCTCGGCCTACTCGGTGCTGACCGACGACGAAAAAGAACTGGGCGTGTGCCTGGTGGATATCGGCGGCGGCACCACCGACATCGCCATCTTCACTGAAGGCGCGATCCGTCACACCGCGGTGATCCCGATCGCGGGCGACCAGGTCACCAACGACATCGCCATGGCCCTGCGCACCCCCACGCAGTACGCCGAGGAAATCAAGATCCGCTACGCCTGCGCCCTGGCCAAGCTGGCCGGCGCTGGCGAGACCATCAAGGTGCCGAGCGTCGGCGACCGCCCGCCGCGCGAGCTGTCGCGCCAGGCCCTGGCCGAAGTGGTGGAGCCGCGTTACGACGAGCTGTTCACCCTGATCCAGGCCGAACTGCGTCGCAGCGGCTTCGAGGACCTCGTGCCAGCCGGCATCGTCCTCACCGGCGGCACCGCGAAGATGGAAGGCGCCGTGGAACTGGCCGAGGAAATCTTCCACATGCCGGTACGCCTGGGCGTGCCGCACAGCGTTCGGGGCCTGAGCGACGTGGTGCGCAACCCGATCTATTCCACCGGCGTGGGCCTGCTCACCTATGGCCTGCAGAAGCAGTCCGAGGACCCGTCCCTGACCGGTATCAGCAACAGCAACAGCAGCAACAACAGCTATGGCGATGAACCGAAGGGCCCTGTGCTTGAACGACTCAAGCGTTGGGTCCAGAGCAACTTCTAAGTTTCAAAGCAGTAGTGGTAGGCGCGACAACTAGAGAACTGTAAGGAGAGGGAAAATGTTCGAGCTCGTAGACAACGTCCCGCAAAGTCCGGTCATCAAGGTGATCGGCGTTGGCGGTGGTGGCGGCAACGCCGTCAACCACATGGTCAAAAGCAACATCGAAGGCGTCGAGTTCATCTGCGCCAACACCGATGCCCAAGCGCTGAAGAACATCGGCGCGCGCACCATCCTGCAACTGGGCACGGGTGTGACCAAGGGCCTGGGTGCCGGCGCCAATCCGGAGGTCGGCCGTCAGGCCGCGCTGGAAGACCGTGAGCGCATCGCCGAAGTGCTGCAAGGCACCAACATGGTGTTCATCACCACCGGCATGGGGGGTGGTACCGGTACCGGCGCGGCGCCGATCATCGCCGAAGTGGCCAAGGAAATGGGCATCCTCACCGTTGCGGTGGTGACCCGTCCGTTCCCGTTCGAGGGCCGCAAGCGCATGCAGATCGCCGATGAAGGCATCCGCATGCTGGCTGAGAGCGTCGACTCGCTGATCACCATCCCCAACGAGAAGCTGCTGACCATCCTGGGCAAGGATGCAAGCCTCTTGTCCGCCTTCGCCAAGGCCGACGACGTGCTGGCCGGTGCCGTTCGCGGTATTTCCGACATCATCAAGCGTCCGGGCATGATCAACGTCGACTTCGCCGACGTGCGCACCGTGATGGGCGAGATGGGCATGGCGATGATGGGTACCGGTTGCGCCAGCGGCCCGAACCGTGCGCGCGAAGCCACCGAGGCGGCGATTCGCAACCCGCTGCTCGAGGACGTCAACCTGCAGGGCGCCCGCGGCATCCTGGTGAACATCACCGCCGGTCCCGACCTGTCGCTGGGCGAGTACTCCGACGTGGGTAGCATCATCGAGGCCTTCGCCTCCGACCACGCGATGGTCAAGGTCGGCACCGTGATCGACCCGGATATGCGCGACGAACTGCACGTGACCGTGGTGGCCACCGGCCTGGGCGCGCGCATCGAGAAGCCGGTCAAGGTGGTCGACAACACCCTGCAGACCGCCCAGCAGGCGTACGAGGCCTCCAATCCGGCCCCGGTTCGCCAGGAGCAGTCGGCGGTCAACTACCGTGACCTGGAGCGTCCGACCGTGATGCGCAACCAGGCCCACGCGGGTGCCGCGGCGGCCGCTAAACTCAACCCACAGGATGATCTGGACTACCTGGATATCCCGGCGTTCCTGCGTCGTCAGGCCGATTGATGGAATTTATCAGGGGTATTAGGGTGATTGGTGTTCAGCAAAGGCCGGGTCTGTTATCATCCCCAGCCTTTGTTGATACCTGTTCGCAATTTGCGCTGAAGCGGCCAATGCCATGATTAGACAACGCACCCTGAAGAATACCATCCGTGCCACAGGTGTCGGCCTGCACTCCGGGGAGAAGGTCTACCTGACCCTCAAGCCTGCGCCTGTCGACACCGGCATCGTCTTCCGTCGCGCCGACCTCGACCCTGTGGTCGAAATCCCGGCGCGCGCGGCCAACGTCGGCGAGACCACCATGTCGACGACGCTGGTCAACGGTGACGTCAAAGTCGATACGGTCGAGCATCTGCTCTCCGCCATGGCGGGCCTGGGCATCGATAACGCCTACGTCGAGCTCTCCGCCTCGGAAGTGCCGATCATGGATGGCAGCGCCGGACCCTTCGTATTCCTGATCCAATCGGCCGGCCTGGAAGAACAGGACGCAGCCAAGAAGTTCATCCGCATCCTGCGCGAAGTGACAGTGGAGGAGGGCGACAAGCGCGCCACTTTCCTGCCTTTCGACGGGTTCAAGGTGAGCTTCGAGATCGACTTCGATCACCCGGTCCTCAAGGGCCAGACCCAGAGCGCGGTCGTCGACTTCTCCAGCACCTCGTTCGTCAAGGAAGTCAGCCGTGCCCGCACGTTCGGCTTCATGCGTGACATCGAGTACCTGCGCAAACACAACCTTGCGCTGGGTGGCAGTGTGGAGAACGCCATCGTGGTCGACGAGACCGGCGTGCTTAACGAAGACGGCCTTCGTTCCGATGACGAATTCGTCAAGCACAAGATCCTCGACGCCATCGGCGACCTTTATCTGCTGGGCAACAGCCTGATCGGCGAGTTCAAGGGCTACAAGTCCGGGCACGCGCTGAACAACCAGCTGTTGCGCAAGCTGATCGCTGAAACCGACGCTTGGGAAGTGGTCACCTTCGAAGATGCCAGCACGGCACCGATCTCGTACATGCGCCCTGTTGCGGCCGTGTAAGTTCGAACACTCTCTCTAGTGATTAAGGCCACCTTCGGGTGGCCTTTTTTATTAGGGTGTCAAAAGATGGAGCCAGGAGCGGGCATGACTCTCGATACGTCCGCTCACGCTATCGCGGGGACGTGTATCAGGCTTTGCCCTGCGCGTGTGCCGCCAGACGCTCCAGCGCCGCGCGCAGCTTCGGGTCGCTGATGCCTTCGGCCGAGCCGCGGATGCTGTCTGCGGCAGATTCCGAAAGCTCAGGCCCGTGACCTTCATGTTTTGCCGCCACCAGCGGCGGCTGTACCTTGAACTGGATGCGGCTCAGGTTGGCGAACGCTTCCATGGCTTGCAGCTGGCGTTGCAGGCGCTTTTGCTGGTAGCGCAGGCGGGTGGCCCAATGGCCGTCGGTCACCACCAGCAACAATGTCCCTTCCTTCCAGGAGGCCACGTGGCAGTGCTCGCGGGCGGCCGGTTGCAGCTGGCTTTCCAGCAGGCGCTGCAGGTGCTCCAGGCGTTCGGCCTGGTTGAGCAGCAGGCGCAGGGGCCTGGCCTTGCGCAACAGGTCGGCGGGGGGGCGGGCAG
>NZ_NIBE01000069.1:0-48726 GCF_002205115.1 Pseudomonas sp. DrBHI1
GCCCAATAGACGCCGGATAGATTGAAGCAAGCCATCCATTCCATCTGATGAACAGTATTGCAAAAAATGGGGTGACCATAGATTGGTCTTAACTCGCCGTCCGCGGCCAAAGTAACCAAAGCCGCCCCGCTCCGTTCATCCGGCCCCTACGCTTCGCTTCGGGGTTCCCTCGCTCCGTTCTTGCTCCCGGGAGGACCGCGCTGAACGCCCCATCCTGGGGCGCAGCGCTTGACGGCCATCCATGGCCGTCACCTCCCTCCGCAAGAACTCCGCTCGGCCTCCTGAAGTCGCAATTGGTGTTGCCTGAACTACCGCGCGCTTAGAAGCAAGAGCAAGAGCAAGAAATTCGAAGTTAGCTGTTTGACAGTTAGTTATATATTGGCTGCCCCGCGATACGATCGAGAGATCAACTAAACTTTCAACTAGCGACAGCTGTGTCAGTTCAGGCGCCGCCCGTAACTTCGCGACTTCAGGAGGCCGAACGCAGGCCTTGCGGAGGGAGGTGACGGGCATGGATGCCCGTCAAGCGCTGGGGCCCAGGATGGGCCCTGCAGCGCGGTCCTCCCGGGAGCAAGGCCGGAGTGAGGGGACCCGGAGCGAAGCGCAGGGCCGGATGAATGGAGCGCAGCGTTTTTTGGTTACTTTTGTCCGGCCGGCGCTCCGGGCGTTTGACAAAAAGTGACCCGCCGTAAGGGCGGAAAGGTGAATAAGCGTCGACATCGCAAATGAATGCGCATAAAACTTCAAAAACAAACATCAACCAACCATAAACCCCAAATAAACAAACGCCAGAAATTCATAAAGAAACCCCCGGCGCTCACCACATAACCCACGTCAACCAAACGGCCGCAACCCCTGCCTCATCCCAAACAGGAACAACAGCAGATCATGATCCGGCTCAGCCCGCCCCTGCTCTACCTTGGCCACCCGTGGCAACGGACACACCCCACCGACCTCAGCCTTGCTGAAGACCGTGGGCCGCGGCTGCTCCCAGGCCGCCGCCGCCGCCGTGGTCACCGCCAACGCCGCGACCAGGAATAAAGCTCGAGCGATTTCTAGTTTCATTGCTCTAAACCTTTGACCGCGCTGCCAAACGCCATTTGGTAAAAGTAGAGCAAGGTCTGCCATTCCGCCTCGTTGAACGACGAGTGGCGTCGCAACTGCCGCAGGTCGTTATAGGCCGCACGCTGGCAACTGATCCGCCGCCGACACTTCTCCAGGTCCAGCAACGCCACTTCCACCCGCGCCAACTCGCCCTCGCCCACCACCTTGACGAACACGTGCTTGCCGTACAGGCAGCCATGCTGCCAATGCCCCAGGTGCATGCGCGCCAGGTTGTCCGCGAGGTCCTTGAGCATGCGCTCATGCACGGCCTGCGGGTAATGCTCACGGGCCCCGGAGGCATGCCAGGCATCGAGGTCGACGAAACCCTCGAGCGCCTCGCTGACCAGCAAGGCCCGCCACTGATGATCAGCGTCCCGCTCGGCCCCGGCATAGACGATCCGCGGTACCCTGACGCCCAGTTGCTCGAAACTGTTCAGTGCATCGAGTTCGCGCAACACCGTGGGGCGCCCGAACGGATGCAGCAGGCTGCGGTAGATGTGCCCGACCTGGCGTTTGGCATACAGCAGATGCCCCTCGCCGTCGCTCAGGCGCTGCACGCCACTCTCGCCGCCACGCCGCTGGTTGGGTTCCTCGACCCACTCTCCCTGCTGCTGCCAGTAAAAATCAAACTGCCTGGACTGATTCTGCGCTACCGCCATCACTCGTTACCCCTTGCGCAATACGTAAACTCGCCACATGGCATAGAACGGCAGAAAGTCGAGTCGTTCCTGAATTCTGAATCCTGCTGACACAAATTCTTCTTCAACTGTAGCCGCGGGTAACACGAAGCGGTTCTGATAGCCGTCCTGCGTCGTCCGCGCACTGCGCCTGGCTTCGAGCTTGCGGCGGCGCCAGGCCTTGAAATTGCCATCCACCCACAGTGAAAGGATCACGCTGTCTCGGCTAACCCTTTGAAATTCCGAAAGAATTTTCTTCCGGTGGAGCGGATCGCCAATATGGTGGAACAAGCGCATGCAAAAAATGCTGTCGACCGCGTTATCCGGAAGGTCGATGGCGAACGCGGAAGTCTGCAAGGGGCGTACCCGCGCAACCACCTCTGGCGGTTGTGACGCACAGGCTGTCTCGATCATCGCCGCTGAATTGTCCGCGCCGATGATCACGCGGTTGGCCTTTTCCGCCAGCAGCGGCCAGAACCTTCCGGCGCCGCAGGGCAGGTCGAGCACCAGGCCAGGCTCACCGGCCAGCGCCAGGGCACGGCGGGCCAACTGCTCGTCACGCTGGTGGGACAAGCGCCGAGCCAGGCCATCCTGGTGCTTGAGGAAGTACTCCCGGGCGTGATTGCGGTCGTACTTGTCCGAGAATTCGAGTTTGATGGGGCTACGCATTGGACATCTCCTGACTCCAGTGCGCTCACCATAGGTACGCAAGCGTTGGAATCAGGTCATGTCGATGTGAAAAATCTGTCAGCACCAAATGCAGGTGTTACAGGAGGTTAATCGGGATCCAATAGCCCATCCTGGCTTTCACCGTCCTGCACCACTTTCGTGCCCTGGCTCAGGTCGACCTGGAAGCGGCAACCATGGGGCAAGGTCGCGGTCAAGGTGACGCGCCAACCCTGATCGTCACAGATGCGCTGCACCAGCGACAGGCCCAGGCCCAGGCCCTCGCCGCGGCGCTCGTCGCCACGCACGAACGGCCGGAACATCGCCTCGCGCTGCTCCTCCGGAATCCCCACGCCACTGTCCTCGACACAGAAGCCATTGGCCTCGAGACTCAAGCGAATGTAGCCACTGTCAGTGTAGTGCGCCGCGTTGCGCAGCAAGTTACCCATCACCGATTGCAGGAAGGTGGCGTTGTACAGCACCGGGCTGGCACTGACCCGCCCCTCGTAGTAAAGCGCCAAGCCCTTCTGTTCGATGGTGTCGCGCCATACACCGATCAGGTCGTCGCCCACCTCACGCAAGGTTGCCCGCGATGCGATGGCGCCTTCATCGCGCTGTGCACGGGCCAACATCAGGAACGTCTTCACCAGTTCGCGCATTTCCTCGGTCGCCCGGGCGATGCGTTCGACCTGGCTGCGCGCGCGCCCATCAAGGCCGGGGTTCTCCATCAGCAACTCGCACGAAGTCGCCAGGACCATGAGCGGCGTGCGCAGCTCATGGCTGACGTCGCTGGTGAACAGCCGCTCACGGGTCAAGGCATCGCGCAGGCGCCCCAGGGTATCGTCGAAGGCGACTGCCAGCTGGCCGACCTCGTCCGCCGCGTAGTCCGGCGCCAACGGCGGCGCAAGGCCCAGCAACTGGTCACGGTGGCGGACCTGGCGCGCCAAGCGGATCACCGGCGCCATCACGCGCCGCGCCAGCAACCAACCAAGGATCACCGCAAGGGCCAGGCTGAGCACGAAGCCGACCACGACCACGGCGAACAACACCCGCTCGCGCTCCTCGAAATCGCTCTGGTCCTGCAGCAGCACATAACGCCGACCGTCGACGATCTCGACCATGGCATGATACGAGAGCTGGTCGCGAAACACCTCGTGGAAGCCGGCATCCAGGTGGCGCAGGTCCTTGGGCAACTCGAAGTCATCGCGCCCGCCGCTGAAATAGAACAACTGGTCGGGGCGTGGCCGATGGCTCCAGTCGCTGACGCTGTCCATGCGCAGCAGGCGTTGCAGATCACCGCCAAGCACCGACGAGATCAGGCGTTCCTCGACCAGGTGCACCGTGGCGACGATGCCGAAGGCGAAGGCCCCGGCCACCAGCGCGCTCATCAGCGCGAAAGCGATGATGATGCGCTGGGCAAGGCTCTGTTTAAACTCCATCGCGGCCCTCGGCGAGGCGATAGCCGACGCCATGGACGGTATGCAGCAGGGGTTTGTCGAACGGTTTGTCGATCACCTGGCGCAACTGGTGGACGTGACTGCGCAGGCTGTCGCTGTCCGGACAGTCGTCGCCCCACAAGGCTTCCTCCAGCACCTCGCGGCGCAATACATGGGGGCTCTTCTGCATCAGCACGGCCAGCAGTTTCAGGCCGACCGGGTTGAGCTTGAGCAGGCGCCCCTGACGAGTCACCTCCAGGGTATCGAGGTCGTAGCTCAGGTCGGCGACCTGCAGGGTACGCCGACCACCACCCTGGGCGCGACGCAGCACCGCCTCGATGCGCGCCGCCAGCTCGGACAGCGCGAACGGCTTGAGCAGGTAGTCGTCCGCGCCCGAGCGGAAGCCTTGCAGGCGGTCGTCCAGCTGGTCGCGGGCGGTGAGCATGATCACCGGCGTGTCGCGCCGGGCATCCTCGCGCAGGCGCTTGCACAGCGTATAGCCATCGATGCCCGGCAACATGATGTCGAGCACGATCAGGTCGTAGTGTTCGGTCGCGGCCAGGTGCAACCCGGACAGGCCATCCTGGGCACAGTCGACGGTGTAGCCCTTCATGCCAAGGTAGTCGGCCAGGTTGGCCAGAATATCGCGGTTGTCTTCAACCAAAAGAATGCGCATCGAGGTCTCCTGTGCGGCGCTTCGCCGGGCGCGGCAGGCGCAGCTTACGTCCAATGCCCGCATGGTGCCATGCCCTGGCTCGAAATCACCGAACTTGACAGTTTTTTCACCGATCATTCACGCACACAGGATAGCGGGCACCCGACAATGCACGGTCTTTTCCACCCTCTGGAGTCATCATGCAGTCATCCGTGCGCCCTCGCCCGATCAACCCGTGGCTGTACCTGGGCATCCCTTTCGTTACCGCCATGGCCTTGATCCTGCTCGAATGGACGCCGCTGGACATGGATGTGGCCAACCTGTTCTACGACCCGGCTGCCGGCCAGTTCATCGGTCGCCACAGCTACCTGCTGGAAAACATCCTGCATGACCGGGTCAAGCAGGGCGTAATCGTCTTCGGACTGCTGGCCGTGGTCGGTTTCGCCCTGAGCTTCGTCTGGCAACGGCTGGCGGGCTGGCGCCGTGAACTCGGCTGCCTGGTATTGGCGTTGGGGCTGTCGACGGCCTTCGTCACGCCGCTGAAGAAAGTTACCCAAGTGCAATGCCCGTGGAGCCTGACCCAATTCGGCGGCAAGGAGACCTACAGCAAGCTGCTGGAGCCACGCCCTGCGACCGACAAGCCCGGACTGTGCTGGCCAGGCGGGCATGCCGCGACCGGGTTCTGCCTGTTCGGCCTGTTCTTCATGCTGCGCGATCGCCGTCCGCGCCTGGCACGGGTGGCGCTCGCGGTAGCCCTCGTGGCTGGCGCGGGACTGTCGGTCGGACGGATGATGCAGGGCGCGCACTTCCTGTCACACAACGTATGGACGGCGGTGTTCTGCTGGTTGATCGGGCTGGGGTCGTATTACCTGGTGCTGTATGGCCGCGGGGCCGCCAGGGCCCCCGTGGCAGAACACAGCGCCGTTCGATGAACAATCGCAGGGCAAACCCATCCTTGCGATGACGCCAGAACAAACGAAAAAGCCCCGCACTAGGCGGGGCTTTTTCTGGGTACAGGGGGTAAGGCTGGCTTACATCATGCCGCCCATGCCACCCATGCCGCCCATGTCAGGCATGCCAGCAGTTGGCTTGTCTTCCGGCAGGTCGGCAACCATGGCTTCGGTGGTGATCATCAGACCGCCGATCGAAGCTGCGGCTTGCAGGGCCGAACGGGTGACCTTGGCTGGGTCCAGGATGCCCATCTCGATCATGTCGCCGTATTCACCGGTAGCGGCGTTGTAGCCGAAGTTGCCCGAACCTTGCTTGACCTTGTCAGCGACAACGCTTGGCTCGTCGCCGGCGTTGGCAGTGATCTGGCGCAGCGGGGCTTCGACGGCGCGACGCAGCAGGGCGATACCGACGTTCTGGTCTTCGTTGTCGCCTTTGAGGTTGGCAATGGCAGCCAGGGCGCGAACCAGGGCAACGCCACCGCCAGGCACCACGCCTTCTTCGACGGCTGCACGGGTGGCGTGCAGGGCGTCTTCGACGCGGGCTTTCTTCTCTTTCATTTCGACTTCGGTGCCAGCACCGACCTTGATCACGGCAACACCGCCAGCCAGCTTGGCCAGACGCTCTTGCAGCTTCTCACGGTCGTAGTCCGAAGTGGTGTCGGCAACCTGGGCACGGATCTGGGTGACGCGGGCCTGGATGTCGGCTTCTTCGCCAGCACCGTCGATGATGGTGGTGTTTTCCTTGGACAGGATCACGCGCTTGGCGTTACCCAGGTGCTCCAGGGTGGCGGTTTCCAGGGACAGACCAATCTCTTCGGAGATCACGGTACCGCCGGTCAGGACGGCGATGTCCTGCAGCATGGCCTTGCGGCGGTCGCCGAAGCCCGGGGCCTTGACCGCGGCAACCTTGACGATGCCACGCATGTTGTTGACCACCAGGGTGGCCAGGGCCTCGCCCTCGACGTCCTCGGCAACGATCAGCAGCGGACGACCGGCCTTGGCAACGGCTTCCAGTACTGGCAGCAGCTCACGGATGTTGGAGATCTTCTTGTCGACCAGCAGCAGCAGCGCGCCTTCCAGCTCGGCAACCATGGTGTCCGGCTTGTTGACGAAGTACGGCGACAGGTAGCCACGGTCGAACTGCATGCCTTCTACGACAGACAGTTCGTTTTCCAGGCCCGAACCTTCTTCGACGGTGATCACGCCTTCTTTACCGACTTTTTCCATGGCTTCGGCGATGATTTCACCGATGGAGTTGTCGGAGTTGGCGGAGATGGTGCCGACCTGGGCGATGGCCTTGGAATCGGCGCATGGCTTGGACAGGTTCTTCAGCTCGGCGACGACGGCGGCGGTGGCCTTGTCGATACCGCGCTTGAGGTCCATCGGGTTCATGCCGGCGGCAACGGCCTTCAGGCCTTCGTTGACGATGGCCTGGGCCAGGACGGTGGCGGTGGTGGTGCCGTCACCGGCGGCGTCGTTGGCCTTGGAAGCGACTTCCTTGACCAGCTGGGCGCCCATGTTCTCGAAGGCGTCCTTGAGCTCGATCTCTTTGGCGACGGAAACGCCGTCCTTGGTGATGGTCGGCGCGCCGAAGCTCTTGGCCAGGACCACGTTGCGGCCTTTCGGGCCCAGGGTCGCTTTTACCGCGTCAGCCAGAACGTTGACACCAACCAGCATTTTCTTACGGGCGGAATCGCCGAATTTTACGTCTTTAGCAGCCATGATCGTTTAATCCTTGAAATTCTTTGGAGTAACGGGAAGTCGGGGAAATCAGGCTTCGATAACGGCCAGGATTTCGTTCTCGGCCATGACCAGCAGGTCTTCGCCGTCGACTTTCACGGTGTTGCTGCCCGAGTAAGGGCCGAAAACCACTTTGTCACCCACTTTCACGGCCAGCGCGCGTACTTCGCCGTTGTCCAGGATACGACCGGTGCCGACGGCAACGACTTCGCCGCGGTTTGGTTTTTCAGCGGCCGAACCCGGCAGGACGATACCGCCAGCGGTTTTCGATTCTTCTTCGCTGCGACGGATGACGACGCGGTCATGCAGAGGACGAAGCTTCATTGTCGATCTCTCCCAAATTGTGGTTTTCATCGGCCGGTGTCGACACCGGCGGGTTGGTTCGATCCGGCGTTGCCGGGGGTGGTCCGCACAGGGCGAACCACCTATGTCATGTCTGGTGTCGCCACCAGAAACCTTGCGGTGACACATACATGAGGCCGCTAAAAACAATTACAAGGCTTGCGCGGAAAATTTTTCAAAACGTCATCGTGGAAGCGGGCCTGTCCCGCGATGAGCCCAACCCAGAGGCCATCGCGGGACAAGCCCGCGCCCACGAAAAATCGGTGTTATTTGTCGCGACGCTCGTACTCGCCCTCGATCACGTTCGGACGATGGCCGCCATCGCGGGGCTGCGCCTGGAACGGATCATCCTGGAACGCGCGCTGGCGCAGAGCCTGTTCCTCGGCGCGGCGACGCAGCCGACCGGCCACCAGGCGACGGGTGAACGGCAGCAGGCAGAGCAGGCCCAGCACATCGCTGATGAAGCCCGGCAGCAGCAACAGGCCGCCACCAACGGTGAGCATCAGGCCCTGGAACATGTCCTCAGCCGGCAACTCGCCGCGCTGCAGGCTTTCCCGGGCACGCAGGGCAGTGGCCAGGCCGGCAACGCGCATCACCAACACACCCAGGGCGGAACCGGCGATGATCAGCAGCAGCGCCGGGAAGAAACCGATGGCCGCGCTGACCTTGACGAAGACGAACAGCTCCAGCACGGGGAAAAGCAGTAACAGCAGTAGAAAAGCACGCATCAAGGGTTCCTCGACGGAAGAGAATCTTCCTGTAAGACCATCAAATGGATGCCTCGACGCCTGTTTTCAACCCTCGACGCTTTCCGCAACCGGCCACTGGTCAGCGCGGGCCAGAAAAACCAAGGCTTCACGGACATGTGTCGGCGTGTTGCAGGTGCTCGGGAACGCCAGCCAGTATACCGCCTGGCCGATACGCAGATGCATGCCTTCGCTGTCGATACCAACCATTTCGGCCGGCGCCGTGCGCGGCAGGTCGGTCAGTTCGACGTAATGGGCGATGGCATTGGCGTGGTCGCTGTTCATGTGCTCGATCATGCTGGCCTCGGCCTTGCCCGCAAAGGGATTGCTCAGGGTCACCTGGTCGAGCCAGTGGATCGCGCCGAAGCCACCGATGTAGCGGTGGCGTACCGGCTCGAGCACCCAGAAATCGAAGTCGTGGGCCTTGTGGTAGTTGGCCGATTCAGGGAAGTACCGGTAGTAGCGGGCCGCGGCAGCCTCGATGGCCGCTTCGTCGGTCAGCTTGCGCGCCTCGGCCATCACCGTCAGGCGCCCGACCGCCTGCACGTCCTCGGCGTCGCGCTCGCCCACCAGCAGTGAACACTTCGGATCTTTCTGCAGGTTGTGGGTGTGCTGGGCGATACGGCTGATGAGGATCAGCGGATGGCCCTCGGCGTCCAGGCAGTAAGGCACCACCGAACCGAAGGGATAGCCGGGCATGGACTTGGAGTGAGTCGAGAGGACGCCGCGGTACTCCTTGAGCAGCAGTTCCCGGGCGGGGCGAAGGGCGTTGGTACTCACTGGAAAGGCTCCTGACGACGGACTGGATGGGTGACAAGATAAGCATTATCACCCGCCGCTGCCACTGGGCCTGCTGCCGTGTAGATCTACGCATATCCCTGTAGGAGCGGCCTTGTGTCGCGATAGGGCCGCAACGCGGCCCCGGCAATGTCTGCCTAGTCGCTGAGATCCTGGGGCCGCTGCGCAGCCCTATCGCGACACAAGGCCGCTCCTACACCAAAAGCACGCTGCCGACCTACCAGGTAACGCCGAACCCTGCGGTATAGCGAGTCTTGTCCAGGTCGCTGTCGCTCGTGCCCTTGATCAGGTCCTTCTCCGCCTTGAGGTTGAGCGAAGCCCACTCGGTCACCTTGTAGCGCAGCCCCATCTCGGCATCCAGCGAGTAGTCGGCCACGCCGCCCAGCGGCTTGCCGAATTCGCCATTGGTGAAGAACTCCACTTTCTTGCCGATCAGGTAGCGGTTGTAGTCCCACTTCACGGCGGCGGAATAGAAGTTGTCCTTGCCACCGTCGCGGTACTCGAAATCGGTGCGGTTGATCAGCGAACCCAGCGAGAACGCACCCAGTTCGTCATCCCAGAACTGATAGCCCGGGCCGGTACCGATGGTGCGCTGGCGCGCCAGGTCCTCGATATGATCGCGCTTGTACTCCAGGCGCCCCTGCCAGAACCACTTCTCGGTAATGAAGCGGTCCAGGGCGTACTCGGCGCTCCAGTTGTTGGTGGTGGTGACGTCGTCCTTGGTCTCGCGGTTGTACTCGCCCTCGGCGTTGTGCCGCCAACGGCCATGGCGGGCGGTGGTCTTGAAGCTGACGTCGTAGTCGTCGCTGTCGGTCTCGGCACGCTTGTAGTCCATCGCCACATCGACATTACCCTTCCACAGGAAGTCCTCGACCAGCGGTCGCGGCTTCATGATCTGCTCGATGCTGGCCAGCTCGACGGTCTTCGGCGCATCGCCGTTGGCCAGAGTCACCTTGCCCGGCTCGGCGGCCTTGAGCGACTTGGCCTTCTCGCCGGAGTAGGCGTCCTGCTTGACCAGCAGTTCCCGGTCGCTCTCCAGTGTCTGCACCTGTTTCCAGTCCAGAGCGATCGAGCCGCCATAGGGCGTCTCCAGCAACAGCTTGCCGCCGTCGAAGACCTTGATCTTGCCGCTCAGGCGGTCACCGTTCTTCATCCACACGGTGTCGGCGAGCACAGGGGTACAGAGCGACGCGGCGATGAGGCAAAGCAGGGTTCTAGAAGACATAAGCGCAATTTGGGTTCGATTCGACGAAAAAGCCGGGCATTATCCAGATACCGACAACCTGAGCAAGGACAGACCCAGACCATGCCGATGAGTTCCGCTCGCATTTGCCCGGACCGCCTGCCCGGTTTCATTCACAGGCCAAATACCCCGTGACCTCGACGCCACCGCCCGCTGTGCCGGAGGATGCCGAGGCCCGACGAATGGCACTGTACTCGGTGCTGGGCCAGGTCCCCGCCGGCAAGGTGGTCAGCTATGGGCAATTGGCCGAACTGGCCGGCCTCGGCCGCGCGGCGCGCTGGGTCGGACGCACCCTAGGGCAGCTGCCGGCGGACACCCGCCTGCCCTGGCACCGGGTGCTGGGTGCCGGTGGCCGACTGAGCCTTGCCCTGGGCACGCCATCGGGCGACGAACAACGCGCCCGCTTGCGCGCAGAAGGCGTGAATGTGGCCAATAATCGTGTGGATATGGCACGCCATGGCTGGCGTCCAATGGAGCACAGCGGTTAGAGTGCGCGCTTTGTTTTCGCAAACCTTGAGGCAGATGTTGGCCCATGCCCCGTAAAACCTGGCGCGCTGCGCTCGCTGCCTATGCCAGCCCGTCAACTTTGGTGCTCTTGCTGCTCGGATTCGCCGCCGGCCTGCCGTATATGCTGGTGTTTTCGACGCTTTCGGTCTGGCTGCGCGAGGCGGGTGTGGCGCGTGAGACCATCGGCTATGCCAGCCTGATCGGCCTGGCCTACGCCTTCAAGTGGGTCTGGTCGCCGCTGCTCGACCAATGGCGCCTGCCGCTGCTCGGTGGCATGGGCCGTCGTCGTTCGTGGCTGCTGCTGTCCCAGGTGCTGGTGGTGCTCGGGCTGGTCGGCATGGGCTTCTGCGACCCGCAGAAACACCTGTCGTGGCTGATCGCCCTGGCGGTGCTGGTGGCCTTCGCCTCGGCCACCCAGGACATCGCCGTCGACGCCTACCGCCTGGAGATCGCCGACGACCAGCGCCAGGCCGCCCTGGCCGCCAGCTACATGGCCGGCTACCGGGTCGCCGCCCTGCTCGCCACCGCCGGTGCGCTGTTCTTCGCCGAGTGGTTCGGTTCCACCGGGTTCAGCTACCTGCACGAGGCCTGGACCGGTACTTACGTGCTGTTCGGCGTGCTGATGCTGCCCGCGCTGTTCACCACCTTGGTGATGCGCGAACCGCCGGTGCCCCTGCGCACCCAGCTGTCGGCGGCCCGCTACGGGTTGATGCACCAACTGGCCTCGGTGTTCGTGCTGATCATCCTGCTGGTCTCGGTGCCGGCCAGCTTCACCCAGCTGTTCAACACCGACTGGGCCAGCGTGGTGTTCGGCGACTCGTCCATGCTCGACCTGTTGCTCGAAGACCGTGCTTTCCTGCGCCTGATCCTCTATGTGCTGCTGACCTGGGCATGCCTGTCGTCCCTGGGCCGCCGCGGCCTGGCGCCGGTGCTCACGCCGGTCAACGACTTCATCACGCGCTACCGCTGGCAGGCCCTGCTGCTGCTCGGGCTGATCGCCACCTACCGCATGTCCGACACGGTGATGGGCGTGATGGCCAACGTGTTCTACATCGACATGGGTTTCACCAAGGACCAGATCGCCAGCGTCAGCAAAATCTTCGGCCTGATCATGACCCTGGTGGGCGCCGGTGCCGGTGGCCTGCTGATCGTGCGCTTCGGCATCCTGCCGATCCTGTTCATCGGCGGCGCGGCCTCGGCGGCGACCAACATCCTGTTCCTGATGCTGGCCGACATGGGCCCGAACCTGGAAATGCTGGTGGTGACCATCTCGCTGGACAACTTCAGTTCGGGGCTGGCCACATCGGCCTTCGTCGCCTACCTGTCGAGCCTGACCAACCTGAAGTTCTCGGCCACCCAGTACGCACTGCTGAGCTCGATCATGCTGTTGCTGCCGCGTTTGATCGGTGGCTATTCCGGGGTGATGGTGGAGAAGTTCGGCTACCACGACTTCTTCCTGATCACCGCGCTGCTTGGCGTGCCGACGCTTGTGCTGATCGCCCTGCACTGGCGGCAGGAGGTGGGTCGGGGAAAGCCGGTGCCGGTGGAGAGTCCGGCGGCTGAACAAAACTAGGCCTTCTCCGGCCTTATCGCGGGGCAAACCCGCTCCCACATATTCAGCCTGAATGACTGACTGCGTGGGAGCGGACTTGCCCCGAGATGTTTCTACTGGGTCACAGCCCCTTTCCCCGAACGTCCGCCTACCACGAACCACAGCGCCAGCGCGCCCGCCACGCCTGCGGCCAGGGCGAAGTGCATCAGGCTCGCACCCGCGCCGAGCATCGCCAACACCGCGCCGCCCAGCCCCAGCAAGGCGATGGTGATCATCCCCAGCATCGCCGATACCAGCCCCTTGCTCTGTTCGCTGGAGAACAGCGTCATGCGGTATAGCACGGCGTTGGCCACGCCCAATCCCAGCGCATACAGCGACATGCCGGCCACCACGCTGGGCACCGTCGGCCGATACCAGGTCGCCGCAACCATCAGCGACAGCCCTGCCAGGTATGGCCACAGGGCCCCGCGCACCAGTGACGGCAGCGGATAGCGATCAGCGATTCGATTGATGATCAGGTTGCCCAGGATCAGCCCGCCGAACACCGGCAGCTGCCATAGCGCGTATTCCAGGGTGCTCAGGCCCTCGTCATGGATCAGCAGCACCGGAGACAGGCCGATCCAGCCGATCAGCGGCAGCCCCACCAACCCCAGCGCCGCACTGCCGGCCATAAAGCGCCGATTGCCCAGCAACTGACCGTAGCCTGCCAGCAATGGCAGCAGGTGGATGGGCGTGAACGGCAGGCGCGAACCGTCGCGACGCTCCACCCCCAGGGTTTCGGGCATCAGCCGGTAGAGCAGCAGCCAGCACAGCACCGCGCCCGCGGCAAACGCCACGAACAGCCAGCGCCAGTCCAGCCACTGCAGCATCAGGGTGCCCACCAGCGGGCCGAGCAGTGGCGACAACAGGGCGATATTGGCCAGCAGGGCCATCATGCGCACCGCGTCGGCCTCGCTGAAAGCCTCGTTGAGCGCCGGGTAACTGACTGTGACCACAAAACCCAGGCCGATGCCCTGCAACAGGCGCAACAGGTTGAACAAGCCGATGTCCTGCACCCAGAAGGTCGCCAGGCACGCCAGGCCGAAGAAGATGCAGCCGCCCAGCAGCAACGGGCGCCGGCCGTAGCGATCCGCCAGCGGGCCGATCAGCCATTGCAGCAGCACTCCGCCCAGCAGATAGAGGTTAAGGGCGTGGGGAATGTACTCGGTGCTGGCGTGAAGGTCGCCGACCACCACCGGCATGGCGGGCATGACCGCGTCGCTGGCGAGGTAGGTCAGCAATTCGAACAGCGCCAGGGTCAGACCGAACAGCAAGGCGCGCAAGGGGGTGATATACAGCAAAGGTTTCATGGCGGACATCGGGGTTTAAGGCAGGATCAGGGTATATGCCAGATATGGCAGCGCCTGGCTGTGAACAAGTGTAAAAGAACGGGGCCGCTTCGCGCCCATCGCCGGCAAGCCGGCTCCCACAGCGATTGCACATCACCTGAAAGGGTCCGCCTGTCGGCCCCCGCCAACCGCTCTGGAACCTCTATTCCCCACAGATGTTGCGTGGTTAAGCGCCCGGGCCGGTGCTATGATCCTGCCCTCGCGTCGCAAAGAGTACAAGCTCGCCGACGCTCATCAGGCCACCCGTGAGGCCTGGCGCAAACCGCAAACAGACCTGAATCAGGAGATCCACCATGGCTTTTGAATTGCCGCCGCTGCCGTACGCCCACGATGCCCTGCAGCCGCACATCTCCAAGGAAACCCTGGAGTTTCACCACGACAAGCACCACAACACCTATGTCGTGAACCTGAACAACCTGGTCCCAGGCACCGAATTCGAAGGCAAGACCCTGGAAGAGATCGTCAAGAGCTCTTCGGGCGGCATCTTCAACAACGCAGCCCAGGTCTGGAACCACACCTTCTACTGGAACTGCCTGTCGCCAAACGGCGGCGGCCAGCCAACCGGCGCCCTGGCTGACGCCATCACCGCCGCGTTCGGTTCGTTCGACAAGTTCAAGGAAGAGTTCACCAAGACTTCGGTCGGCACCTTCGGCTCCGGCTGGGGCTGGCTGGTGAAGAAGGCCGACGGTTCCCTGGCCCTGGCCAGCACCATCGGCGCCGGCTGCCCGCTGACCAGCGGCGACACCCCGCTGCTGACCTGCGACGTCTGGGAACACGCCTACTACATCGACTACCGCAACCTGCGTCCGAAGTACGTCGAGGCCTTCTGGAATCTGGTCAACTGGGCCTTCGTTGCCGAGCAGTTCGAAGGCAAGACCTTCAAGGCCTGATTGTTCGCCTTGAATGCAAAAGACCCGGCCTGAGTGCCGGGTTTTTTGTTGCCCGGCAGGATGCCGTCGCATTCGGCAACGACATACCTGACAGAAATATTTGCAACCGATCCGCGCGCTCTTGCTCAGACCGCATAGCGCGCTAACATCAACCATCTGGAAAGTTGACGCAGCGCACTCAAGTCGCATGACCGCTCGACCGATACAGAGCCAAGGGCATTTCCATCAACGGACGGATTGCCTGACGGGGTCTCGGGCCGATAGTCTCTCGCCATGATTGATGGCAAAATAATGGCATGCGCATGGATTAAGGAAACCCCATTGAAGCTGGAATTTCGAAACAGCTTATCGGTCAAGCTGCTGAGGGTCGTACTGCTCTCGGCGCTGGCTGTCGGCGTCGTACTCAGCTGTGCGCAAATCGTCTATGACGCCTACAAGACCCGCCAGGCGGTGAACAACGATGCCCAGCGCATCCTCGACATGTTCCGCGACCCATCGACCCAGGCGGTGTACAGCCTCGACCGGGAAATGGGCATGCAGGTGATGGAAGGCCTGTTCCAGGACGAGTCGGTGCGCATGGCCTCCATCGGCCACCCCAACGAAACCATGCTGGCGGAAAAGTCACGGCCGCTGCAGGACATGTCCATGCGCTGGCTGACCGACCTGATCCTCGGCCAGGAGCGCACCTACACCACGCAACTGGTCGGCCGTGGCCCTTACAGCGAGTATTATGGCGACCTGAGCATCACCCTCGACACCTCCTCCTACGGCGAGGACTTCCTGATCAATGCCGTGATCATCTTCATCTCCGGCGTGCTGCGCGCCCTGGCCATGGGCCTGGTGTTGTACCTGGTGTACCACTGGCTGCTGACCAAGCCGCTGTCGAAGATCATCGACCACCTGACCCAGATAAACCCCGACCGCCCCAGCCAGCACCAGATTCCGCAACTCAAGGGCCACGAGCGCAATGAGCTGGGCCTGTGGGTCAACACCGCCAACCAACTGCTGGCCTCCATCGAGCGCAACACCCACCTGCGCCACGAGGCCGAGAACAGCCTGCAGCGCATGGCCCAATACGACTTCCTCACCGGCCTGCCCAACCGCCAGCAGTTACAGCAGCAGCTGGACAAGATCCTGGTGGACGGCGGCCGCCTGCAGCGCCGTGTCGCCGTGCTGTGCGTGGGCCTGGACGACTTCAAGGGCATCAACGAGCAGTTCAGCTACCAGGTCGGCGACCAGTTGCTGCTGGCCCTGGCCGACCGCCTGCGCGCCCACAGCGGGCGGCTCGGCGCCCTGGCTCGCCTGGGCGGCGACCAGTTCGCCCTGGTCCAGGCCAACATCGAGCAACCCTATGAAGCCGCCGAGCTGGCCCAGAGCATCCTCGACGACCTAGAAGCGCCCTTCGACCTCGACCAACAGCAGATCCGCCTGCGCGCCACCATCGGTATCACCCTGTTCCCCGAGGACGGCGACAGCACCGAGAAGCTCCTGCAGAAGGCCGAGCAGACCATGACCCTGGCCAAGGCCCGCTCGCGCAACCGCTATCAGTTCTACATTGCCAGCGTCGACAGCGAGATGCGCCGCCGTCGCGAATTGGAAAAAGACCTGCGCGAGGCCCTGTCACGCAACCAGCTGTACCTGGTGTACCAGCCGCAGATCAGCTACCGAGACCACCGTGTGGTCGGCGTAGAAGCGCTGCTACGCTGGCAGCATCCGGAGCTGGGCATGGTCCCGCCCGACCAGTTCATCCCGCTGGCCGAGCAGAACGGCAGCATCATCGGCATCGGTGAATGGGTGCTCGACCAGGCCTGCCGGCAGCTGCGCGAATGGCACGACCAGGGCTTCAGCGAGCTGCGCATGGCGGTCAACCTGTCCACGGTGCAACTGCACCACAACGAACTGCCGCGGGTGGTCAACAACCTGCTGCAGGCCTACCGTCTGCCACCGCGCAGCCTGGAGCTGGAAGTCACCGAGACCGGCCTGATGGAAGACATCAGCACCACCGCCCAGCACCTGCTGAGCCTGCGCCGTTCGGGCGCCTTGATCGCCATTGACGACTTCGGCACCGGCTATTCCTCGCTCAGCTACCTGAAGTCGCTGCCGCTGGACAAGATCAAGATCGACAAGAGCTTCGTTCAGGACCTGCTTGACGATGACGACGACGCCACCATCGTTCGCGCCATCATCCAACTGGGCAAGAGCCTGGGCATGCAGGTGATCGCCGAAGGCGTGGAAACCGTCGAACAGGAGAGCTACATCATCGCCCAGGGCTGCCACGAGGGTCAGGGCTACCATTACAGCAAGCCGTTGTCGGCACGCGAACTGACCAGCTTCCTCAAACAGGCACAACGCAACCAGGTTTCCGCCCTGTAAGCCCTGCCAGCCTTGGCGGTGCACCTTGAACGGGCGTTTGCATGAAATGCACGCCCGCCCCTTTACAGCAAATGCAAATCTTTCGCATGATGTATTGGTTTCGCGTGCCACGGCGCACGGTCCAACCACACCACGCAGGAAACCAACAATGATTCGAATGCCTCTGGCCTCCGCCAGTCTGCTGGCCATCGCCATCGCTCTCGCCGGTTGCGGCGAAGGCAAGGACGACAAGGCCGCCGCACCGCAAGCCCAGGCACCTGCCGCCGCCAGCACCACCGCCGCGGCGCCGGGGGCTGTCGATGAGGCGGCCGCCAAGGCTGTGGTCAAGCACTACGCCGAAATGGTCCATGCCGTGTACAGCGACTCGCTGAGCACCGCCAAACAACTGCAGACCGCCGTCGACGCGTTCCTGGCCAAGCCCGACGAGCAGACCCTGAAAGCCGCCCGTGATGCCTGGGTCGCCTCGCGCGTGCCGTACCTGCAGAGCGAAGTGTTTCGCTTCGGCAACACCATCATCGACGACTGGGAAGGCCAGGTGAACGCCTGGCCCCTGGACGAAGGCCTGATCGACTACGTCGACAAGAGCTACGAGCACGCCCTGGGGAACCCGGCGGCCAACGCCAACATCATCGCCAACACCGAGATCCAGGTCGGCGAAGACAAGATCGATGTCAAGGACATCACCCCCGAGAAACTCGCCACCCTCAACGAACTGGGCGGCTCCGAAGCCAACGTCGCCACCGGCTACCACGCCATCGAGTTCCTGCTCTGGGGCCAGGACCTCAATGGCACCGGCCCTGGCGCGGGCAACCGTCCGGCGTCCGACTACCTGGAAGGCAAGGGCGCCACGGGCGGCCACAACGACCGTCGCCGCGCCTACCTGAAAGCGGTCACCGACCTGCTGGTCAAGGACCTCGAAGAGATGGTCGGCAACTGGGCGCCGAACGTCGCCGACAATTACCGCGCCACCCTCGAAGGCGAGCCGGCCAACGACGGCCTGCGCAAGATGCTGTTCGGCATGGGCAGCCTGTCGCTGGGCGAACTGGCCGGCGAGCGCATGAAGGTCTCGCTGGAAGCCAACTCGCCGGAAGACGAGCACGATTGCTTCAGCGACAACACCCACTACTCGCACTTCTACGACGCCAAGGGCATCCGCAACGTCTACCTGGGCGAGTACACCCGTGTCGACGGCACCAAGCTGAGCGGCCCGAGTCTGTCGTCACTGGTGGCCAAGGCCGACCCGGCCACCGACGCCACCCTCAAGGCCGACTTGGAAGCCACCGAGGCCAAGATCCAGGTGATCGTCGACCACGCCCTCAAGGGCGAGCACTACGACCAGCTGATCGCCGCCGACAACGCCGCCGGCAACCAGATTGTGCGTGATGCCATCGCCTCGCTGGTCAAGCAGACCGGCGCGATCGAACAGGCCGCTGGCAAGCTGGGCATCGACAACCTGAACCCGGATACCGCCGATCACGAGTTCTGATCAGCGTCGCGGTTCAGCAGAGGCGGCCCTTGGGCCGCCTTTTTGTTTTCCAGCAGCACCACTGCTCCTACAGGTACGGAACTCGCCGATAACGGCCAACTGACAGTGATTTCATCCAGCAATTGCAAATTGCTCTTATTCAAACACCCCCAGCCTGATAAGCTTGCACGCCGGTTTTTCGCCCATGCCCAGGATCCTCGATGTCCTTGCTCCGCCTAAGCCCCCTGCTCTTGGCCTTCGCCCTCGCCGCCTGTGACGACGCCCCGCGCTTCACCCAGGCCGAGCCCGGCGAAGCCCTCTCCGGCGGCAAGGCCACGGTGCAACGCAGCGACCGCAACGCCTATTCGCTGCCCTCGGCCAACCTGACGCCCGAGCGGCGCCTGGATTTCGCCGTGGGCAACAGCTTTTTCCGCAATCCCTGGGTAATCGCCCCCTCCACCACCACCGCCCGCGATGGCCTCGGCCCATTGTTCAACACCAACGCCTGCCAGAACTGCCACGTGCGCGACGGTCGAGGCCATCCGCCGGAGCCGGGCGACAGCAACGCGGTGTCGATGCTGGTGCGCCTGTCGATCCCCGACCAGCCCTACTACGCCCGCGAAATCGAACGCCTGGGTGTGGTTCCCGAGCCGGTCTACGGCACCCAGCTGCAGGACATGGCCATCCCCGGCGTGGCTCCGGAAGGCAAGGTGCGGGTGAGCTACGACAAGCACAGCGTCACCTTCAAGGATGGCCACCAGGTCGAACTGCGCCGCCCGACGCTGCAGATCACCCAGCTCGGCTATGGCCCGCTGCACCCGGACACTCGCTTTTCGGCCCGGGTCGCCCCGCCGATGATCGGCCTGGGGCTGCTCGAGGCCATCCCCGAAGCCGACCTGCTGGCCAACGAAGACCCGGACGACCTCAACCGCGATGGCATCCGCGGCCGCGCCAACCGGGTATGGGACGACGCCCAGGGCAAGACCGTGGTCGGCCGCTTCGGCTGGAAGGCCGGGCAGCCCAACGTCAACCAGCAGAACGTGCACGCATTTGCCGGCGACATGGGCCTGACCACCACCCTGATGCCGAAGGACGATTGCACCGCCGCGCAGGTCGATTGCCTGGCCGCGCCAAACGGTGACGGTCAGGACGGCGAGAAGGAAGTCAGCGACAATATCCTGCGCCTGGTCACCTTCTACACCCGCAACCTCGCCGTGCCGGCCCGACGCAAAGTGGATACGCCCGAAGTGCTGGCGGGCAAGAACCTGTTCTACCAGGCCGGCTGCCAGGGCTGCCACACCCCGCAGTTCACCACCGCCGCCGATGCGTCCGAACCGGAACTGGCCGGCCAGGTGATCCGTCCCTACAGCGACCTGCTGCTTCACGACATGGGCCCGGGCCTGAGCGATGAACGCACCGAGTTCGCCGCCAATGGCCAGGACTGGCGCACCCCGCCACTGTGGGGCATCGGCCTGAGCGAGACCGTCAGCGGCCACAGCCAGTTCCTCCACGACGGCCGCGCCCGCAACCTGCTTGAAGCCGTGCTCTGGCACGGTGGCGAGGCCCAGGCGGCGCGCGATCACGTGTTGACCTTCAATGCCGAGCAGCGCGCCGCGCTGCTGGCGTTCCTGAATTCCCTTTAAACCGCACAAGGAGCCGGGCATGTTCCGACCCAAACTGTTGTTCACCAGCCTCGCCGCACTTGCCCTCGGCGCCTGCTCGCCGCAAGATCCGCAGGCGGTGACCTCCGCTGCCATCGCCAAGCAAGTGATCCTGCCGACCTACAGCCGCTGGGTCGAGGCCGACCGGCAGTTGGCCGCCAGCGCCTTGGCCTACTGCGAAGGCAAACAGTCCCTGGAGACCGCCCGCACCGACTTCCTCCACGCCCAGAAGGCCTGGGCCGAACTGCAGCCATTGCTGGTCGGCCCGCTGGCCGAGGGCAACCGCCCGTGGCAGGTGCAGTTCTGGCCGGACAAGAAGAACCTGGTCGGCCGCCAGGTCGAGCAGTTGGTCAACGGCGAACAGGCGGTCACCGCCGAGTCGCTGGGCAAGGCCAGCGTGGTGGTGCGTGGCCTGTCGGCCTACGAATACATCCTGTTCGACAGCAAGCCGGACATCGCCAGCGCCGAGCAGAAAGCCCGCTACTGCCCGCTGCTGGTGGCCATCGGCGAACACCAGAAGGCCCTGGCCGAGGAAATCCTCAAGGGCTGGAACAGCACCGACGGCATGCTGTCGCAGATGACCAAGTTCCCCAACCAGCGCTACGCCGACTCCCACGAGGCGATCGCCGACCTGCTGCGGGCCCAGGTCACCGCCCTGGACACCCTGAAGAAGAAACTCGGCGCGCCGATGGGCCGCCAGAGCAAGGGGATCGCGCAGCCGCTGCAGGCCGAGGCCTGGCGCAGCCACTCGTCGATCAAGAGCCTGGAAGCCTCGCTCAAGGCCGCCCAGACGGTCTGGGTCGGGGTCGACAACCAGGGCCTGCGCGGCCTGCTGGGCAAGGATCAGGCGGCACTGGCGCAAAAGATCGACGACGCCTACGCTGCGGCGATCAAGCTGCTGGCCGACAACCAGAAGACCTTGGGCGAACTGCTGGCCGACGACGCCGGCAAGCAGACCCTCAACCAGATCTACGACGCACTCAACGTCGTCCACCGCCTGCACGAAGGCGAGCTGGCCAAGGCGTTGAACATCCAGCTGGGCTTCAATGCCAACGACGGTGACTGATCATGCTGCGACGCCAGGCCCTGAAACTCGGTAGCGTGTTGCTCAGCGCCCTGACCCTGGGCGGCTGGAGCCTGTTCCGCGGCAAAGGCAGCGAACCGTTGCTGCTGTCGGCGCGCGACGACAGCGACGGCAAGCACTACGCCGTGGGCTTTCGCCTGGACGGCACCCAGGTGTTCAGCACCCAGGTGGCCCAGCGTTGCCATGCGATCATCAACCACCCGACGCTGCCGATCGCCTTGTTCGTCGCGCGCCGCCCCGGTACCGAGAGCTACCTGGTCGACCTGCGCGACGGCCGGCTGCTGCAGACCCTCGCCTCGCAACCGCAGCGGCACTTCTACGGCCATGCGGTGATCCACAAGGACGGCGAGTGGCTGTACACCACCGAGAACGACACCACCGACCCCGGTCGCGGCGTGCTGGGCGTCTATCGGTTCGAAGGCGAACGTCTGGTGCACAGCGGCGAGCTTTCCACCCACGGCATCGGCCCCCATGAGGTGGCCTGGCTGCCCGATGGCGAAACCCTGGTGGTGGCCAACGGCGGTATCCGCACCGAGGCCGAAAGCCGGGTGGAGATGAACCTCGACGCCATGGAGCCGAGCCTGGTGCTGATGCAGCGCGACGGCACCCTGTTGAGCAAGGAGACCCTGGCCCAGCAGATGAACAGCGTGCGCCACCTGGCGGTGGGCGACGATGGCACCATCGCCGCCTGCCAGCAGTTCATGGGCGGCTCCGAGGAGACCGCCGAGCTACTGGCGATCAAGCGTCCGGGCGAGCCGTTCAAGGCCTTCCCGGTGCCGGAGCGCCAGCTGCAGTCGATGGCCCAGTACACCGCCAGCGTCGCCATCCACAGCGACCTGCGCCTGGTGGCCTTGACCGCGCCACGGGCCAATCGCCTGTTCATCTGGGATCTGGACAGCGGCGCGGTGAAGCTCGATGCACCGATGCCCGATTGCGCCGGGGTCGGGGCGGTGAAGGATGGCTTCGTCATTACCTCCGGGCAGGGGCGTTGCCGGTTCTACGATTGCCGCAAGGCAGAGCTGATCGGCCAGCCGATGAACCTGCCTTCAGGCTTCTGGGATAACCACCTGCATCTGGTCTGATTTGTCGTAAAAGCTATCGCGGTACAAGTCGCACCGCCGCTCCCACGTCCTGACGCGTGAGCGGCGGTGCGCCGATGCGACTTGCACCGCGATTTGGCCGGCACACGTTTGTCCCTCCTCTTTTCCAGAAAACCGACAATACTTTCCCTCACCGCACGTGGGCCGGATCGCCCGAGGTCGTGCCCGATAAATAACAAACCCACCTCCAGGGAACCGGACCATGTTGCGCCGCCGCATGCTGATCATGTTGGCCGTCGTCCTGCTGATCGTATTGATCCTGGGGGGCATCAAGGCCTTTTCCATCTACAAGCAGGTGCAGATGTTCTCGCAGCCCCGGCCGCCGGTCAGCGTGGCCGCGGCCCAAGCCGAGCGGCGCCAATGGCAGGAGCGCCTGCCAGCGGTTGGCAGCCTCAAGGCCTATCAGGGCGTGGAACTGAGTCTGGAAGTTGCCGGTACCGTGAAGTCGCTGCACTTCGAATCCGGGCAACAAGTGAAAGCCGGCCAGTTGCTGCTGCAACTGGACAGCGACCAGGAAATCGCCCTGCTCGGCACTGCGCAGGCCGACCTGGGGCTGGCCAAGGTCGACTTCGGCCGGGGTAGCCAACTGGTCGGCGATTCGGCCATCTCCCGCGGCGAGTTCGACCGCCTGACCGCCCAGTACCGGCGTAACCAGGCAGTGGTCGAACAGCTCAAGGCCTCGCTGGCGAAAAAGAGCATCAGCGCCCCGTTCAGCGGCACCATCGGCATTCGTCAGGTGGACGTCGGCGCCTACCTGGCCAGCGGTACGGTGATCGCCACCCTGCAGGACCTGTCCAGCCTCTATGTCGACTTCAATGTGCCCGAGCAGGCGCTGCCACACCTGAGCCTGGGCCAGCGAGTACTGGCACAAGTGGCCGCCTACCCTGACCAGACCTTCTCCGCCAGCCTCAGTGCAATCAACCCCAAGGTCGAGGAAAGCACCCGCAACCTCCTGGTCCGCGCCACCCTGGCCAACCCCGAAGGCAAGCTCCTGCCGGGCATGTTCGCGAGCCTTCAAGTGCTGTTGCCCGACCCGCAGCCGCTGGTGGTGGTGCCGGAGAACGCCATCACCTATACCCTCTACGGCAATTCGGTGTACCGGGTCAGCGAGAAAAAGGGCGAGGACGGCCAGCCCCAGCGTGACGCCAACGGCCAGCCAAAGCTGATTGCCGAACAGCTCACCGTGCAGACGGGCGAGCGCCGTGAAGGCTGGGTCGTGGTGCTCAAGGGGCTGCAGGCCGGCGATCAGGTGGTCACTGCCGGCCAGCTCAAACTGAGCCCCGGCGCGGCGATCCGCATCAGCGCCGACAACGCCCTCAAGCCCGCCGCGCCCGGCGCGAAGTGAACGGGAGGCGGCCATGGCGTTCACCGACCCGTTCATCCGCCGCCCGGTGCTGGCCTGCGTGGTCAGCCTGCTGATCCTGCTGCTCGGCCTGCAGGCTTGGAACAAGCTGCAGATCCGCCAGTACCCGCAGATGGAAAACGCACTGATTACCGTCACCACCGCCTACCCCGGGGCCAATGCCGAAACCATCCAGGGCTATATCACCCAACCCTTGCAGCAGAGCCTGGCCAGCGCCGACGGCATCGACTACATGACCTCGGTGAGCCGGCAGAACTTTTCGGTGATCTCGGTCTATGCGCGAATCGGCGCCGACACCGACCGTCTGTTCACCCAGTTGCTGGCCAAGGCCAACGAGGTGCGCAACAAGCTGCCCCAGGACTCCGAGGACCCGGTGCTGAGCAAGGAGGCCGCCGATGCCTCAGCGCTGATGTACATCAGCTTCTACAGCGACGAAATGAGCAACCCGCAGATCACCGACTACCTGTCCCGGGTCATCCAGCCCAAGCTGGCCACGCTGCCCGGCATGGCCGAGGCCGAGATCCTTGGCAACCAGGTGTTCGCCATGCGCATCTGGATCGACCCGGTGAAGCTGGCCGGCTTCGGCCTGTCGGCGGTGGACGTGACCAACGCCGTGCGCCGCTACAACTTCCTCTCCGCCGCCGGTGAGGTGAAGGGCCAGTACGTGGCCACCAGCATCAACGCCACCACCGAGCTGAAATCCGCCGAGGCCTTTGCCGCCCTGCCGGTCAAGACCAGTGGCGACAGCCGGGTGTTGCTGGGCGATGTGGCGCGGGTGGAAATGGGCGCGGAAAACTACGACACGGTCAGTTCGTTCGACGGCACGCCGTCGGTGTACATCGGCATCAAGGCCACGCCGGCAGCCAACCCGCTGGAGGTGATCAAGGAGGTGCGGCGGATCATGCCGCAGCTCGAAGAGGCGCTGCCCGCCAGCCTCAAGGTGTCCATCGCCTACGACGCCACCCTGTTCATCCAGGCGTCCATCGACGAAGTGATCAAGACCCTCGGCGAAGCGGTGCTGATCGTCATCGTCGTGGTGTTCCTGTTCCTCGGCGCCTTGCGTTCGGTGGTGATCCCGGTGGTGACCATCCCGCTATCGATGATCGGCGTGCTGTTTTTCATGCAGATGATGGGCTACTCGCTGAACCTGCTGACGCTGCTGGCCATGGTGTTGGCCATCGGCCTGGTGGTGGACGACGCGATCGTCGTGGTGGAGAACATCCACCGTCATATCGAGGAGGGCAAGTCGCCCTTCGACGCAGCCCTGGAAGGTGCCCGCGAGATCGCCCTGCCGGTGGTGTCGATGACCATCACCTTGGCCGCGGTGTACGCGCCCATCGGTTTTCTCACCGGGTTGACCGGTGCCCTGTTCAAGGAGTTTGCCCTGACCCTGGCCGGGGCGGTGGTCATTTCCGGCATCGTCGCCCTCACACTGTCACCGATGATGTGCGCCCTGCTGCTGCGCCACGAGCAGAACCCCAGCGGCCTGGCCCATCGCCTGGACCTGATCTTCGACGCGCTCAAGGTGCGCTACCAGCGCCTGCTGCACGGCACCCTGAACAGCCGCCCGGTGGTGCTGGTGTTCGCCGTGCTGATTCTGTGCCTGATCCCGGCCTTGCTGATGTTCACCCGCACCGAACTGGCGCCGGAGGAAGACCAGGGGGTGATCTTCATGATAAGCAGCTCGCCGCAGACCGCCAACCTGGACTACCTCAACGCCTACACCGACCAGTTCACGCCGATCTTCAAGCGCTTCCCCGAGTACTACTCGTCGTTCCAGATCAACGGTTTCAACGGTGTGCAGAGCGGGATCGGTGGCTTCCTGCTCAAGCCCTGGAACGAGCGCGAGCGCACGCAGATGCAGTTGTTGCCGCTGGTGCAGGCCGAGCTTGAGCAGATTGGCGGGCTGCAGATCTTCGGCTTCAACCTGCCGTCGCTGCCCGGCACCGGCGAGGGCCTGCCGTTCCAACTGGTGATCAACACCGCCGGTGACTACCCAGCCCTGCTGGAGGTGGCCCAGCGGGTCAAGGAACGCGCCCAGGCGTCGGGCAAGTTCGCTTTCCTCGACATCGACCTGGCCTTCGATAAACCCGAGGTGGTGATCGACATCGACCGCGCCAAGGCGGCGCAGATGGGGGTGTCGATGGACACCCTGGGCAGCACCCTGGCGACCTTGCTGGGCGAGGCCGAGATCAACCGCTTCACCCTGGAGGGCCGCAGCTACAAGGTAATCGCCCAGGTCGAGCGTCCTTACCGGGCCAATCCTGGCTGGCTGAACAACTACTACGTGAAGAACGAGCAGGGCCAGTTGCTGCCGCTCGCGACCCTGATCACCCTCAACGACCGTGCCCGGCCGCGCCAGCTCAACCAGTTCCAGCAGTTGAACTCGGCGATCATCCAGGGGGTGCCGCTGGTGAGCATGGGCGAGGCCCTGGAAACCGTGCGCGCCATCGCTCGCGAGGAGGCGCCCGAGGGGTTCTCGCTGGACTATGCCGGGACGGCGCGGCAGTTCGTCCAGGAGGGCAGTGCGTTGTGGGTGACCTTCGGCCTGGCGCTGGCGATCATCTTCCTGGTGCTGGCGGCGCAGTTCGAGAGTTTCCGGGATCCGCTGGTGATTCTGGTAACGGTGCCGTTGTCGATCTGCGGGGCGTTGTTGCCGTTGTTCCTGGGGGTTTCGAGCATGAACATCTATACCCAGGTGGGGTTGGTGACCCTGATCGGGCTGATCACCAAGCACGGGATTCTTATTGTCGAGTTTGCCAATCAGCTACGGGACGAGCGAGGGCTTGGGGTGCGGGAGGCGATCGAGGAGGCCGCCGCGATTCGCCTGCGGCCTGTGCTGATGACCACGGCGGCCATGGTGTTTGGCATGGTGCCCCTGATTTTGGCCTCCGGGGCCGGGGCGGTCAGCCGGTTTGATATCGGGATGGTGATTGCGACCGGGATGTCGGTTGGGACGCTGTTTACGCTGTTTGTTTTGCCTTGCATTTATAGTGTTTTGGCGCATAAGGGGGGGCACGGTATTGTTGATGCTCGCGGGTGATTTGTTTTGGTTTATTATGCGAATTCGTAGAATATATCGACATTTATTCACCTTTTCGCCTTTACGGCGACCTACTTTTCTCTAGGGAAAAGTAGGCAAAACCGTTCCGCTCCGTTCATCCGGCCCTGCGCTTCGCTCCGGGGTTCCCTCGCTCCTGAAGTCGCAATTGGCGGTGCCTGAACTGTCGCGCGCTTAAAAGCAAGAGCAAGAACAGGAAAATGCGAAGTTTACTGTTTGAAAATTAGTTATATATTGGCTGTTCCGGCCTATCGCGGGCTTGCCCCGCGAAACAATCGAGAGATTAATTCCGCTTCAACTAGCGACAGCTGCGCCAGTCCAGTCGCCGCCCGTAACTTCGCGACTTCAGGAGGCCGAACGCAGGTCTTGCGAAGGGAGGTGACGGGCATGGATGCCCGTCAAGCGCTGCGCCCCAGGATGGGGCGTTCAGCGCGGTCCTCCCGGGAGCAAGGCCGGAGTGAGGGAACCCGGAGCGAAGCGCAGGGCCGGATGAATGGAGCGAGGATTTTTTGGTTCCTTTTTGATCCTTCAAAAAGGGACCCGCCGTAAGGGCGGAAAGGTGAATAAGCGTCGACATCAAAAATGAATGCGCATACAACTTCCAAAACCACCAAACAACAACAAGGGGCGAATCAGAAGTCAAAATAACCAACCCCAATCCGCCCCCAGTCAAACCCCTGAAATCAATTCAAAGCATCAAGCAAAGCCTGGTTCATCTCCGGCGTCCCAACGGTAATCCGCAGGAACTGCGCAATCCGCTCCTGTTTGAAGTGCCGAACAATCACCCCCTGCTCACGAAGGCGCGCCGCGATCCCGGCAGCATCCTGCCCGGGATGCCGGGCAAAGATGAAGTTCGCCGCCGAAGGCAACACCTCGAACCCACGCGCCACCAACTCGGCAACCAGCACGTCCCGGCTTTCGATAACCTTGCGGCAGGTCTGATCGAAATACGCACGGTCGTCGAACGCAGCCGCCGCCCCGACAATCGCCATGCGATCCAACGGATAGGAGTTGAAGCTGTTCTTGATCCGCTCCAACGCCTCGATCAGGTCAGGATGTCCCACCGCCAGGCCAACCCTGAGCCCCGCCAGCGACCGTGACTTGGACAAGGTCTGGGTCACCAGCAGGTTGTCGTAGCGATCGACCAGGCTGATAGCCGTCTCGCCACCGAAATCGATATAGGCCTCATCGACCACCACCACCGAATCCCGGTTGGCCTGCAGCAGTTGCTCGACCGCCTCAAGCGGCAACAGGCAACCGGTCGGCGCATTGGGGTTGGGGAAGATGACCCCGGCATTGGGCTTGCTGTAATCAGAAACCCGAATCTGGAAATGCTCATCCAGCGCCACCTGCTCGAACGCGATACCGTACAGGCCGCAATACACCGGGTAGAAGCTGTAGCTCACGTCCGGGAACAGCAGCGGCCCACGGTCATGCTGGAACAGGCCGTGGAAGATGTGCGCCAGCACCTCGTCCGATCCATTGCCAACGAACACCTGCGCCGGCGTCACGCCGTAATACTCGGCCACCGCCTGCTTGAGGCGGTCACCGTTCGGGTCCGGATACAGCCGCAGGTTGTCGTTAAGCTCGCCGCGCATGGCCTCCAGCGCCTTGGGCGACGGTCCATAAGGGTTCTCGTTGGTGTTCAGCTTGACCAGCCGCGCAAGCTTGGGCTGCTCGCCCGGCACGTAAGGCACCAAGTCCTTGACGAAGGGACTCCAGAAACGACTCATGCTCAGTTCCCCTTCTCGTTGAGGATGCGGTATTCGGCGCTGCGCGCATGAGCGGTCAGCGATTCGCCCCGGGCCAGCACCGAAGCGGTGTGACCCAGCTCGGACGCGCCCTGCTCGGAGCAGAAGATGATCGACGAACGCTTCTGGAAGTCATACACGCCCAGTGGCGAAGAGAAGCGCGCAGTGCCGGAAGTCGGCAGCACGTGGTTGGGGCCGGCGCAGTAGTCGCCTAGCGCCTCGCTGGTGTGGCGGCCCATGAAGATCGCGCCGGCGTGGCGGATCTGCGGCAACCAGGCCTGTGGATCAGCCACCGACAGCTCCAGGTGCTCGGGGGCGATGCGGTTTGCCACCTCGATGGCCTGCTGCATGTCACGCACCTGGATCAGCGCGCCTCGGCCGTTGATCGACTTCTCGATGATCTCGGCGCGCTCCATGGTCGGCAGCAGCTTGTCGATGCTGGCGGCCACCCGATCGAGGAACTCGGCATCCGGGCTGACCAGGATGGCCTGGGCGTCCTCGTCGTGCTCGGCCTGGGAGAACAGGTCCATGGCGATCCAGTCCGGATCGGTCTGGCCGTCGCACACCACCAGGATCTCCGAAGGGCCGGCGATCATGTCGATGCCGACCTGGCCGAACACATGGCGCTTGGCGGTGGCCACGTAGATATTGCCCGGACCGACGATCTTGTCGACTTGCGGCACGCTTTCGGTGCCGTAGGCCAAGGCCGCGACCGCCTGGGCGCCACCGAGGGTGAACACCCGGTCGACCCCGGCGATGCAGGCCGCGGCCAGCACCAGCTCGTTGACCTCGCCACGCGGGGTCGGCACGACCATCACCACCTCGGCCACACCGGCGACCTTGGCCGGAATCGCGTTCATCAGCACCGACGACGGGTACGATGCTTTTCCGCCCGGCACGTACAGGCCGGCGCGGTCAAGCGGGGTAACTTTCTGGCCGAGCACAGTGCCGTCGGCCTCGGTGTACTGCCAGGAATCCTGCTTTTGCCGTTCGTGGTAGATACGCACACGGTTGGCGGCTTTTTCCAGGGCTTCGCGCTGCACCGGGGTAATGCGGGTCAGGGCCAGCTCCAGGCGTGCGCGGTCCAGGATCAGATCATTGATCGATGTGGCATCGACACCGTCGAAACGCTGGGTGAACTCCACCAACGCCGCGTCGCCGCGCTCGCGCACGGCCTTGATGATGTCGAGCACGCGCTGGTTGACCGCGTCATCGGACACGCTTTCCCAGCTCAGCAGATGATCCAGATGTCGGGCGAAATCCTGGTCAGCGGCGTTGAGACGGGCAATTGCAGTGGACACGGTCATGGCGAGGGCCTCGTTATTAGCGGATGTTCAGGCGCCCTAAAGCTACCACTCCATCCGCGCGGGCACCTGAGAAAATTGGCTATGACGCGGATAGACGGGCGCGACAGCGGAGGTCGCGCGCAGAGGTCAGCCGCGGTGTCGCGATTCGACGGCGTTGCGCAGGGTGTCGATCAGGCTCTGGATACGGGCGTGCTGCATTTTCATGGAAGCCTTGTTGACCACCAGGCGCGAGCTGATCGTGGCGATCAGTTCCTGGGGCTCGAGGCCGTTGGCGCGCAGGGTGTTGCCGGTGTCGACCACGTCGATGATCTTATCGGCGAGGTTGATCAGCGGGGCCAGCTCCATGGAGCCGTACAGCTTGATGATGTCGACCTGGCGGCCCTGCTCGGCGTAGTAGCGCTTGGCTACGTTGACGAACTTGGTGGCCACGCGCAGGCGGCCCTTGGGCTCGGGCGCGCCGGTCACGCCGGCGGTCATCAGCTTGCACTGGGCGATCTGCAGGTCCAGGGGCTCGTACAGGCCCTGGCCGCCGTATTCCATCAGCACATCCTTGCCGGCCACACCGAGGTCGGCGGCGCCATGCTCGACATAGGTCGGCACGTCGGTGGCACGCACGATGAGCAGGCGGACATCATCCTGGGTGGTCGGGATGATCAGCTTGCGGCTCTTGTCCGGATTCTCGGTCGGCACAATACCGGCTTCGGCCAGCAGTGGCAGGGTATCGTCGAGAATCCGGCCTTTGGATAGCGCGATGGTCAACATTGGAACGTCGGTCCTTAAGCAGCTATAGCCAGCCGGGCACTGCCCGGCCGCATAAAATTCGGGGCGCATCCCTGCGCCATGCAGACTAGCCCGGTACGCGACGGATCTTCGCGCCCAGCATCTGCAGTTTTTCCTCGATGCACTCGTAGCCACGGTCAATGTGGTAGATGCGGTCGATCAGGGTGTCGCCTTCAGCGACCAGCGCCGACAGTACCAGGCTGGCGGAAGCGCGCAAGTCGGTGGCCATCACCGGAGCACCTTTGAGCGCCTTGACGCCAGTGACGATGGCGGTGTTGCCCTCGACCTGGATCTGCGCGCCCATGCGGTGCATCTCGTAGACGTGCATGAAGCGGTTTTCGAAGATGGTCTCGATCACCGCGCCGGTGCCTTCGGCGATGGCATTGAGCGAGATGAACTGCGCCTGCATGTCGGTCGGGAACGCTGGGTACGGGGCGGTACGCAGGTTCACGGCCTTCGGACGCTTGCCGTGCATGTCCAGCTCGATCCAATCTTCACCGGTGGTGATATCGGCGCCGGCTTCCTTGAGTTTCTCGAGGACGGCTTCGAGGATGGTCGGATCGGTGTCCTTGACCTTGACGCGGCCGCCGGTCACGGCAGCGGCGACCAGGTAGGTGCCGGTTTCGATACGGTCAGGCATGACCCGGTAGTTGGCCGAGTGCAGGCGCTCGACGCCATCGATGGTGATGGTGTCGGTGCCAGCGCCCTGAATCTTCGCACCCATGGCGATCAGGAAGTTGGCCAGGTCGACCACCTCCGGCTCGCGGGCGGCGTTCTGCAGCACACTGCGGCCCTTGGCCAGGGCGGCGGCCATCATGATGTTCTCGGTACCGGTGACGCTGACGGTGTCGAAGAAGAAGTGTGCGCCGCGCAGGCCGCCCTCGGGTGCCTTGGCTTTGATGTAGCCGCCTTCAACATCGATTTTCGCACCCATGGCCTCCAGGCCACGGATGTGCAGGTCCACCGGACGCGAACCGATGGCGCAACCGCCCGGCAGCGCCACTTCGGCCTCACCGAAGCGGGCGACCATCGGACCGAGCACCAGGATCGAGGCGCGCATGGTCTTGACCAGCTCATAGGGCGCGACGAGGGTCTTGATGGTGCGCGGATCGATTTCCACCGAGAGCTTCTCGTCGATCACAGGCTCGATGCCCATGCGACCGAACAGCTCGATCATGGTGGTGATGTCGTGCAGGTGCGGCAGGTTGCCGACCGTAACCGGACCATCGGCCAGCAGGGTGGCCGAGAGAATCGGCAGGGCAGCGTTCTTCGCGCCGGAAATGCGGATCTCGCCGTCGAGGCGCGGGCCGCCAGTGATAATCAGTTTGTCCATACGTATCTCGCCGCCAAGTTGGCTCAGGTGCGCTCAGCCCAGGCTGCGCTGCTGAAGAATTTCATGGTTACCGCGTGAATGCTGCCGTTGGCGATCCACGGATTGAGGTGAGCATAGATCGCCTGCTGGCGCTTGACCGGGCTCTGGCCGGCCAGCTCATCGCTGATCACGTTCAACTGGAAGTTGCAGCCTTCGCCTTCAACTTCGACCCGGGTTCCCGGCAATTTCTCTTCCAGAAAGCTTTTGACTTCTACGGCCTGCATGCTCAACCTCGATCGGCGCCCAACGCGCGCGGGTCGGCCATCATACAAAAAAGCCCCTCGCCTGCGAAGCCCATGAGTGGGCGCGCTGACCGAGGGGCCTTTCGCGAACGGCAGGGCATCAGCCTGCCAGCACTTCATCAAGGTCATAGACCCCGGCGATTTCCCGCATATCCTCCGGGATACCGCGCAGTTCCCAGGTCTTGCCGGCCGCCTGCGCATCGCGCATGAAGCCCAGCAGCAACGACAGGCCGACGCTGCTGGACTTCTCCACCGCAGAGCAGTCGAGCACCAGGCGTGGTTCGCGGCACGCCGTGACCAGCGCCTTGCCCTGCTTGCGCAGGGCCGGACCGCTGCGATAGTCCAGCACGCCTGCCAGGGAGAGGACGCCCGGCTCGGCCATGCTCACGGCGGCGTCACTCATTTGACTTCCTTATCCGGCGAGCTGTCCGCCGCTTCCTTGGCCTTGGCCACTTCGCCGGCCCAGCCGTCGATGGTCTTGTCCAGGTTGTTGCCGTTGCGCTGCATGGCGTCCTGGAACTGGTCGCGGAACAGCTTGCCGATGTTGATGCCGTTGACGATGACGTTACGCACCTTCCACTCGCCGTCCAGCTTGACCATGGTGTATTGCACCGGATAGACCGCGCCGTTGGTGCCGGTGATCTTCATGCCGACGCTGGTGCGATCATCACCCTCGGCCTTGGCCGGATCGACGGTGATGCCCTGGTTGTTGTACTCCAGCAAGGCGTTGCCGTAGAACTGCATCAGGCTGCGCTTGAAGTTCTCCTGGAAGCGCTGCATCTGCGCAGGGGTCGCCTTGCGCGAGTACTTGACGGTCATGATGCTCTTGGAAATACCGTCGGCATCGACCACCGGGCCAAGGTTGCTGTTAAGCGCGCTGTAAAAGGCCTCGGGGTTGGCCTTGTACTGCTCCTTGTTGGCCTTCAGGTCGCTGAGCAACTGCGTGGTGGTGCCCTGGATCACATCACGGGCGGATTGCCCCGGCGCCGCCAGGGCCAGCAGGGGGAAGGCCGCCAGCAGAACCAGCAAGCCACGTCGCAGGATCGAAATCATGGAAACTCCTTAATTAGCCGGTTGCGCTTCTTTCGGTTCCTTGCCCACCGAGTTGAGCAGGAACTTGCCGATCAGGTCTTCCAGCACCAGTGCCGACTGGGTGTCGTGGATGGTGCTGCCATCCTTGAGTACCGCGTCCTCGCCGCCCACGCTGATACCGATGTACTTCTCGCCCAGCAGGCCTGCGGTCAGGATCGAGGCAGTGGAGTCGGTCGGCAGGTTGTCGACATGCTTGTCCAGCTGCAGCGTAACCCGGCCAGTGTAGGAATCGCGGTCCAGATCGATGGCCGTGACCTTGCCGATGGTCACACCGGCCATGGTCACCTTAGCTCTGACCGTCAAACCGGCGATATTGTCAAAATAAGCATAAACTTTATATGTGTCGCTGCTCGGGCTGGCCGACAGCCCGCTGACACGCAGGGCCAGCAGCAGCAGCGCCAGGATCCCGGCCAGGAGGAACAGGCCGACACCGATTTCCAGGGTGCGGTTTTGCATCAGAAATCTCCAAACATCAAGGCGGTCAGAATAAAGTCCAGACCCAGGACTGCCAGCGAGGCATAGACCACGGTCTTGGTGGTGGCACGGCTGATCCCTTCTGAGGTGGGCTCACAGTCGTACCCCTGGAATACGGCGATCCAGGTGACGACGAAAGCGAACACCAGACTCTTGATCAGCCCGTTGATCACGTCGTCGCTGAACGAAACGCTGTTCTGCATGTTGGCCCAGAACGAACCTTCATAGACGCCCAGCCAGTCCACGGCGACCCACGAGCCACCCCAGATGCCGACCACGCTGAAGATAAGCGCCAGCAGCGGCAGCGAGATGAAACCGGCCCACAGCCTGGGGGCGACGATGTACTTGAGCGGGTCGACGCCGATCATCTCCAGGCTCGACAGCTGCTCGGTGGACTTCATGTTGCCGATCTCGGCGGTCAGCGCGGAGCCCGCGCGGCCGGCGAACAGCAAGGCGGTGACCACCGGCCCCAGCTCGCGCAGCAGGGTCAGGGCGACCATTTGCCCCACAGCCTGCTCCGAGCCGTACTTGGTGAGGATGCTGTAGCCCTGCAGGGCCAGTACCATGCCGATGAACACGCCGGACACGACGATGATCGCCAGCGACAATACGCCCACCGAGTACAGTTGCTTGACCAGCAGCTGGAAACCGCCGCCGATGCCGCTGCGTCCACCCAGCGAATGGCCGAGGAACAGGCACGAGCGTCCCAGCACGGCCAGTACATCGATGGCCGAACGGCCGAACAGACGGATACGTTCGAGTAAGGATTTTCTGCGCATCAACGCGTCCCCAACAGATCGGCGCGGTAGTCAGGCGCAGGGAAGTGGAAAGGTACCGGGCCGTCCGGGTCGCCTTTCATGAACTGGCGGATGCGCGGGTTGTCCGAGCCCATCAGTTCGTCCGGCGTGCCCTGCCCCAGCACCTGGCCGTCGCCAACCACATAGATGTAGTCGGCGATGCTCGCGGTTTCCGCGAGATCGTGGGAAACCACGATACTAGTGATGCCCAGGGCGTCGTTGAGCAGGCGGATAAGGCGCACCAACACGCCCATGGCGATGGGGTCCTGCCCGACGAACGGCTCGTCGTACATGAGGATCTGCGGATCGAGGGCGATCGCCCGTGCCAGCGCCACGCGGCGCTTCATGCCGCCGGACAACTCGTCGGGCATCAGGTCGATGGCGCCGCGCAAGCCCACGGCCTGCAACTTCATCAACACGATGTCACGGATCATCTCGTCCGACAGCTGCGTATGAACCCGCAGCGGGAAGGCCACGTTCTCGAACACATCCAGGTCGGTGAACAGCGCACCACTCTGAAAGAGCACGCCCATCTGCTTACGCGCGTCGAACAGGTCGCTGCGCGACAGCGCGGGAAGGTTCTGCCCGTTGACCCAGACCTCGCCACCGGACGGGCGCAACTGCGCGCCCATCAGGCGCAGCAAGGTGGTCTTGCCGCATCCCGAAGGCCCCATGATGCCGGTGACCTTGCCGCGGGGAATGCGTATGTCCACGTTGCTGAAAATGCTGCGCGAACCGCGCTTGAAGGTGACACCCTTCAACTCGACCGCGTAGGCGCTATCCACACTCATCTAGACTCCTTGCTAGTGCAGCCTCGTCATGTGGACGCCTGCCTTCATCTTGAAGGCACACAGGTCCCCTGCGGGCCGAATAGCGGCGAACTATAGCACCGCTGATAGGCCCGCCCCAAGGGCGTCCCCCCACTCGTTCAGGCCGCAGACAGGCTGGTGTGGCATCCATATGACATTCGAAGGATGAGCCTTTCACACATTACGGCTATAATCGCCGCCTTTTCATCAGGCATTGCGTTTCAACATGACCCAATCCAGCGAGCTGATCCAATCCGCCCAGCGCACCCTGCGCCTCGAACTCGAGGCCGTGGAGGCCCTGCTGGCCCGCATCGACGGTGACTTCGTCAAGGCCTGCGAGCTGATCCTGGCCAGCAAGGGACGGGTCGTGGTGGTGGGCATGGGCAAGTCGGGGCATATCGGCAACAAGATCGCCGCCACCCTGGCCAGCACGGGCACCCCGGCGTTCTTCGTGCACCCGGCCGAGGCCAGCCACGGCGACATGGGCATGATCACCCGGGACGATGTCATTCTTGCCCTGTCCAACTCCGGCAGCACCGCCGAGATCGTCACCCTGCTGCCGCTGATCAAGCGCCTGGGCATCCAGATGATCAGCCTGACCGGCAACCCGGGCTCGCCCCTGGCCCAGGCCGCCGAGGTCAATCTCGACGCCAGCGTCGCCCAGGAGGCCTGCCCGCTCAACCTGGCGCCGACCTCCTCCACCACCGCCGCACTGGCGCTGGGCGACGCCCTGGCCATCGCCCTGCTCGAGGCCCGCGGCTTCACCGCCGAGGATTTCGCCTTCTCCCACCCCGGGGGCGCGTTGGGTCGTCGCCTGCTGCTGAAGGTCGAGAACGTCATGCATGCCGGCGAGGAGCTGCCCCTGGTGAAGCGCGGCACCCTGCTCAAGGACGCGCTGCTTGAAATGTCTCGTAAGGGTCTGGGCATGACCGTGGTCCTGGGTGACGACGGCAAGCTCGCCGGCGTGTTCACCGACGGTGACCTGCGCCGCAGCCTGGACCGCAACATCGACGTGCACAAGACCCTCATCGACGAGGTCATGACCGTGCACGGCAAGACCGCCCGCGCCGAGATGCTCGCCGCCGAGGCGCTGAAGATCATGGAAGACCACAAGATCAGCGCGCTGGTGGTCGTCGATCAGGAAGACCGCCCGACCGGCGCCCTGAACATGCACGACCTGCTGCGCGCCGGAGTGATGTAAATGAACCAGGACCTGATGCAACGCGCCAAGGCCATCAAGCTGGCGGTGTTCGACGTCGACGGCGTGCTCACCGACGGCCGCCTGTACTTCCTCGAGGACGGCAGCGAGTTCAAGACCTTCAACACCCTCGACGGCCACGGCATCAAGATGCTCATGGCCGCGGGCGTGACCACCGCGATCATCAGCGGGCGCAAGACCCCGGTGGTCGAGCGCCGGGCGAAGAACCTCGGCATCCCGCACCTGTTCCAGGGCCGCGAGGACAAACTGGTGGTGCTCGACGGCCTGCTCGCCGAACTCAATCTAAGCTATGAACAGGTCGCCTACCTCGGCGACGACCTGCCCGACCTGCCGGTGATCCGCCGCGTCGGCCTGGGCATGGCGGTGCACAACGCCGCGGCATTCGTTCGCCAGCACGCCCATGGCGTTACCCAGGCTCGCGGCGGCGAAGGCGCCGCCCGCGAGTTCTGCGAACTGATCATGCAGGCCCAGGGCACCCTGGACGCTGCCAACGCCCATTACCTGTAAGGCTGCCCATGCTCAGCAAGAAGATCAGAAATGTCGCGCTGCTAGGCGGGATCGCCGCCGTGCTCGTTGCAGTAGGCTATTGGAATATCAGCCCGGAGAGCTTCCTCGACCAGCCGCAGGCCCAGGTCGACCAGAGCGCCATCGACTACTATGCGATCAACGCCCACAGCCTGCAGTTCCTGCCCGACGGCAAGCTGCAGTACGAGATGACCGCCGCCAAGGTTGAGCATTTGAAGGCCAGCGAGGTCACCCTGGTGACCACGCCCGACCTGCACATGTACCGTGGCACCGAGTATCCCTGGCACGTGCAGAGCAAGCGCGCCGAGGTCAATCCGGACGGCACCGAGGTCGAGCTGATCGACGATGTGCGCGTGGCGCGCACCGACGAGAAGCAACGTGAAACCATCATCACCAGCACACGCATGACCGTGTTCCCGCAGAAGCAATATGCGCAGACCGAGCAAGCCGTTAGAATCGACGGCGCCGGTGGCACGACTACGGGCAAAGGAATGAAAGCGTATTTGAAAGAAGGCAGGATGGACCTGCTCTCTAACGTAAGAGGACAGTATGAGGCTCGTTAAAACCATCCCCCTTCTGCTCAGCCTGGGCGTAGCACTGGGAAGCGCGAGCGCCTTCGCCCTGCCGAACGACCGTGACCAGCCGATCCGCATCCAGGCGGACAACGCCCACCTGGACGACAAGCAGGGCGTTGCCACCTATACCGGCGACGTGATCATCACCCAGGGTTCGATGATGATCAAAGGCAACACCGTGACCATGACCCGCGCCGCCTCCGGCGACATCGACGTGGTCACCTCGGTGGGCAACCTGGCCTACTTCGAGCAACAGCAGAGCGCCGCCAAGCCCGACAAGATGAAAGGCTGGGCCGTGACCATCCAGTACCAGGCGCAGAAAGACATGGTGATCCTCACCGATCGCGCCAAGGTCGAGAACGAAGGCAACACCACCGAAGGCGAGAAGATCGTCTACAACACCAAGACCCAGGTGGCTACCGCCGGTCGCGGTGGCAACGTGACTGCACCACGTCAGCGCATCGACATGGTCATTCAACCGAAGAAAAAGGCCGAGTAAATGGCAACCCTCAAAGCCCAGCACCTGGCCAAGAGCTACAAGGGCCGGCAGGTCGTTCGCGACGTCAGCCTGTCCATCGACAGCGGCCAGATCGTCGGCCTGCTAGGCCCCAACGGCGCCGGCAAGACCACCTGTTTCTACATGATCGTCGGCCTGGTCCAGGCCGACCAAGGTCGCGTGCTGATCGACAGCCTCGACGTCAGCCACCAACCCATGCACGGGCGCGCCAAGGCCGGTATCGGCTACCTGCCGCAGGAAGCCTCGATCTTCCGCAAGCTGTCGGTGGCCGACAACATCATGGCCATCCTCGAGACACGCAAGGACCTCGACCGTGACGGTCGGCGCAAGGAGCTGGAAAGCCTGCTGCAGGAGTTCCACATCAGCCATATCCGCGACAACCTCGGCATGAGCCTCTCCGGCGGCGAACGCCGCCGCGTCGAGATCGCCCGTGCCCTGGCCACCGCGCCCAAGTTCATCCTGCTGGACGAACCCTTTGCCGGTGTCGACCCGATCTCTGTCGGCGACATCAAGCAGATCATCCACCACCTCAAGAACAAGGGTATCGGCGTACTGATCACCGACCACAACGTTCGCGAGACCCTGGACATCTGCGAGACCGCCTACATCGTCAACGATGGCCAGCTGATCGCCGAAGGCGACGCCGAGACCATCCTGGCCAACCAGCTGGTCAAGGAAGTATACCTGGGGCACGAGTTCCGACTCTGACCCTGGCCTGCCCGGAGCACTGGCGCAGGCGCCTGTTCGAGGCTTAAGTTGTTACAGTGCTCTAGGCAAACGCTGCAATTTCAGGCATATAACTTGCTTAAAATCGGCGCCCAGGCGCCCTCCGTGTAGTGGATGGCGCATGCGCGCCGGCAACAAGGTATCAAGCCCCAGCCATGAAACCATCGCTCGTCCTAAAAATGGGCCAGCAACTGACGATGACCCCGCAGTTGCAACAGGCCATCCGTCTGCTTCAGCTCTCCACCCTGGACCTCCAGCAGGAAATCCAGGAAGCGCTGGAGTCCAATCCGATGCTCGAACGTCAGGAAGACGGCGAGGACTTCGACAACAGCGACCCGATGGCGGACAACGCCGAGAACAAGCCGGCCGCCGAAGTCCAGGACAACAGCTTCCAGGAAACCAGTACCAGCAGCACCGCTGAAAACCTCGAAGACGGCGAATGGGCCGAGCGCATCCCCAACGAACTGCCGGTCGACACCGCCTGGGAGGACATCTACCAGACCAGCGCCAGTAGCCTGCCGAGCAATGATGACGACGAGTGGGACTTCACCACCCGCACCTCGGTCGGCGAGAGCCTGCAGAGTCACCTGCTGTGGCAGCTCAACCTGGCGCCGATGTCCGACACCGACCGCCTGATCGCCGTCACCCTGATCGACAGCATCAACGGCCAGGGCTACCTGGAGGACTCCCTCGAGGAAATCTGCGCAGGCTTCGACCCGGAACTCGACATCGAGTTGGACGAGGTCGAGGCGGTGCTGCACCGCATCCAGCAGTTCGAACCCGCCGGCATCGGCGCCCGCTCCCTGGGCGAATGCCTGCTGCTGCAACTGCGCCAACTGCCGGCCTCGACGCCTTGGATGGGTGAGGCCCAGCGCCTGGTCACCGACTTCATCGACCTGCTCGGCAGCCGCGACTACAGCCAGCTGATGCGCCGCATGAAGCTCAAGGAAGACGAGCTGCGCCAGGTCATCGAACTGGTGCAGACCCTCAACCCGCGCCCCGGCTCGCAGATCGAGTCCAGCGAGCCCGAGTACGTCGTGCCCGACGTCATCGTGCGCAAGGACAGCGAGCGCTGGCTGGTCGAGCTCAACCAGGAAGCGGTACCGCGCCTGCGGGTCAACCCGCAGTACGCCGGCTTCGTTCGCCGCGCCGACACCAGCGCCGACAACACCTTCATGCGCAACCAGCTGCAGGAAGCGCGCTGGTTCATCAAGAGCCTGCAGAGCCGCAACGAGACGCTGATGAAGGTGGCGACACAGATCGTCGAGCACCAGCGCGGCTTCCTCGACCATGGCGACGAGGCCATGAAGCCGCTGGTGCTGCACGATATCGCCGAGGCGGTGGGCATGCACGAGTCGACCATTTCCCGGGTGACCACGCAGAAATACATGCACACCCCGCGCGGCATCTACGAACTGAAATACTTTTTCTCCAGCCACGTGAGCACCGCCGAAGGCGGCGAATGCTCGTCCACGGCGATTCGCGCGATCATCAAGAAACTGGTGGCGGCGGAAAATCAGAAAAAGCCATTGAGTGACAGCAAGATCGCTGGTTTACTGGAGGCACAAGGCATCCAGGTAGCCCGTCGCACCGTCGCCAAGTACCGCGAATCGTTGGGCATCGCCCCATCGAGCGAGCGCAAGCGACTGATGTAGCCCCAGGATGTGCCACAGCGTTTCAGTGGCAGGTGCAAGACCTGCCTCTTTATGCACGGGCAACAAAGGAGAAGCTGTATGCAAGTCAACATCAGTGGACAGCATGTAGAAGTCACCCAACCACTGCGCGATTACGTGCTCGAGAAGCTCGCCCGCGTGGAGGGTCATTTCGACAAGATCACCAATGCGACGGTGATCATGAAGGTCGAGAAGCTGCAGCAGAAGGTGGAAGCCACACTCCAGATTCCCGGTGGCGAAGTCGTCGCCAACGCTGAACACCAAGACATGTACGCGGCGATCGACGCCCTGGCCGACAAACTCGATCGCCAACTGAAAAAACACAAGGAAAAACAGCAAAGCCTGCTGCAAGGCGCAGCCGCCCGCTGATCCCCCTCATCCATGATCCGACTTGAAACCATCCTGACCCCCGGCCGTTCACTCGTGAACGTGCCGGGCGGCAGCAAGAAGCGCGCCCTGGAAAAGGTCGCCACCCTGATCGCCGAGCAAGTACCCGAGCTGGAGATGCAAGATGTCTTCGACAAGCTCATCGCTCGGGAAAAACTCGGCTCCACCGGTTTTGGCAATGGCATCGCCATTCCGCACTGCCGGCTTGTGGGTTGCAGCGCGCCAGTAAGCGCCCTGCTGCACCTGGATGCCCCCATTGATTATGACGCCATCGATGGTGCCCCGGTCGACCTGCTGTTCGTCCTGCTGGTCCCGGAAGCTGCCACCGATGCCCACCTTGAACTGCTGCGCCAGATCGCCAGCATGCTAGATCGCAAGGAGGTCCGCGATCGCCTGCGTGCCGCCGACAGCAGCGAGACCCTTTACCAGGTCGTCCTGGACGTACAGAACGAGCACTGAACATGCGCCTGATCATCGTCAGCGGCCGCTCCGGCTCCGGTAAGAGTACCGCCCTCGACGTGCTGGAAGACAACGGCTACTACTGCATCGACAACCTGCCCGCCGGGCTGCTGCCGCAGCTGGCGGAAAACGCGCTGCTCAACACCGAGCTGCTGCAACCGAAGGTCGCTGTGTCCATTGATGCGCGCAACCTTCCCAGCCACCTGTCACGCTTCCCCGAACTGCTGACAGATGCACGTTCGCGCCATATCCAGTGCGACGTGCTGTACCTGGACGCCGACGAAGACACCCTGCTCAAGCGCTTCTCGGAAACCCGCCGCCGCCACCCGCTGACCAACGACAGCCGTTCGCTGGCCGAGGCGATCCGCGTGGAAAGCGAGCTGCTCGGCCCGATCGCCGACCTCGCCGACCTGAAGATCGACACCACCAGCCTGAACCTCTATCAACTGCGCGATTCGATCAAGCTGCGCCTGCTCAACCAGCCCGAGCCAGGCACCGCGTTCCTGGTCGAGTCATTCGGTTTCAAGCGTGGCATGCCGGTGGACGCCGACCTGGTGTTCGACGTGCGCTGCCTACCCAATCCGTACTGGAAGCCGGAACTTCGTGAGCATTCCGGCCTCGAACAGCCGGTAATTGATTACCTGGCCGCCCAGCCGGACGTCGAGGAAATGTTCCAGGACATCTCCGGCTACCTGCTCAAGTGGCTGCCGCGCTTCGCCGCCAGCAACCGCGCTTACGTCACCATCGCCATCGGCTGTACCGGCGGCCACCACCGCTCGGTGTACATCACCGAACGGCTTGGCCAACTGCTCCAGCAATCCCTGAAAAACGTCCAGGTCCGCCACCGCGACCTCTAGCCCACAGGATCCGCCCCACGATGCCCGCCCGCGAAATCACCATCATCAACAAGCTGGGCCTGCATGCGCGGGCGGCCGCCAAGTTCGTCGGCGTGGCCGGTCGCTTTCCCTGCCAGGTACGGGTCGGCCGCGCACCGGACAAGCTGGTGGACGGCAAGAGCATCATGGCGGTGATGATGCTCGCCGCCGGCAAGGGCACGCCGGTGCACCTGCACACCGAGGGCGAACAGGACGGTGAGGCCATGGATGCACTGGTCGCGTTGATCGAGAACTTCTTCGACGAAGGCGAGTAAGCGCCGTTAACGACTGCGCACGCTCCTACAGGGAATGTGCCGGGCTCAAGACAGCGCCGTGTCCATCACCATCATCAGGCAGAACCCGGCACACAGCCCCAGGCTCGCCAGGCGGTGATGCCCGTTACTGCGCGATTCGGGAATGATCTCCTGGGTCACCACCAGCAGCATCGCCCCCGCCGCACAGGCCAAGCCCAGCGGTAGCAACAGTTCGGCGATGTTCACCAGCCAGGCGCAGATCACCGCGGCCAGCGGTTCGACCAACCCGGACGCCGCGCCGATCAGGAACGCCTTGAACCGCGACATGCCGGCCCCGGCCAGCACCAGCGCGATTACCAGACCCTCCGGCACATCCTGAAGCGCGATGCCCATGGCCAGGCTGTCGGCATCGGGCATGCCACCGCCAGCAGACACGCCAATGGCCATGCCTTCGGGGATGTTATGGGCAATGATGGCGATGACGAACAACCAGATTCGCGCCGCGATCACCGGTTGCTGATCGCTGCCGACCAGGGCTTCTGGCGAAGCACCAGAGACCTTGAGGTCGACCAGGAACAGGCACAGCGCGCCGAACAGCAGGCCGCCGCTGATCAGGCCACCGGCGCCCCACGGGCTGAAACCGATGGATTGGGCCGCATCCAGCCCGGGCATGATCAGCGAGAACGCGGTGGCCGCCAGCATCACGCCGGCACCGAAGCCAAGCAAGGTATCGGCCACGGCCACCGGCATGTTGCGGATCACCAGCACCGGTACCGCGCCCAACGCCGTCCCCAGTGCGCACAATGCGCCGCCCTCAAGGGCACGCAACATGCGCGGTTCCAGGTCCAGCCAGGCGATGCCGCGTGCCACCAACAATGCGGTGCCAACCAGCAACAGCATGGTCCCAAGCGCCAGGCGGAACAGGCGCACACTGCTGACAGACATCACCTCGGCACGCATACCGGTCAGGCTCACTTCAGGGCTTCAAGGTAGCGACGTTCCACTTCGGCCCAGTCGACCACGTTGTAGAAAGCGCCAATGTATTCCGGACGACGGTTCTGATACTTCAGGTAGTAGGCGTGCTCCCACACGTCCAGGCCAAGGATCGGCGTGTTGCCGTGCATCAGCGGGCTGTCCTGGTTGCCGCTGCTCTCAACTACCAGCGTGTTCTGCGGGGTCACGCTCAACCAGGCCCAGCCGCTGCCGAAACGGGTCAGCGCGGCCTTGGTGAAGGCCTCCTTGAACGCCTCGAAGCCGCCGAGCTGCGCATCGATGGCCTTGGCCACCTGCCCTGCCGGCTGGCCGCCGCCCTTGGGCGACATGACGGTCCAGAACAGGGTGTGGTTGGCATGCCCACCGCCCTGGTTGATCACCGCGCCCTGGAGCTTCTCGGGCAGTTGCCTGACCGCGCCCACCAACTGCTCCACGGGCCACTCGGCCCACTCGGTGCCCTCGATGGCGGCGTTGAGATTGTTGATATAGGTCTGGTGATGCTTGCTGTGGTGAATCTCCATGGTCTGGGTGTCGATGTGCGGCTCCAGCGCATCGTAGGCATAGGGCAACGCAGGCAAGGTATGCGGCATGTCAGTGGATTCCGTAGGCAGGTGTGCGATCAGTGATATCCGTATATACGACCAGCTCGCTGGTCACCGGAGCCTGCCGATTGAGCAGGCGCTCGGTACGCGGGTATTGGCCGTATTCGGCGATGAAGCTCAGCAACTCGGTGTAGGTGCGCCCGCTATGGCGTAACGCGGCGTCGCGCAGGGCCTGGGGCAGGCGCGGGTCCTGACTGGCCTGGAGCAGCCGCTGGTGCGCCGCGCACAGGTAGTCGGCGCTTTCCTGCGGCTGGTTCAGGCGCAGGTGCAGGTCGGCCAGGTTGTGATGGGCGATGACCAGTGCGGCCACCGCCTCGTCGACGTCATGCCAGCGCTCGAACAGCACCTGGGCCAGGGCCAGGGCTTGCAGGTAGTGTTCCCGGGCATCGACCAGCTCGCCCTGCTCGAACAGGCGGTTGGCGTCTTGCGTGGTGTGTTTCCAGTGCTGCATGACGTGTCTCCTGGGCGGCCCGGGCTCAGATGCCGCCGGCAGTGAGTTTTTCCGGATCCAGCAGCGCCTCGAGCTGGTCACGCGACAAGTCGGTGTGCTCCAGCGCCACGTCGATGATCGGGCGCCCCTGCTTGTAGGCGGTCTTGGCGATCTCGGCGGCCTTGAGGTAGCCGATGATCGGGTTCAACGCAGTGACCAGGATCGGGTTGCGCGACAGCGCCTCCTTGAGCTTGGTGTCATTGACCTTGAAGCTGGCGATGGCCTTGTCGGCCAGCAGGCGGCTGACGTTGGCCATCAGCTCGATGCTTTCCAGCAGGTTGCGGGCGATCACCGGCAGCATCACGTTGAGCTCGAAGTTGCCCGACTGCCCGGCCACGGCGATGGTGGCATCGTTGCCGATCACCTGGGCCGCGACCATGGCGGTGGCCTCCGGGATCACCGGGTTGACCTTGCCCGGCATGATCGACGAGCCCGGCTGCAGACCCTGCAACTCGATTTCACCCAGGCCGGCGAGCGGGCCGGAGTTCATCCAGCGCAGGTCGTTGGCGATCTTCATCAGCGCCACGGCGGCGGTCTTGAGCTGGCCGGACAGGGCCACGGCGGTGTCCTGGGAGCCGATCAGGGCGAACAGGTTCTCGCCGGGGGTGAACTTGACCTGGGTCAGGCCACTTAACTGGCGGGCAAAGCCTGCGGCGAACTGCGGGTGGGCGTTGATGCCGGTGCCCACGGCAGTACCGCCCTGAGCCAAGGCCTGCAGGCTCGGCAGGGTGGCTTCGATATGCGCCTGGGCGCCCTTGACCTGCGCGGCCCAGCCTTCGAGCACCTGGCTCATGCGCACCGGCATGGCATCCATCAGGTGGGTGCGGCCGGTCTTCACGTGCTTGTGCACTTCGACCGCCTTGGCCTCGATCACCTGGGTGAGGTGGCGCAGGGCCGGTAACAATTGCTCGTGCAGGGCCAGGGCGGCGCTGACGTGGATGGTGGTGGGGATGATGTCGTTGCTGCTCTGGCCACAGTTGACGTGGTCGTTGGCATTGACCGGCTCGCCCAGCACGCGGCTGGCCAGGGTGGCGATGACCTCGTTGGCGTTCATGTTCGAACTGGTGCCGGAACCGGTCTGGAACACATCCACCGGGAAGTGCTGGATGAAGTCGCCGGCCAGCAGTTGCTCCACCGCCCTGACGATGGCCTCGCCCTGCCCCGCGCTCAGCTGGGACAGCTCGACGTTGGCCTTGGCCGCAGCCGCCTTGGCCAGCAGCAAGGCACGGATGAACTGGGCCGGCATCGGCTTGCCGCTGACCGGGAAGTTGTCGACCGCGCGCTGGGTCTGGGCACCGTACAGGGCCTGGGCCGGCACCTGCAGTTCGCCCATGCTGTCACGCTCGATACGGGTATCACTCATCTTCAAGTCCTTGCATCAGTTCTTCGGGAGAAATCGACGGCAGCAGCACGCTGTTGGCGAGCTGCATCGCGTAGGGCTGCCAGCGCAGGTTTTGTTCGCGGCGATCGAGGTTGCGCAGGTCGAGCAAGGGCCGCCAGGCCTGGTCCAGGCACAGGCAGCGCCAATGCCACGGCAGCATGCGATCGTTGGCGGTATCCAACAGCAGGCGGAAGGCGGTCAGCGCCACGGTCCAGGGCGAGGTTTCGGTGCAGCACACCAGGTAGCGGCCTTCGGCCAGGTAATGCTCGATCAGACGCGGCTCGTCGGGTTCGAGCGCGCAGCGGATGCGCCGGCTGAGCCAGCGCCAGTTTTCCAGGTAAGGCAGTTCGTGGAGGACGGATTTCATGAACATCATCGCCAAGTTACTGGATAATGATATTCATTATTATGTGATAACTAGAATCAGTTCAAGTCGAGCAATGGGCAAAAGAAACCCGGCGCGATGGCCGGGTCTTTTACAAGGTATGAGCAGGGCAGCGTGGGAGCGAGCTTGCCTCGCGATTGCAGGTAAGATTATCGCGGGACAAGCCCGCTCCCACGCACTGCTACTTCCCTGCTGATGACAGAGCGCCGATCAGCTGCCTGCCACCGTCATCCGTTCGATCAGCACCGAGCCACTGTGGATATTGCTGCGGGTCTCGATATCGCTGCCGATCGCCACGATCTGCTGGAACATATCCTTCATATTGCCGGCGATGGTCACTTCCTGGACCGGGAACTGGATCTCGCCGTTTTCGACCCAGAAGCCCGCCGCACCACGAGAATAGTCACCGGTCACCATGTTCAGGCCATGCCCCATCAGCTCGGTCACCAGCAGGCCGCGACCCATGCGGCGAATCAATGCCGCCTGGTCTTCCACACCGTGGGTGACGAACAGGTTATGCACGCCCCCGGCGTTGGCGGTGCTCGGCAGGCTCAGCTTGCGCCCGGAATAGGTGCCCAGGATGTAGGACACCAGCTCGCCCTTGTCGACGAACGGCTTGGCGTAGGTGGCCAGGCCATCGCCGTCGAACGCCGCGCTGCCCAGCGCACGCGGGATGTGTGGACGCTCATCAAGGGTCAGCCAGGTGGGGAACAGGCGCTGGCCGAGGGTGCCTTCGAGGAACGACGACTTGCGGTACAGGTTGCCGCCGGAAATCGCCGACAGGAAGCTGCCGAACAGGCCGCCGGCAAGCTCCGCCGAGAACAGCACCGGCACCTCGCAGGTCGGCACCGGACGCGCGCCCAGACGGCTGGCGGCGCGTTGCGCGGCGCGCTGGCCAATGCTGCGCGGGTCGGCCAGCAGGTTGCCCTGGCGATTGACGTCGTACCAGTAGTCGCGCTGCATCTGCCCTTCGGCTTCGGCGATCATCACGCAGCTGAGGCTGTGCCGGGTGGACGCATAACCGCCGATGAAGCCGTGGCTGTTGCCATAGACCCGCACGCCCTGGTGGGTGTTGAGGGTGGTGCCATCGGCGTTGAGGATGCGCTTGTCGGCGTCGAACGCCGCCGCCTCGCAGGCCAGCGCCATCTCGATGGCCTTCTCCGGCTCGATGTCCCAGTCGTGGTACAGGTCCAGATCAGGGATCTCGCGGGCCATCAAGGCGGCATCGGCCAGCCCCGAACACGCGTCCTCGGAGGTATGCTTGGCGATTGCCAGGGCCGCCGCGACGGTCTCGCGGATCGCCTCAGGGCCGCTGGCCGAGGTGCTGGCCGAACCCTTGCGCTGGCCAACGTAGAGGGTGATGCCGAAGCCCTGGTCGCGGTTGAACTCGACCGTCTCGACTTCGCGCTGGCGCACCGTGGTGGACAGGCCCTGCTCCAGCGACACCGCTACTTCGCAGGCGCTGGCGCCCTGGCGGCGCGCCTCGGCGACGATCGCCTCGACCTGTTCCTGCAACGCCGGCAGGTCCTTGGGGCCTACGCTCTGGACTGCACTCATGGTTCTCTCCACTGAAAATTCTGCGTACGGCGTGGGTCATTCTACGACCGGGCCGGACAAGCGGCCCCCGACTGGTTATCATGGCGGCGATTTCCTGCGGACTGCCCCCATGGTTGATTCTTACGACGACGCCTTCGACGGCGAAAAAAGCAAAACCCAGATCAAGCGCGAGCTGCATGCGCTGGTCGAGCTCGGTGAGCGCCTCACCACCCTCAAGGCCGACACCCTGGCCCGCCTGCCGTTGACCGACGAGCTGCGCAAGGCGCTGGAAGAGGCCAGCAAGCACACCGCCCACGGCGCCCGCAAACGCCACATGTCGTTCGTCGGCAAGCTGATGCGCGTGCAGGACCTTGACGCCATCCATGCCGTGCTCGAGCAGGTCGACAGCTCGACCCGCCAGTACAACGAGCGCTTTCACGGCCTCGAGCGCTGGCGCGATCGCCTGATCGACGGCAACGACGAGGACCTCGAACGCTTCGTCAACGAGTTCCCCGACACCGATCGCCAGCACCTGCGCTCGCTGATCCGTCATGCCCAGCACGAGAAGGCGCGGAACAAGCCGCCTGCGGCTGCGCGTAAAGTGTTCAAGTACATCCGCGACCTCGACGAGGTCCAGCGCGGTCTGCGTTGAGGCCATCGCGGGGCAAGCCCGCTCCCACGCTGCCTTTGCAGGCATCTGTGGG
>NZ_NIBE01000069.1:48741-50791 GCF_002205115.1 Pseudomonas sp. DrBHI1
CCGGCACCGACTGCCCATCCTTGCCGCACGTACCCACGCCGCTGTCCAGCGCCAGGTCGTTGCCGACCATCGACACACCCCGCATCGCCTCCGGACCATTGCCGATCAGCGTCGCGCCCTTCACCGGCGCGGTAATCTTGCCGTCCTCGATCAGGTAGGCCTCGCTGGTGGAGAACACGAACTTGCCGCTGGTGATGTCCACCTGGCCACCGCCAAGGTTGGCGCAATAGATGCCCTTCTTCACCGAGCGGATGATTTCCTCCGGGTCGCTGTCGCCAGCACGCATGTAGGTGTTGGTCATGCGCGGCATCGGCAGGTGGGCGTAGGATTCACGCCGGCCGTTGCCCGTCACCGCCATGCCCATCAGGCGGGCATTGAGCTTGTCCTGCATGTAGCCCTTGAGGATGCCGTTCTCGATCAGCGTGGTGCATTCGGTCGGGGTGCCTTCGTCGTCGATGCTGAGCGAGCCGCGGCGGCCCTCCAGGGTACCGTCGTCGACAATCGTGCATAGCTTCGAGGCCACTTGCTCGCCAATACGCCCACTGAACGCCGAACTGCCCTTGCGGTTGAAGTCGCCTTCCAAACCGTGACCGACCGCCTCGTGCAGCAGCACCCCGGACCAGCCCGGGCCAAGCACCACCGGCAGCGTGCCGGCCGGTGCCGGAATGGCCTCGAGGTTGACCAGCGCCTGGCGCAACGCCTCGCGGGCATAGCCCATCACCCGCTCCTCGGTGAAGTAGCGGTAGTCGGTACGCCCGCCACCGCCCTGCCCGCCGCGCTCGCGACGACCGTTCTGCTCGACGATCACGCTGACGTTGAAACGCACCAGCGGACGTACATCGGCGGCCAGGCTGCCATCGGCGGCGGCGACCAGGATCCGCTCCCAGACCCCGGCCATGCTCACGCTGACCTGCTGGATGCGCGGATCGAGGGCGCGGGTGGCGGCATCGACGCGCTTGAGCAGGTCGACCTTCTCGGCGCGGCTCAGCACATCCAGGGGATTGTCAGACGCATACAGGGCAGTCACATCCTGGCTGCGGAACGCCTGCACCTTGCCATCCTGCCCGGCACGGGAGATCGAACGGGCGGCGCGGGCCGCCGAGGTCAGGGCTTCGAGGTTGATCGCGTTGCTGTAGGCGAAGCCGGTCTTCTCGCCGGACTGGGCGCGCACGCCCACGCCCTGGTCGAGGTTGAAGCTGCCCTCTTTGACGATGCCGTCCTCCAGCGCCCAGGTTTCCGAGATCTGGCCCTGGAAATACAAGTCGGCGGCATCGATGCCGGGGCCGGCCAGCTCGCCCAGCACCGTCTGCAGGCTGTCGAGGGTCAGGCCGCCCGGGACCAGGAGCTGCTCGCTGACGGTGGATAAAATCTCGCTCATAGTCACTCCGAGGTGTGCGCAGGCCGCAAGGCGTCCTGCGAGAAAAAGCGCCGGTGCGTGACCACCGGCATGCGCGCCCGGATGGACGCCTGTTCTTCACTGTCGCGCGTGGCGAGCAATACCGCTTCGCCCCGCGCCTGTTGCGCGACGATCCGCCCCCAGGGGTCGACGATCGCCGCCTGGCCGTGGGTTTCCCGCGGCCCCGGATGCAGGCCGCCCTGGGCGGCCGCCAATACATAGCACTGGGTCTCGATGGCCCGTGCGCGAATCAGTACTTCCCAATGCGCCGCTCCGGTCACCGCGGTGAACGCCGCCGGCGCGCTGATCAGTTCGGCCCCGGCGGCACGCAAGGCGCTGTACAGCTCGGGGAAGCGCAGGTCGTAGCACACCGACAGGCCCAGCCGGCCCACGGGCGTGTCGGCCACCACCACCTGGCTGCCGTGGGCGTAGTCGTCCGACTCGCGGTAACGACCGCGGTTGTCGGCCACATCCACATCGAACAGGTGCAGCTTGTCGTAGCGGGCGGCGATCTCGCCGTGCTCATCGACCAGCAGCGAACAGGCGTGGGCCTTGGCTTGCGGCTGGCCGACCGGGGGCAGCGGCAAGGTACCGGCGACTATCCATAACCTGAGGTCGCGGGCGGTGCGTTTCAACCAGGGCAGGATCGGCCCC
>NZ_NIBE01000069.1:50821-64467 GCF_002205115.1 Pseudomonas sp. DrBHI1
CCGCGTCGCGACGGCCCATGGCGGCGAAGTTCTCCGGCAGCACCGCCAGGCGCGCGCCACCTGCGGCGGCCTGCTCGAGCAGTGCCGTGGCACGTTGCAGGTTGGCCAGCACATCGTCCTGGCTGACCATCTGGATCACAGCTGACGTCATGACCACCCCAGGTTATTTGTCGAAAGGTTTCACAAAGGTGATTTTAGGCTCTTTGACCGGACCTTCGACGCGATAGTGCACACTGGCGAAACGCGCCACCCGGTCACCGATCAGGCGGTCGACCAGGAACAACGCGCCACCGATCGCCGGCGCGCCGACGATCAGCGCGGCCAGCGGCAAGTTGTTGGTCACCGGCAGCGTCACCAACAGCTTGGCATCGATCCGATCACGGACAAAATCCATGGTGCCGTCGAGCTCGAAGTTGCTCGACGGCCCGGTGACGGTGATCGGCTCACGGGTCACGTAGACCCCTTCGCTGGCCACCAGCAACCCCTTGACCCGGTCATAGGCCAGGCCCTTGCTGAACAGGTCGGAGAAGTCCAGGCGCAGGCGCCGGCCGATGGAGTTGAAGTTGAGCAGCCCGAACACCCGCAAGGCCTGGGCGCTGCCCTCGACCTCGACGAACTGGCCACTGCGCAACGCCGCGTCGAGGCTGCCGGAGTAACGGTTGAGGCTGACCCAGGCCGGCGAGCCCGGCCAGCGGCCGTCCACGTCCATGCGGAAGTCGCGGCTGGTGACGGTAGGCGCGAAGCCCCAGGCCTTGAGCACATCCCCCAGGTTCTTGCCATCCAGCCGGCCCTTGTACCAGCTCGAACTGCTGCCCGGCTCCCCTTCCCAGCCACCGCTGCCATCGATGTGCAGGCCCTTGAGGTCCAGGTCGATATCGTTCATGGCCATGCCTTTGGGCGTCTGGCGCAGCTTCAGGTTGGCGCTGCCGAACAGGTCGTCACCGCGGTACAGCTTGTCGATGGTCAGGTCCAGCGGCGGCACCTTGCGCGGGTCGACCCCGGCCAACGGATCCGGCGCATGTTCGTCCTGGGCTTCGTTCGGGTCGGCGGGCGGCAGACGCAGGCTCTGCAGGCGGATGGTCATGGGCGTGACCTTGGCATCGGGAATGCGCGCGTTGCCGATGACTTCCTTGCTGTCCAGGCGCAGGTCCCAGGCCGGACCGCCGCGCATCAGGCGGATCACCGCCTGGTTGAGGTCCATGCCGAAGGCCTTGAGCTGGCCGATGCTCAGGTCCACGCTCTGCAGGTTCTGCCGGGCGCTGCCGCCCGGGTCCTTGCCGGCCAGGCGCTCCATCTGTTGCTGCCAGGGCGCCAGGTCCAGGGTCTCGAGCCGGCCACGCACACGCAGGCCCTGGCCACTTGGGAGGCTGGCGTCGCCCGTACCCAGCAACAGTTCGCCACGCCCCTGGGCCAGCTTGTCGGCGGGCGCGGCGTAGGCGAAGCGGGCAAGGTCGGCGTAGCTGGCGTCGATGCGCCGCTCGGGGCCTTGCAGGGTCAGGCCGAGGCGGCTGTCACGGGTTTCCCCGGCGGCCTTGCCAAAGGGGGCCGGCAAGTCGATGGCCAGGCCCTTGAGCGAGGAGCTGACACTCAAGCGGTTGTCTCGGCCGCCGAATGTCACCTGCAACTGATAGGGCAACTCGCCCGAGGCCGGCAGCGGCTGCTGGTACTGCAACCAGTCAGTCAGGACCTTGAGGCCGACCTGGCCGTTTGCGTTGATGCGGGTCTGAATCTGCCCGCCCTGTCCTTCGGCGGTGATCTGCGCGGTCACCGGCTTGCCGAAGGCATGCAGGCTAATGCCGTTGCCGCTAAGGCCCTTGTCGAAATCGAACGTGAAATCGCCTTTGAGCTGGGTCAGTTCCAGGCTTGGCGGCGCCACTTTCAGGGTTGCGTCGCTGGTCGAGAAGTCCACCAGCACCTTGGGCCGTTGCCCATGGGCCAGGGGTATATCGAGCTTGACCTTGCCTTTGAGCGGGCCTTCACCCTCCCAACCTGCAAAGATCTCTCCCGTGCCGATGGGCGCCTCCTTGAGGATCTTCAGGCCATCGCCAAGGCTGCCGTCGAAGTCTCCGTCGAGGAACAGGTGGCTGTGCTGGTCGCCCTCGACATGGGGAATGTCGACACTGACATCGCTGACCCGAGTGTCCAGCAGCAGCCCTTTGCGGGCGTGGATGCGCACGCCGGTGTCTTCGATGTAGACATTGCCGTCGACCTGCTGCACCTGCGGCCAGCCCGGCTGGAAATCCAGCGCGGCGTCGTGGACCTTGAAGAACAGGCTGATATCGCGGGCATGGGGCGGCGCATTGTGGTGCAGCGAGCCCTGGTACTGGAAGTAGCCCTCGTCGACATTGCCCTTGACGATGGCGCTGCGCAGCCATTCGTCCAGGGCCGGGCTGAGCACCTCGGGCAGGTACTTGGCGGTGTAGCGACCGTCGCCCTCGGTGAGGCCGACGCGCAGGTCCATGTAGTCTTCATGGCCCGGTTGCAGATGGATGCGAATCAGGAAGTCCGCGGCGATCTTGCCCTCGTCACCCAGCACCTTGATGTAGGGGGCGACCAGGGTGAAGGCTTCCTTGTCCAGGGTCCAGGTCAGCCGCGCGTTGGCTTTCGGGTAATGCCAGGGTTTGCCGAAGATCGGATACAGATGCAGCATGAAGGCCTGGGTATCCAGGCGCAGTTCGCCGTGCCCGAGGTCACCGCTGATGGCGCCGCTGACGTTGCCGGCGGCCGGCGCGCCGTGATAGGCGTCGAAGCCGACTTTCTCCAGGTTGGCGGCGAACTGCAGGCGCTGGTCGCCCTCGGCCTTGGGGCGGATGTCCAGGCGCACGTTGCGCAGGGCGCCGGTCACCTTGAGCGCGTCGACCACCGTCATCAGCTTGTCCGGCAACGGCGCCAGGGCGTCGATCACCGGGGTCAGCGGGGTCAGGTCGAGGCGATCGGCCTGCACCTGCCAGCTTTCCTCGGCCGGGCTCTGGCCAGGACGCTGCGCCAGTTGCAGGTGCGACTCCCAGCGGGTCTTGCCCAGGCTCATGGCCAGGGAGTCGACGACGACGTCAAAGCCCTGGTCCTGGCGCTGGAACCAGGCCGACAAGGCCAGGTTGTCCAGGGTAATGGCCTTGCGCCCGGTGTAGGCGCCCTTGAGCTGCGGGGCGTTGAGGCGAACCATCGCCTGCTGCAACTGCCCCTTGCTCCAGTCGATCCAGAACTCGCCACCGGCACGCAGGGTGTCGGCCTGCCACTGGCCCAGCAGCTGCGGCGGCAGCCAGCGCGCCCAATCGCTTTGTGGCAGGCTCAGGTAGGCCTGCACGCGGCCGTCGCGCCAGGTCCTGGCGGTGGCGCGGCTGTTCAGGCTAAGGGCCAGGGGCTGGCCATCGGGCAGCGTGGCGCGCAGGTCGACGCTCTGGCGCGACGCTCCGGCCTGCAATCCCAGGCTGACATAGGTGAGGGTCAGAGGATCGCGCTGCCACGGATGCAGGGTGACCTGGCTGTCGAATACATCGATCCGCCCCAGTTGGCGCAGGCGCTTGAGCACATCGGCCGGGTCGAGCGGCGCATCATCCTGCTGCGGCAGGCCTTCGAGGGTCCAGGCGCCCTGCTCGCGTTCGCGCAGGATCAGTTGCAGCCCACTGAGCTGGATGCGCGCCAGGCGCACTTCGCGGGCCTTGAGGCTGGCCCACAGGTCGGGCACCAGCTTGACGTCGTCCAGGCGCAAGGCCGCCTTGCCTTCGCCCAGCTGCAGGTCGCGCACGCGCAACACCGGCGCCAGGCCACTCCAGCGCCCTTCCAGGGCACCGACGTGCACGGGCATGCCCAAGGCCTGTTCGGCCTTGAGTTCGGCGTCGGCACGGTATTCGGCGACCAGGGGTACCAGTTGCCGACCGAGGCTGACATACAGCGCCACCAGCACCGCCAGCAGGGCGCAGATCCCCAGCCCCCAGCGGGTCAAGGCGCCCAGAACGCGGGTCAGACGTTCCATGGCCATGGCCCTCCAAGTCGTCCCTTAACTATGGCCGGTGAATAGCGATTTGCCAGCCCGTCCATGGGGCGACCGCCTTTAGCGAAGGTCAGAGCAGCACCACATCATATTGTTCCTGGGAATACATGGACTCCACCTGGAAGCGGATGGTTCGCCCGATGAACGCTTCCAGCTCGGCGACGTTGCCCGACTCTTCATCGAGCAGGCGGTCCACCACTTTCTGGTTGGCCAGTACCCGATAGCCCTCGGCCTGATAGGCGCGGGCCTCGCGCAGGATCTCGCGGAAAATTTCGTAACAGATCGTCTCGGGGGTTTTCAGCTTGCCGCGCCCCTGGCACGCCGCGCAGGGCTCGCACAGCACCTGCTCGAGGCTTTCGCGGGTGCGCTTGCGGGTCATCTGCACCAGGCCCAACTCGGTGATGCCGATGATGTTGGTCTTGGCATGGTCGCGTTCGAGCTGCTTTTCCAGGGTGCGCAGGACCTGACGCTGGTGCTCCTCGTCCTCCATGTCGATGAAGTCGATGATGATGATCCCGCCGATATTGCGCAGGCGCAGTTGTCGGGCAATGGCGGTAGCAGCCTCGAGGTTGGTCTTGAAGATGGTCTCTTCGAGGTTGCGATGGCCGACGAACGCCCCGGTATTGACGTCGATGGTGGTCATCGCCTCGGCCGGGTCGACCACCAGGTAGCCGCCGGACTTGAGCGGCACCTTGCGCTCGAGGGCGCGCTGGATCTCGTCTTCCACGCCATACAGGTCGAAAATCGGCCGCTCGCCGGGGTAATGCTCCAGGCGATCGGCGATCTCCGGCATCAGCTCGGCGACGAACTGCGTGGTCTTCTGGAAGGTTTCCCGCGAGTCGATGCGGATCTTCTCGATCTTGGGGTTGACCAGGTCACGCAGGGTGCGCAGGGCCAGGCCAAGGTCCTCGTAGATGACCACGGGCGCCCCGCAGGTCTTGATCTGCGAACCGATCTGCTCCCACAGGCGGCGCAGGTAGCGGATGTCCTGGAGGATGTCCTCGGCGCGGGCGCCCTCGGCGGCGGTGCGCAGGATGAAACCACCGGCGTCCTTCATGTCTTCCTGGGCCATGCAGTCGGTGACCACCTGCTTGAGGCGCTCGCGCTCGGCTTCTTCCTCGATCTTCAGGGAAATGCCGACATGGCTGCTGCGTGGCATGTACACCAGGTAGCGCGACGGAATCGACAGCTGGGTGGTCAGGCGCGCGCCCTTGCTGCCGATGGGGTCCTTGGTGACTTGTACCACCAGCGCCTGGCCTTCGTGCACCAGCGCGGTGATGTTCTCCACCGCCGAGCCTTCGCGCTGGGAGATCTCCGAGGCATGGATGAACGCCGCCCGCTCCAGGCCGATGTCGACGAATGCCGCCTGCATGCCCGGCAGGACCCGCACCACCTTGCCCTTGTAGATGTTGCCGACGATGCCACGGCGTTGGGTGCGCTCAACGTGCACCTCCTGCAGGACGCCGTTCTCCACCACCGCCACGCGTGACTCCATCGGGGTGATGTTGATCAGGATCTCTTCACTCATGGCAGGCTCTCGTCAAAGGTCTTGGGTAATGATGGATCGCTGCGGGATGGCTGGCTAGGCTCGGTACGAAATGTAAAGGCCCTAGCGCGGTGTCGTGTCCTCTTGCTGCTGCCAACAGGGGATGGCGAACTGTTCGAGCAGCTCGGCAGTCTCGCTCAGGGGCAGGCCGACCACGGCCGAGTAGCTGCCTTCGATAGCGCTGACGAACACCGCGCCCAGGCCCTGGATGGCATAGCCGCCGGCCTTGTCGACCGGTTCGCCGCTGTCCCAGTAGCGCAGTGCTTCCTCGAAGGAGATGGTGCGAAAACGCACGGTGGTGCTGACGCAGCGGCTGATGCTGCGCTGGCCGTCAGTCAGCGCCACGGCGGTGAGCACCTGGTGCTCGCGCTTGGACAGGTCGCCAAGCATGGCCAGCGCCTGCTCGCGGTTCTCCGGCTTGCCGAGGATCTGGCCATCGAGCACCACGGTAGTGTCGGCGCCCAATACCACCCCGGCGCCGTCGGTGTGGGCGAAGCCCGCCACGGCCTTGGCCTGGGCCAGGCGCTCGACATAGGCCGCCGGGGCTTCGCCCGGCAGCGGGGTTTCATCGATGGGCGCGCTGACGACGGTGAACGGCACGCCGATCTGGGTCAGCAGTTCACGCCGGCGCGGCGAACCGGAGGCCAGGTACAGCTGAGTCATATGGACATCTCCCTGTCAGTGGCGGCGGGTCGTCAATGAATGTGCAGGCGAACGCGCAGGCCGCGCAGGGCGAAACTCACCCAGGGCCAGAGCAGGGCACTGATCACCGCCGACCAGACCAGGGCCAGGGTCGGCAGGCGATTGCCGGTGAGCGCGCTCAGCCACAGCTGGATCAGCTGGGCGATGCCGAAGATCACCAGGATCACCAGGCTCTGCTGCCACATGGGGAACATGCGCAGGCGCTGCTGCAACGACAGCACCAGGAAGGTGATCAGGGTGAGAATCAGGGCATTCTGGCCAAGCAGGGTGCCGTACAGCACGTCCTCGGCCAGGCCGAGCAGGAATGCCGTGGTCATGCCGACCTTGCCGGGCACGGCGAGGGTCCAGAAGGCCAGCAGCAGGGCCAGCCACATGGGCCGGAATACTTCCATGAACTGCGGCATGGGCGAGACGCTGAGCAACAGGCCGATGGCGAAGGTCAGCCAGATGGCCCAGCCGTTTCTGCTACGGGTGCTGGCCATTATTGTCTCCGGGGTTGAGCCGGCGCGGCGGCCGGTTGGGCCGACGCCGGGCTGGCCGTCGTTGGCGCAGCCGCAGGCGCAGTACCTGGCGCGGGCTGCGCGGCATGGGCCGGCGCGGGTGTCGCGGGCGTGGCCGCTGGCGGAGTGTGGCCGGCGCCTTGGCGGTCGGCCTCTTCCTGGGCAATCGCCGCCTCGGTAGCGCGCTCTTCCGGGGTGCGTCGGTCGCTGAACACCAACAGCATGTAGCGGCTGCGGTTGAGCGCGGCGGTCGGAATGGCACGGACGATGGCGAACGGCTGGCCGGAGTCGTGGATCACTTCGTTGACCGTAGCCACCGGGTAACCGGCCGGGAAACGCTGGCCCATGCCGGAGCTGACCAGCAGGTCGCCTTCCTTGATGTCGGCGGTGTCGGCCACATGGCGCAGCTCGAGGCGCTCCGGGTTGCCGGTGCCGCTGGCGATGGCGCGCAGACCGTTGCGGTTGACCTGTACCGGAATGCTGTGGGTAGTGTCGGTGAGCAGCAGCACCCGCGAGGTGTACGGCATCAGCTCTACCACCTGGCCCATCAGGCCGCGGGCATCGAGCACCGGCTGGCCGAGGAACACGCCGTCGCGCTCGCCCTTGTTGATCAGGATGCGGTGGGTGAAGGGATTGGGGTCTACACCGATCAGCTCGGCGACCTCGACCTTCTCGTTGACCAGCGCCGAGGAGTTGAGCAACTCGCGCAGGCGCACGTTCTGCTCGGTCAGGGCCGCCAGCTTCTGCAGGCGCCCCTGCAACAGCAGGGCCTCGGTCTTGAGTTTCTCGTTCTCGGCGATCAGCTCGGTGCGGCTGCCGAACTGGCCGGCCACGCCTTGCCACATGCGCTGCGGCAGATCGGTGATCCAGTAGGATTCCATCAGCACCAGGCCCATCTGGCTGCGCACCGGCTTGAGCAGGTCGAAACGCGAATCGACCACCATCAGCGCGACCGACATCACCACCAGCACGAGCAGGCGAACGCCCAGCGAGGGGCCCTTGGAGAAAAGCGGTTTAATGGGCCGTTCCTCGTGGACGACTCAGAAGGTCATGGGACATGGAGCAATGCACCGGCCTGCTGCGGGTTGACGGAAACGGCGCCCGGGCGGGCGCCAGCACAGCGCATACAGGTAGCACTGTGCGTGCCACCTGTAAACCTGAGGATGCTACTGCGCAGCGATCACTCGCTGGAGAGCAGGTCCATGGCGTGCTTGTCCATCATCTCCAGGGCACGACCACCGCCGCGGGCGACACAGGTCAGCGGGTCTTCGGCGACGATCACCGGCAGGCCGGTTTCCTGAGCCAGCAGCTTGTCGAGGTCGCGCAGCAGCGCGCCACCACCGGTCAGCACCAGGCCACGCTCGGCGATGTCCGAGGCCAGCTCGGGCGGCGATTGCTCCAGGGCGCTCTTGACCGCCTGGACGATGGTCGCCAGGGACTCCTGCAGCGCTTCGAGCACTTCGTTGGAGTTCAGGGTGAAGGCACGCGGTACCCCTTCGGCCAGGTTGCGGCCACGGACGTCGACTTCGCGCACTTCGCCGCCTGGGTAGGCAGTACCGATTTCCTGCTTGATGCGCTCGGCGGTGGATTCGCCGATCAGGCTGCCGTAGTTGCGGCGCACGTAGGTGACGATGGCTTCGTCGAAGCGGTCGCCGCCGACGCGCACGGATTCGGCGTAGACCACGCCGTTGAGCGAGATCAGGGCGATTTCGGTGGTACCGCCACCGATATCGACGACCATCGAGCCGCGGGCCTCTTCGACCGGCAGGCCGGCACCAATGGCAGCGGCCATCGGCTCTTCGATCAGGAACACTTCGCGGGCACCGGCACCGAGAGCCGATTCACGGATAGCGCGACGCTCGACCTGGGTCGACTTGCACGGCACGCAGATCAGCACGCGAGGGCTAGGCTGCAGGAAGCTGTTTTCGTGCACTTTGTTGATGAAGTACTGCAACATTTTTTCACAAACGCTGAAGTCGGCGATCACGCCATCTTTCATCGGGCGGATGGCCGCGATGTTGCCAGGCGTACGGCCCAGCATGCGCTTGGCTTCGGTCCCGACTGCGACGACGCTTTTCTGGTTGCCGTGGGTACGGATGGCAACCACCGAGGGCTCATTCAGGACGATACCGCGCTCACGCACGTAAATAAGGGTGTTGGCAGTACCCAGGTCGATGGACAGATCGCTGGAAAACATGCCACGCAGTTTCTTGAACATGGGAAAGTGACCCTGGGGAAAGCGTGGGTAAAAAAGTGCGGCAAACTCTAACAATGGCAGGGATTTTGGGCAAGGAGCCAATATGTTAAATTGGCTGTTTTTCCGAGCATGCCTGCCGATGATCGCGGCCCTTTGACCGCCAGAATCCCAGCATGTTCCTCATTTGCGGACTCATTCCGTCTGTCGTTTTCCTGGAGATCCCCATGGCGCTTCAACGCTCCGACGTGGAAAAGATCGCCCATCTGGCCCGCCTGGGCCTGAATGAAGGCGAATTGCCACGCACCACCGATGCCTTGAACAGTATTCTCGGGCTGGTCGACCAGATGCAAGCCGTCGACACCACCGGCGTGGAACCCCTCGCCCACCCGCTGGAGACCACCCAGCGCCTGCGTCCCGACCAGGTCACCGAAAGCAACCAGCGCGACCGCTACCAGGCCGTTGCTCCGTCGACCGAGAACGGTCTGTACCTGGTTCCGAAAGTCATCGATTAAGGGATAGCGCCTGCCATGCATCAACTCACTCTGGCCGAGATCGCCCGTGGCCTCGCCGACAAGTCGTTCTCCTCGCAAGAACTGACCGGCGCCCTGCTGTCGCGTATCAAGCAGCTCGACCCGCAGCTCAACAGCTTCATCACCGTCACCGAGACCCAGGCCCTGGAGCAGGCGCGCGCCGCCGACGCCCGTCGCGCCGCCGGTGAAACCGGTGCGCTGCTCGGCGCGCCGATCGCCCACAAAGACCTGTTCTGCACCAACGGCGTGCGTACCAGTTGCGGCTCGAAGATGCTCGACAACTTTACCGCCCCGTATGACGCCACCGTGGTCGCCAAGCTGGCCGAGGCTGGCATGGTCACCCTGGGCAAGACCAACATGGACGAATTCGCCATGGGCTCGGCCAACGAGTCCAGCCACTACGGCGCGGTGAAGAACCCGTGGAACCTCGAGCACGTGCCGGGCGGCTCGTCCGGTGGCTCGGCCGCCGCCGTGGCCGCGCGCCTGCTGCCGGCCACCACTGGCACCGACACCGGCGGCTCGATCCGCCAGCCGGCGGCGCTGACCAACCTCACCGGCCTGAAGCCGACCTACGGCCGCGTGTCGCGCTGGGGCATGATCGCCTACGCCTCGAGCCTCGACCAGGGCGGCCCGCTGGCCCGCACCGCCGAGGACTGCGCCCTGCTGCTGCAAGGCATGGCCGGCTTCGACGCCAAGGACTCGACCTCGGTCGACGAGCCGGTGCCGGACTTCAGCGCCAACCTGAACGCCTCGCTGCAAGGCCTGCGCATCGGCCTGCCGAAGGAATACTTCGGCGCCGGCCTCGACCCGCGCATCGCCGACCTGGTCCAGGCCAGCGTCAAGGAGCTGGAGAAGCTCGGCGCGGTGGTCAAGGAAATCAGCCTGCCGAACATGCAGCACGCCATCCCGGCGTACTACGTGATCGCCCCGGCGGAAGCCTCCTCCAACCTGTCGCGTTTCGACGGCGTGCGCTTCGGTTACCGCTGCGAGGCCCCCAAGGACCTCACCGACCTGTACAAGCGATCCCGTGGCGAAGGCTTCGGCGCCGAAGTGCAGCGGCGCATCATGGTCGGTACCTACGCCCTGTCGGCCGGCTACTACGACGCCTACTACGTCAAGGCGCAGCAGGTCCGCCGCCTGATCAAGAACGACTTCATGAGCGCCTTCGAGGAAGTCGACGTGATCATCGGCCCGACCACGCCGAACCCGGCGTGGAAGATCGGCGCCAAGGCCGGCGACCCGGTCGCCGAGTACCTTGAAGACCTCTACACCATCACCGCCAACCTGGCGGGCCTGCCGGGCCTGTCGATGCCGGCCGGCTTCGTCGACGGCCTGCCGGTGGGCGTGCAACTGCTGGCCCCGTACTTCCAGGAAGGCCGCCTGCTCAATATCGCGCACCGTTACCAGCAAGTCACCGACTGGCACACCCGCGCCCCCAACGGCTTCTGAGGAGTTCACACATGCAATGGGAAGTTGTGATCGGGCTGGAGATTCATACCCAGCTCGCCACCCAGTCGAAGATCTTCTCCGGCAGCGCCACCACCTTCGGCTCCGAGCCGAACACCCAGGCCAGCCTGGTCGACCTGGGCATGCCCGGCGTGCTGCCGGTGCTCAACCAGGAAGCCGTGCGCATGGCGTGCATGTTCGGCCTGGCGATCAATGCCGAGATCGGCCCGCGCAACGTGTTCGCGCGCAAGAACTACTTCTACCCCGACCTGCCCAAGGGCTACCAGATCAGCCAGATGGACCTGCCGATCGTCGGCAAGGGCCACCTGGACATCGCCCTGGAAGACGGCACCATCAAGCGCATCGGCGTGACCCGCGCGCACCTTGAAGAAGACGCCGGCAAGAGCCTGCACGAAGACTTCAACGGCGCCACCGGCATTGACCTGAACCGCGCCGGCACCCCGCTGCTGGAAATCGTCTCCGAGCCGGACATGCGCAGCGCCAAAGAGGCAGTGGCCTACGTCAAGGCCATCCACGCCCTGGTGCGCTACCTGGGCATCTGCGACGGCAACATGGCCGAAGGCTCGCTGCGCTGCGACTGCAACGTCTCGATCCGCCCGAAAGGCCAGACCGAGTTCGGCACCCGCTGCGAGATCAAGAACGTCAACTCGTTCCGCTTCATCGAGCGGGCGATCAACAGCGAGATCCAGCGCCAGATCGACCTGATCGAGGACGGCGGCAAGGTGGTGCAGGAAACCCGCCTGTACGACCCGAACAAGGACGAGACCCGTTCCATGCGCAGCAAGGAGGAAGCCAACGACTACCGTTACTTCCCCGACCCGGACCTGCTGCCGGTGGTCATCGAGCCGAGCTTCCTCGACAGCGTGCGCGCCGCCCTGCCGGAGCTGCCGCCGCAGAAGGTCGAGCGCTTCCAGAGCCAGTACGGTCTGTCGGCCTACGACGCCAACGTGCTGGCCTCCAGCCGCGAGCAGGCCGACTACTTCGAGCAAGTGGTGAAGATTGGCGGCGACGCCAAGCTGGCCGCCAACTGGGTCATGGTCGAACTGGGCAGCCTGCTGAACAAGCTGGGCGTCGAGATCGACCAGTCGCCGGTCAGCGCCGAGCACCTCGGCGGTATGCTGCTGCGCATTCGCGACAACACCATCAGCGGCAAGATCGCCAAGACCGTGTTCGAGGCCATGGCCGCCGGTGAAGGCGATGCCGACGGCATCATCGCAAGCAAAGGTCTCAAGCAGGTCACCGACACCGGCGCGATCGACAAGATGCTCGACGAGATGCTCGCCGCCAATGCCGAACAGGTCGAACAGTACCGCGCCGCCGACGAGGCCAAGCGCGGCAAGATGTTCGGTTTCTTCGTCGGCCAGGCGATGAAAGCCTCGAAAGGCAAGGCCAACCCGGGGCAAGTGAACCAATTGCTCAAGGCCAAGCTCGAAGGGTGATCCCGATCGCGGGGCAAGCCCGCTCCCACGCCAGTGGGAGCGGGCTTGCCCCGCGATGATCAGCGGCAACAGCGGAGCATCCGACTTGCTAAGACGCGCCATCACCTCCCTCACCCTCTTCTCGCTCCTGGCCGGCTGCGCCAGCCATGACATCGACCCTCGCGGTTACGACCAGACCGGCACCGCCTCCTACTACGGCGCCCGCCACCACGGCAAACGCACCGCCAGCGGCGAACCCTTCAACCAGCATGGCCTCACCGCCGCCCACCGTAGCCTGCCCTTCGGCAGCCAGGTGCTGGTCACCAACCTTGCCAACCAGCGCAGCGTCGTGGTGCGCATCAACGACCGCGGCCCGCATACCCGAGGCCGGCTGATCGACCTGTCACGCGCCGCCGCAGAAAAAATCGGCATGCTCCGTAGCGGAACCGCGCGAGTCCGGGTACAAGGTCTGAGCGATTGACCTGACTGGAGCCCTCGCCATTTTCGACCTGGCCACCCTTCCCGCCTTCAGCCTGCTGCAACTGGGCCTGGGCCTCGTGCTGCTGATCATCGGCGCCGAACTGCTGGTGCGCGCCGCCCTGCGCCTGGCCGGTCGCCTGCATGTGCGCCCGCTGATCATCGGCCTGAGCCTGGTGGCCTTCGGCAGCACCGCGCCACAGCTGACCGTGAGCCTGCAGGCCGCCTACCAGGGCGCACCGGACGTGGCGGTGGGCAGTGTCGTGGGCAGCAACATCTTCAACGTGCTAGTGATTCTCGGCCTGGCGGCGTTGATCATTCCGCTGCGCGTGTCGCGCCAACTGGTGCGCCTGGACATCCCGCTGATGATCCTGGCCAGCGCCCTGGTGTACCTGCTCGCGCTCAACGGCCAGCTGGGGCGCCTGGAAGGTGGCCTGCTGCTGCTCGGCCTGCTGGCTTACCTGGCCATGCTCTGGCATCAGTCGCGCCACTACGCCCGCACCTACCCCGCGCCGAGCACCCTGCATGCCAGCCCGCTGCGCTTCTGGAGCGCTGCGGTGTTGCAGATCGTCGTGGGCCTGGTCCTTCTGAGCCTGGCTGGCCACCTGTTGCTCGAGGCGGTGGTGGAGGTGGCCACCGACCTGGGCCTGTCCGAACGCATCATCGGCCTGACCGTGGTGGCCGTATGCACCTCGCTGCCGGAGCTGGCCGCCGCGCTGATCGCGGCCCTGCGTGGCGAACGGGAGATCGCCGTGGGCACGGTGATCGGCAGCAACCTGTTCAACCTGCTGGCGGTGCTGGGGCTCACGGCGGTGATC
>NZ_NIBE01000069.1:64538-174282 GCF_002205115.1 Pseudomonas sp. DrBHI1
GCCGAAGGCCTGGTGTTCCTGTGCCTGTACCTGGCCTACGGCCTGCATGTGGTGGCCTTCACCACTGGCATGCCGCTGGCCGGACGCCTTGAACGACTGATGCTGTTCTATGTGATGCCCGTGCTCGGGGTCGTGCTGCTGTACACCACGGCCCGCGCCTGGCGCCGCCAACACTAAGGAAAACAACATGGCTGACACGAAACAGACCGGCGAAGGCATTCGCCGCCAGGTGATGGGCGATGCCTTCGTCGATCGCGCCCTGGGCAACGCGACTGCGTTCACTCAACCGCTGCAAGACTTCGTCAACGAGCATGCCTGGGGGAGTGTCTGGGCCCGTGACGGGTTGCCGCTGAAGACCCGCAGCCTGATCACCCTGGCGGCCCTGACCGCGCTCAAGTGCCCGCAGGAGCTCAAGGGGCATGTACGCGGGGCGCTTAACAACGGTTGCACCGTTGAGGAGATCCGCGAGGCGCTGCTGCATTGCGCGGTGTATGCCGGGGTGCCGGCGGCGATTGATGCGTTTCGGGCGGCGCAGGAAGTAATTGATAGCTATCAGGCGAGTTCTAGCGATTAAGGGCGGGCGCCCTGGCCTCGTGACTGTTACCTATGTGGGTGAACTACTGTGTAACCCATGTGGGTGATCCATACAGCTTGGCGATCAGAAGATTAACCACCCCGTCCACTAGCGACAGCTGCGCCAGTCCAGGCGTCGCCTGAACTATCGCGCATTTAGAAGCAAGATCAAGATCAAATGATGCGAATTTGGAGATTAGACAGTTGGCAATATTTTGACTGCCTGTGATGGCAACCGAAAGATTGAAAACAGACTTGAATGACGATATTACGTCATCCAAGCCTGCTCGGCTTCAGGACACCATAAGCATCCCGAAACCGAACTAGATAAAATCAGGCCTGCCGCGCCTTCTTGATCCGGAACGCTACCCACAACACAGCAATCCACGCCGGAATCAACATCACCGAAATACGAATCGGCGGCGTCAGGTACATCACCACCAGGATCAGCACGATGAACGCCAGGCACAGGTAGTTGGTCAGCGGATGCCCCAGGCTACGGTAGAACGGCTGGATACCTGCCGCCAGCTTGGCCTTGCGGAATTTCAAGTGGGTGATACTGATGCTCGCCCAGTTGATCACCAACGCCGACACCGCCAAAGCCATGAGCAGGCCGAAGGCCTCACCCGGCATCAGGTAGTTGATCACCACGCACAGGCCGGTGGCGAAGGCCGACACGCCCAGCGCGGTGAGCGGCACGCCACGACGGCTGACCTTGAGCAGTTGGCGCGGCGCGTCACCCTGCGTGGCCAGGCCGAACAGCATGCGACTGTTGGCGTACACGCAGCTGTTGTAGACCGACAGCGCGGCGGTCAGCACCACGACGTTGAGGATCGTCGCCACCAGGTCGCTGTCCAGCTCGTGGAAGATCATCACGAACGGACTGCCGCCCTGCACCACCTTCTGCCACGGATACAGCGACAGCAGCACGGCCAGCGCGCCGATGTAGAAGATCAGGATGCGATAGACCACCTGGTTGGTGGCCTTCGGAATGCTCTCACGCGGGTTGGCCGCCTCGGCGGCGGTGATACCCACCAGCTCCAGGCCACCGAACGAGAACATGATCACCGCCAGCGCCATGATCAGCCCGGTGACGCCATTGGGGAAGAAGCCACCGTACTGCCACAGATTGGCGACGCTGGCATCCGGTCCGCCGTGGCCACTGGTCAGCAGCCAGGCACCGAAACCGATCATGCTGACGATCGCCACCACCTTGACCAGGGCGAACCAGAACTCCATTTCGCCGTATACCTTCACCTGAGTCAGGTTGATGGCGTTGATCACCACGAAGAAGATCGCCGCCGTAGCCCAGGTGGGGAAGTCCGGCCACCAGTACTGCACGTAGATGCCCACCGCGGTGAGTTCGGCCATGCCGACCAACACGTAGACCACCCAGTAGTTCCAGCCCGAGACGAAACCGGCGAACTCGCTCCAGTACTGGTGGGCAAAGTGGCTGAAGCTGCCGGCAACCGGCTCCTCGACCACCATCTCGCCCAGCTGGCGCATGATCAGGAAGGCCATCAGGCCGGCAATGGCGTAGCCCAGCAACACCGACGGGCCGGCCAGCTGGATGGTCTGGGCGATGCCCAGGAACAGCCCGGTGCCGATGGCCCCGCCCAGCGCGATCAGCTGGATATGGCGATTCTTCAGCCCGCGCTGCAAGCGCTCGGGCGTGCTCTGGTCTTGCATGAAGTGTCCTTTAGGTGAGGCAGTGTTATTGGTTTTGCTTGCAATGGACTAGATCCATCCACCCCATTGCAAGAAGAAAATCCCGATGTTCGTGGTGACGGCGGCCATCAGCGTGGTGATCACGATGATCGACGCCGCCAGCTCATGGTTGCCGTTGGCTTCCCGCGCCATCACATAACTGGCCGCCGCGGTGGGGCTGCCGATGTAGAGGAACAGGATGCCAAGCTCGGCACCGCGAAAACCGCACAACCAGGCGCCAAGCGTTCCCAGCACCGGCAGCCAGACCATCTTCACCAGGCTGACATCGATGGCCAACCGGCCACTGTCGCGCAGCGCCGTCAGTGACAGGGTGCCGCCGATGCAGATCAACGCCAGCGGCAAGGTCATCTGTGCCAGGTAGTCCCCCGAGGTCAGCAGCCAGTTGGGCAGCGGCACCTGACCATAGGCCATGGGCGTGGCCAGCAGCACGCTGATGATCAACGGGTTGCTGAGGATGCTCTTGCAGATGCTCCACGGGTCGGACTTCAGGTCCGGGCTGTACACCGCCAGGACCACCGTCGACAGCGAGTTGTACAGCAGGATCACCAGCCCGGCCAGCAGCGCGCCGAGGGATATACCGTAGTCGCCATACAGGCTGGCCGCCAGTGCCAGGCCGATCACGCCGTTGTTGCCGCGAAATGCGCCCTGCGTGTAGACGCCCCGGTCCGCCCGCGGACAGCGCCAGATCGCCAAGCCCCAGGCCAGGCCGAAACACGCCAGCGTCGCAACCACGAAGTAGAGGATCACCCCAGGCTTCACCGCAGACGCCAGGTCGGCATGGTAGATGCCGAGGAACAGCAACGCCGGCATGCACACGTTGAACACCAGCTTCGAGGCGACCCGGTTGAAGTTGTCGTCGATCAAGCGGATGCGCTTGAGCAGCACGCCCATGAACAGCATGGCGAACACAGGGGCCGTGATGTTCAGTGTCTGGATAAGAAGGGCAAGCATGCAACGTGTTCCCGGGAATTACCGTCAGGGGCGCAATCATACGTGAGTGCCGGGGAGTTGCGCCCGCCACAGTAGCCAGATGCCCGCACAAAGAGATCTTGACGTAGGAATTTTCCTGAATATAGTAAGAATTACTGTATATGTATACAGTATAAAAATGGACGATCCAGACATTGCAAGGAGCAAATCATGTCAGGAATGCACACTCTGCCTGTCGCCGCGAAGGCCCAGGCAACGCTGGTGGTCGCCGACCTCGAGCAGTTGTTCGAGGAACAGGGCGTCGCCCTGCCCGGCCCCGACAGCCATCTGATGTTGGTCATGCATGGCCACCACACCGTCAAGTATCACCGCCTTGCGCCGCCACCGGCACGCGGCCCATCCGCACGGCGCGGGCCGGAGCTGTTCTTCGAAGGCGGCGAACACACCGCCATCGGCGACAACACCCTGCTGCGCTTTGAAGCGGGTCAACCGGGTATCCCCGCCCATCAGTCGCCGCTGCCGTTGCCCAACGGCCTGAGCCTGACCTATGGCCAGGTGATTGCCTTGGGCGGCGACTTCTACGGTTTGCCCGAGCGCCCGATCGCCGATGGCGTCAACGACGCCGAACGGGTCGAGCGCTTCACCCAGGCCTTCGACTCCCTGGCGCGCCTGCCAGCGGCCAAGGCGGAAGCCGAACAGATCCTTGCGGTCATGCAGGAAGAAATCGGTGCCGCCAACCAGGCTATCAAGGACGGACGCCAGCCCCACGAGGCCTATGACGCGCTGGGTGACAGCCTGTCGGCGCGCTGGAACCGCATCACCGGGGGCGGCAGCTTCGCCTCCGACCTGTTCCCCCTGGGCCGCTACCTGAAACTGGCCGCCAGCAACTGGGACCACTTTGGCCCCTGGGCGCTGGCGGCCTACCAGGCCGGCCACGCCGCCGCCCTGCAGCAGGCGCTCAAAGCCCGCGCCAGCGGCGAGGAGCGCGACCTGCAACTGGCCTATGCGATGAACGCCTTCGCCGACCACTTCCTCACCGACCTGTTCTCCGCCGGCCACCTGCGGGTGCCGCGCAAGGCCCTGGCCAATACCGTCACGCCGAGTGACGTCGGCTCGCTGATCTCGCGCTTCATGCACGACGAGGACAGCAAGTACGGCCTGGCCGTGCGCAATGCCGAAGGCGAGCAATGGCGCGCCTACGGCGACAAGCGCTACTTCGACAGCGTCGATGTGGCCAACCGTCGCCAGGTGGGCCGCGCCGTGCAACGGTCGGCCGACGAGGTGTTCCAGGCCTTCGCCGAAGGCCGCGCGCCGGCGGCGAAGGACTTCGCGGCGCTGCGCCTGGCGCCCGACCTGCGGGCCGCCGAGCAGGACCTGGTGCCCGGCAACTTCGCCCCGCTGTACTTCCAAGACGGCAAGACCGTACTGCGGCGCAAGGATGTCAACGACCTCAACGATCGCACCCGCATCGGCGACTGGTGGGGCTGGAGCACCTACCTGCTGCTCAAAGACTACAAGCCGAACAAGCCCACCGGCTTCATCGATGCCCCGGGCACCTCGCCAGCGATCACCGGCTGGGAGCGCCGCGAGCCCGATGGCCTGAACTGGCAACGGGGCAACGCGGTGCGCTACGCCTTCAGCGTCACCGACCAGCTCAATGAGTCGTACATCGGCCCGTGGAGTGCCTATGTCGAGTTGACCGACCAGTTCCACCCGAGCGTGCAAGTGCCGGCGGACGGCAAGCAACGCGGGCGCAACCTGTTCCGCCAGTTCCGCGGCGGTTCACCGGAACTGATTGCCAGCCTGGACGGCAAGACCACGCTCTATATCGATCGCAACGCGTGACAAGGAGGTCACCGATGAATATCAAGGTCAAACTGGAACTGGCTTCGGGCCAGTCGATGGAGGGCATGCCGCTGGAGTTGCTGCGTGCTGGCAAGGTGATTGGCCGGGCGAAAGTGCCGGCGGGGGGACAGGTGGCGTTCGAGGCGCCATCGGGGGCTGGGCAGCTGGCGGTGCGGGTTGACCGCTCGGGAGGGAAAGCCTGACAAAACGCTGGGGGCCACTACGTGGCCCTTTCGCCGGCAAGCCGACTTCCACAGGGCATCGGTGATCCTTGTGGGAGCCGGCTTGCCGGCGATGGGGCGCGCAGCGTCCCCAGTGGACTTCAGCGCCGTACCGGGCGCTTCTGCAACTTGCGCTGCAGCGTGCGCCGGTGCATCCCCAGCGCCCGCGCCGTGGCGGAGATGTTGCCTTCGTGTTCGCTCAGCACCCGCTGGATATGCTCCCACTGCAGGCGATCCACCGACATCGGGTTTTCCGGCACCAGGGTGTCCAGGTCGGTGTGCTCCGAGAGCAGCGCCGCCAGTACATCGTCGGCGTCCGCCGGCTTGCACAGGTAGTTGCAGGCCCCGCGCTTGACCGCCTCGACCGCCGTGGCGATGCTCGAGTAGCCGGTCAGGATCACCACGCGCATCTCCGGGTCCAGCTCCAGCAGCTTGGGCAGCAGCACCAGGCCCGAGTCGCCTTCCATCTTCAGGTCCAGCGTGGCGTAGTCCGGCAGGTCCTGCTCAGCCAGCTTCAAGCCCTCTTCAGCAGAACCCGCGGTGCTCACGCGGAACCCGCGACGGGCCATGGCTCGCGCCATCACTCGGGTAAAGGTGGCGTCGTCGTCCACCAGCAGCAGGTGCGGCAGCTCTTCGCCTTCAACCTGGTTTTCTTCGCTCATCATGCATCTCCTCGCTTGCCATGGGGCAGGCGCAATTCGGTCAGGGTGCCACCCTGCTCATGACTATAGAGTTTCACCGAACCGCCCGCACGCGTCACGCTGGCCTTGCTCAAGAACAGGCCCAGGCCAAAGCCTTTGCCCTTGGTGGTAATGAAGGGTTTGCCGATGGCTTCGGCGATGGCCGGCGGTACGCCCGGGCCATGGTCGCGGATGCTGATGACGATGTCCTGGGCGTTCCAGTCCAGGCGCACTTCCAGGTCATCCGGGCAGGCATCGGCGGCGTTGTTCAACAGGTTCAGCAGCGCCTGGGTCAGGTCCGGCGGCGGTGTCAGCCGCGGCACCACGCCATCGCGCAGGCGCTGGAAGCGATAGCTGGCCTCCGGGCGCATCAGGTGCCAGCGGTTGAGTGCCTCGTCGAGCCAGGCGGTGACATCCTGCTCGATGATCGCCAGGCGCCGGTTGGCCTCGGCGGCGCGCACCAGTTGCTGCAGGGTCTCCTTGCACAGCTTGACCTGGTCCTGGAGGATCTGCAGGTCCTCCTGCAGCAGAGGATCGGCATGATCCTGGCGCATCTCGTTGAGCAGCACGCTCATGGTCGCCAGCGGCGTGCCCAGCTCATGGGCGGCGCCGGCGGCCTGGGTGGCCACGGCCAGCAGTTGCTCGTCGCGCAGGCTTTCTTCACGGCGTTCGGCGCGCAGGTTCTCCTGGCGGCGCAGCTCCTCGGCCATGCGCGCGGCGAAGAAGGTGATCACCCCGGCGGCCAGGGCGATGCTCAGCCACATGCCATAGACCTGCATGGTGTCGCGGGCCAGCGGCAGCGTTTCCAGCGGGTAGTACTGCACCAGCAGCAGGCTGTAGGCCACCAGGGCGATGCCCGAAAGCACCAACGAGTAGAGCCACGGCAGCGTGACCGCGGCGATCGCCAGCGGCACCAGATAATAGGAGACGAAGGGGTTGGTCGAACCGCCCGAGTAGTAAAGCAGCGCACTGTGGATCAGCAGGTCGCAGGCCAGCTGCAGCGCGTATTCAAGCTCGGTGACCGGCAGCGACAGGCGCAGGCGCAGGGCGGTGAACGCACAGAGCAGCGATGACAGGGCCAGCGTCACCGCCAGCGAGAACCACGGCAACGGCAGCAGCTCGGTCCAGTAGGCAACGCCCACGGAGCCGGCCTGGGCCGCCAGCACGAGAATGCGAATAAAGGTCAGGCGCCAGAGGTTCTGGCGTGTAGCGGACAACGGTTGTGCGACGGCGAGCATGAGCTCTCCCAATGAGTGCTCCAGGAAAATCGGCTGGAGTATACCGAAGCCGGGCGCCTCGCTGCAGCGATGCGGCAAAGCGCCACACTTTGTCACAGACTCATGATGGCATTTTTGAACCCACTACACTGTTGCCGGTCTGATCGGCCATGCGTGGAACGGATGTCCTCATCCACGCCTTATCTTGCCAAGGAGCTCCACATGCACATTTCCCGTCGCGGCGCCGCCGCTGTTGCCCTGTCCTGCGGCATGCTCGCCAACCTGCCGGCCCTGGCGGCCGACGAGCCGCGCTACAACCAGGTGTCGCTGCGCGCCGAAGTCAGCAAGGAAGTGGCGCGCGACCTGATGGTCGTGACGCTGTACAGCGAAGCCCAGAACAGCGACCCGGGCAAGCTCGCCAAGGAGATCACCGAGACCATGAACAAGGCCGTGCAGCAGGCCCGCCAGGTCAAGGATGTGAAGATCAGCCAGGGCAGCCGCAACAGCTACCCGATCTACGACACCAAGGGCCAGAAGATCACCGGCTGGCGCGAGCGCGCCGAGCTGCGCCTGGAGGGAGCCGACTTCCCGGCCCTGTCCAAGCTCACTGGCGAGCTGCTGCAGGACCTGAAAATGGGCGGCATGGACTTCTCCATCGCCCCGGCCACGCGTAAGAGCAACGAGGACGAGCTGCTCAAGGATGCCGTCGCCGCCTTCAAGGCACGCGCTCAGTTGGCCACCGAGGCCTTGGGCGGCAAAGGCTACAAGGTGGTCAGCCTGAACCTCAACAGCAGCGGCTACCCGCGTCCGTACCTGCGCAGCGCGCCGATGGCGATGATGGCCAAGGGCGCCGCCGACGAGGCTGCGCCGGCACCGGATATCGAAGCCGGCACCAGCGAAGTCAGCATGAGCGCCGATGGCCTGATCGAAGTTCAGGTCCCTTGACCCACCCAACCGGATGTTCGAGGCGTGCAGAACGTCTCGGACAACGGTTTCAGACCTTTCCTACGCACCAAACGGGTGCATCTGCTTGTCGCATAAAGTGCGAAACATCCTGAAATTTTCGCCCTTTTCACCCACGCAAACGATCAACATTCGCCAAAGTTATATGGATGCGACATCCATGTACGTCCGTACCACAATTTTGGCGCCAACCATCCTGCTGAGTGTTGCATTGGGAACACCCCCTGCATAAGTATCCGCAGGTCGGCTCACGAGGCCGCCTCAATTCGAAAAATGACAACAATGAGGCCACCATGCTCAAACACGCAGTCATTCCGTTCCTGTTAGGCGCAGGCTTGCTAGCCGGCGCTCCTTCTGCCCTCGCCGCATCCAACCTGGTGTTCTGCTCCGAAGGCAGCCCAGCCGGTTTCGACCCCGGGCAGTACACCACCGGAACTGACTTTGACGCCTCCGCCGAAACCATCTTCAACCGCCTGACTCAATTCGAGCGAGGCGGCACCGCGGTGATTCCGGGCCTGGCCACCAAGTGGGAGGTTTCCGACGATGGCAAGACCTACACTTTCCACCTGCGCGAAGGCGTGAAGTTCCATACCACCGAATATTTCAAGCCCACCCGCGAATTCAACGCCGATGACGTGCTGTTCACCTTCGAACGCATGCTCGACAAGAACCAGCCGTTCCGCAAGGCCTACCCCACCGAGTTCCCTTACTTCACCGACATGGGCATGGACAAGAACATTGCCAAGGTGGAGAAGATCGACGATCACACGGTGAAGTTCACCCTCGCCCAGGTCGACGCCGCGTTCATCCAGAACATGGCCATGCACTTCGCCTCGATCCAGTCAGCCGAGTACGCTGACCAGTTGCTCAAGCAGGGCAAACCCGCCGACATCAACCAGAAGCCCATCGGCACCGGCCCGTTCGTGTTCAGCAAATACCAGAAGGACGCGCAGATCCGCTTCAAGGGCAACAAGGACTACTGGAATCCCGAGGAAGTGAAGATCGACAACCTGATCTTCGCCATCAGCACTGACGCCTCGGTGCGCATGCAAAAACTGAAGAAGAACGAGTGCCAGGTGACGCTGTTCCCACGGCCGGCCGACATCGAGCCGCTGAAGGCGGACAAGAACCTGCAGATGCCCCACCAGGCTGGCTTCAACCTCGGCTACATCGCCTACAACGTGATGGACAAGGTCAAGGGCAGCAACGAAGCGAACCCCCTGTCCCAACTCAAGGTCCGCCAGGCGCTGGACATGGCGGTCAACAAGCAGCAGATCATCGAGTCGGTGTATCAGGGTGCCGGCCAGCTGGCGGTCAACGCCATGCCGCCGACCCAGTGGTCCTATGACGACACCATCAAGGACGCCGCATACGACCCAGAGAAGGCCAAGCAACTACTCAAGGAAGCCGGCATCAAGGAAGGTACCGAGATCACCCTGTGGGCCATGCCGGTGCAACGCCCCTACAACCCCAACGCCAAGCTGATGGCCGAAATGCTCCAGTCCGACTGGAAGAAGATCGGTATCAACGCCAAGATCGTCAGCTACGAGTGGGGTGAGTACATCAAACGCTCCAAGGCTGGCGAGCAGGGCGCCATGCTGATCGGCTGGAGCGGCGACAATGGTGACCCGGACAACTGGCTGGGCACCCTGTTCGGCTGCGACGCCATGGACGGCAACAACTTCTCCAAGTGGTGCTACAAGCCCTACGACGACCTGATCAAGCAAGCCAAGGCGACCTCCGATCAGGCCAAGCGCACCGAGCTCTACAAGCAGGCGCAACACATCCTCAAGGAGCAGGTGCCGATGACCCCCATCGCCCACTCCACCGTGTATCAGCCCATGAGCGCGAAAGTGAAGGACTTCAAGATCAGCCCCTTCGGCCTGAATTCCTTCTACGGGGTCAGCGTAGACAAGTAACGGCCGTGATCGTCCTGCCGGTTTTTCCGGCGGGACGATGACACGACCGGGCGATACGTAGGGCAATTCCCTCACGCTCGCCGGAACGCTCCCACTCCCAAATCAGTAGCGAAGCCCTGGCTCCCACATTCTGGCGCACCTATCGTCAGGACCGGGATGTTGCAGCCGCGTTTTGCCTGTCGCGGCCCGAAAAAGACGGACAAAGGATCTGCCATGCGCCTGACCACACTGTGTTCCACCCTGCTTGCCCTCGGCCTGCTGAGCCAGGCCCCGCTGAGCTTCGCCAACAACCTGGTGTTCTGCTCAGAGGGCAGCCCGGCGGGCTTCGACACCGCCCAGTACACCGCGGCCACCGACAACGACGCCGCCGAACCGATCTACAACCGCCTGGTCGAGTTCGAGCGTGGCGGCACCGCCGTGCAGCCAGGCCTGGCGACTGACTGGCAAGTGTCCGACGACGGCCTTAAGTACACCTTTCACCTGCGCCCCGGGGTGAAGTTCCATACCAACAAGGACTTCAAGCCCTCCCGCGACTTCAACGCCGACGACGTGCTGTTCACCTTCAACCGCATGCTCGACAAGAGCCACCCATTCCGCCAGGCCTACCCCACCGAGTTCCCGTACTTCATCAGCATGGGCCTGGACAAGAACATCGCCAAGGTCGAGAAGACCGACCCGCTGACCGTGGTCTTCACCCTCAACAAGGTCGATGCCGCCTTCCTGCAGAACATCGCCATGGCCTTCGCCTCGATCCTCTCCGCCGAGTACGCCGAGCACCTGCTGGCCGGCGGCAAGGCCAGCGACATCAACCAGAAGCCGATCGGCACCGGCCCGTTCGTGTTCCAGCGCTACCAGAAGGATTCGCAGATCCGCTTCAAGGGCAACAAGGACTATTGGGCACCGGACCGGGTGAAGCTCGACAACCTGGTGTTCTCGATCAACGTCGACCCTTCGGTGCGCATCCAGAAGCTGCGCCGCAACGAGTGCCAGATCACCCTGCACCCACGTCCGGCCGACCTGCCAGCGCTCAAGCAGGACGGCCAGTTGCAGGTGATGACCCAGCCCGGCTTCAACCTCGGCTACATCGCCTACAACACCCAGCACCCGCCGTTCGACCGGCTGGAGGTGCGCCAAGCCATGGACATGGCGGTGAACAAGAAAGCCATCATCGAGGCGGTCTACCAGGACGCCGGACAGGCCGCGTCGAACGCCATGCCGCCGACCCAGTGGTCCTACGACAAATCGATCAAGGACGCGCCCTTCGATCCGGACAAAGCCAAGCAGTTGCTCAAGCAGGCCGGGGTCAAGGAAGGTACCGAGATCACCCTGTGGGCCATGCCGGTGCAGCGCCCCTACAACCCCAATGCCAAGCTGATGGCCGAAATGCTCCAGGCCGACTGGAGCAAGCTCGGCTTCAAGGTGCGCATCGTCAGCTACGAGTGGGGTGAATACCTCAAGCGCATGAAGAACGGCGAACACGACATCGCCCTGATCGGCTGGACCGGCGACAACGGCGACCCGGACAACTGGCTGGGCACGCTGTTCAGTTGCGACGCCATCGGCAGCAACAACTACTCGCTGTGGTGCGACCCGCAGTACGACGCCCTGGTCAAGAAAGCCAAGCAGGTCACCGACCGCGACCAGCGCACCAGCCTCTACGAACAAGCCCAGCAACGCCTCAAGCAACAAGTGCCGATCACTCCGGTCGCGCACTCCACGGTCAACCAGCCGCTGAGCATCAGCGTGAAAGACTTCAAGGTCAGCCCCTTCGGACGCAACGTTTTCTCCGGCGTCAGCATCGATTGACCCTTCACGCGGGCGTGGGAGTGCAACCCACTCCCACGCCCGCGTGCAGCCCGGATTTGCCTGGCAACCCCAAGGCAGACACTGCAGTACCGCGTCACCGTGACAAGCCCGGCTCACAAGGTCGGGTGATAACTAAAAAAATATCAGGGAGCTTTCATGTTGATTCGTACCACAACCACCGCACTGGCCTTGTCCGTCGGCGCCTTCTGCGCCCTCGCCCAGGCCGAACCCGTGAGCCAGGACTTCGTGCCGTTCGCGCTCAAGTCCAGCAGTGAGCAGGCCGAAGCCAAAGGCTTCATCGATGGCCAGAGCCTGTCCGGCAGCACCCGCAACTGGTATGCCCGCGAACGCGCCACCCGTGCGCCGCTGTGGAAGTACACCAAGGGTGACGGCACCCGCCACGACACCCACAGCCGTGACAACTGGGTGCAGGGCACCATCCTCAACTACAGCTCGGGCTTCACCGAAGGCACCGTGGGCTTCGCCGTCGAGGCCGCGGCCTACAACGCCATCGCCCTCGAGCAGGGCCGCGCCGCCGTGGCCGGCCCGAACAACCGTACGCTGACCCACAGCGACGGAGACCCGATCGGCCAGTGGAGCAAGATGGGCCTGGGCAATGTCAAGGCCCGCATCTCCAACACCACGCTGACCGTGGGCCGCCAGTCGGTCGACACGCCGATGATCGCCTATATCGGCAACCGCGCATTGCCGTCGAGCTTCCAGGGTGCGTTCCTGCATAGCGCCGAGTTCGAGAACCTGTCGTTCGACGTGGGTACCTTCGACCGCGTCTCGCCGCGTACCGAGCAGAGCCTGAGCAAGTTCCGCAGCGAATACGGCAACGGCAGGGAAACCGACCGCGCCAGCACCGTCGGCCTCAACTACCAGCCGCTCAAGAGCCTGACCACCAGCCTCTACGCCACCAAGGTCGAGGACTTCTGGAACCAGTACTACTTCGGCGCCAACCACGTGCTGGGCGACAGCGCGGTGCTGAGCCTGACCACCGGTCTGAACTACTACAAGACCGTGGACGAAGGCAGCAAGAAGATGGGCGAGATCGACAACGACACCTACAGCCTGTCGTTCGGCCTGACCCACCAGGCCCATACCCTCAGCGCCTCCTGGCAGCAGGTCAACGGCAACGAATACTTCGACTACCTGCACGAAACCAACGGCATCTACCTGGCCAACTCCCTGCTGTCGGACTTCAACGGTCCGAACGAAAAGTCCCTGCAGATCAGCTATGTGCTGAACATGGCGCCGTATGGCGTGCCGGGCCTGAAGTTCAACGTCTACAACGCCCGCGGCTGGGGCATCGACGGCACCCATTACAAGGGCACCGCCTATGACGTCCGTGGCCAGGACGGCGAAAACCACTACGAGTGGGGCATCGGCACCAGCTACGCGGTGCAAAGCGGCATGCTGAAGGACACCACCATCCGCGCCACCTATACCGCCCACCGTGCCAGCAAGGCCCAGGCCGACGGCAGCCTCGACGAGCTCCGCGTCGTGACCACCATTCCGTTCAACATCCTCTGACCGTTGGCGCCACGGCCCGACTCCCCACGGGCCGTGGCGGCTACGCTGGAACTAGCACTGCAGGGAGGTTCCATGAAAATGCTACCGCTACGTGCTGCCTTGGCAGCCGTCATCCTGGGCGCCGCATCGAATCTGGCGGCCAAGCCGCTGGTGGTGTGCACCGAAGCCAGCCCGGAAGGCTTCGACATCGTCCAGTACACCACCGCCGTGACCGCCGACGCCACGGCCGAGGCCATCTTCAACCGCCTGGTCGACTTCAAGCCCGGCACCACCGAGATCCAGCCGGCCCTGGCCACCAGCTGGGACGTCAGCCCCGACGGGCTGGTCTATACCTTCCACCTGCGCGAAGGCGTCAAGTTCCACACCACCGACTACTTCACCCCCACCCGCGACTTCAACGCCGATGACGTGCTGTGGAGCCTGAACCGCCAGTTGAAGAAAGACCACCCATGGCACGACAAGACCAGCGTCGGCTACCCCTATTTCGAGAGCATGGCCTTCAAGGACCTGCTCAAGTCGGTCGAAAAGACCGACGACCACACCGTGGTGATTACCCTGACCCGCCCGGAAGCACCCTTCCTGCGCGACCTGGCCATGGCCTTCACCTCGATCTACTCCGCCGAGTACGGCGACCAGTTGCTCAAGGCCGGCAAGACCGGCGATCTCAACAGCAAGCCGATCGGCACCGGCCCGTTCGTGTTCCAGCGCTACAGCAAGGACGCCCAGGTTCGATACAAGGCCAACCCGGACTACTTCCGCGGCAAGCCGCCAGCCGACGGGCTGATCTTCGCCATCGCCACCGACAGTAACGTGCGCCTGCAAAAGTTGCGTGCCAACGAGTGCCAGATCGCCCTGTACCCCAAGCCTGACGACGTGCCGGGGATCAAGACCGATCCAAAACTCAAGGTTGCCGAGATCGAGGCGCTGGTCACCGGCTACATCTCGATGAACACCCAGCACAAGTACCTGAGCGACGTGCGCGTGCGCAAGGCGATCAACATGGCCTTCGACCGCCAGACCCACGTCGACCAGCTGTTCGGCAAGGGCAACGCGCTACCGGGGGTCAACCCGTACCCGCCGACCATGATCGGCTACAACACCGACAACAAGAACCCGCCCCACGACCTCGACAAGGCCCGTGCCCTGCTCAAGGAAGCCGGCGTGCCGGAAGGCACGGTGATCACCCTGTTCACCCGCAACGGCGGCGGCCCGACCAACCCCAACCCGCGTCTGTCGGCCGAAATGCTTCAATCCGACCTGGCCAAGATCGGCATCAAGCTCGACATCCGCGTGATGGAATGGGCCGAAATGCTGCGTCGCGCCAAGAAGGGCGAGGCCGACCTGGTGTCGGCGGGCTGGGCCGGCGACAACGGCGACCCGGACAACTTCCTCACGCCGATGCTCAGCTGCGATGCGGCCAAGAGTGGCGAGAACTACGCGCGCTGGTGCAACCAGAAATTCCAGGACCTGATCACCCGCGCCCGCGAAGTGATCGACAACGACGAGCGCGCCAAGCTCTATAACGAGGCTTTGGCGGTGTACGATGAAGACCAGCCGTGGATCAGCATGGCCCACCCGAAAATGTTCACCGCCATGCGCGCGAACGTCGAAGGCTATGTGATCAACCCACTGACCAACAACAACTTCGCCACCACCCGGGTGAAGTAGAACAACAACAGCCGCCGGACCTTGTGCAAGAGGCCCCGGCGGCGCGCCGTTACCGGCTGATGAGGTACCCCTGACAATGTTGAGTTTTATTGCCCGACGCCTGGGTCTGCTGATCCCGACCTTCTTCGGTATCACCCTGCTGACCTTCGCGCTCATACGCCTGATCCCCGGCGACCCGGTCGAAGTGATGATGGGCGAACGCCGGGTCGACCCCGAAATGCACGCCCAGGCCATGGAGCGCCTGGGCCTGAACAAACCGCTGCCGGCCCAGTACCTGGACTATGTCGGCAAGCTCGCCCAGGGCGACCTCGGCGAATCCCTGCGCACCCGTGAAAGCGTATGGAACGAGTTCCTCACCTTATTCCCGGCAACCCTGGAGCTGGCCATGGCCGCCCTGCTGTTCGCCGGGGTCATCGGCCTGCTGGCCGGGGTGATCGCCGCGCTCAAGCGCGGCTCGCTGTTCGACCACGGGGTGATGGGTATCTCCCTGGCCGGCTACTCGATGCCGATCTTCTGGTGGGGCCTGATCCTGATCATGTTCTTCTCGGTAAGCCTGGGCTGGACGCCGGTCTCCGGACGCATCGACCTGCTCTACGACATCGAACCGAAAACCGGCTTCATGCTCATCGACACGCTGCTCAGCGACGAGGAAGGCGCGTTCAAGGATGCAGTGATGCACCTGATCCTGCCGGCCATCGTGCTGGGCACCATCCCGCTGGCGGTGATCGCCCGCATGACCCGTTCGTCGATGCTCGAGGTGCTGCGCGAGGACTACATCCGTACCGCCCGCGCCAAGGGCCTTTCGCCGTCGCGCGTGGTGTTCATCCACGGCTTGCGCAACGCGCTGATCCCGGTGCTGACCGTGTTCGGCCTGCAGGTCGGCACGCTGCTCGCGGGCGCCGTGCTCACCGAAACCATCTTCTCCTGGCCGGGCATCGGCAAATGGCTGATCGAGGCCATCGGTGCCCGTGACTACCCCGTGGTCCAGAACGGCATCCTGTTGATCGCCTGCCTGGTGATCCTGGTCAACTTCGTCGTGGACATCCTCTACGGCCTGGCCAACCCACGCATCCGTCATCAGCGCTGAGGACTCCGCCATGACCAGCCCGATTCCAAAATCCGTCACCCCGCCCAGCGTGGTCGACCAAAGCTTGCTCTACCCCTCGCCATACAAAGAGTTCTGGCAGGCCTTCTCGCGCAACAAGGGCGCGGTGGCCGGCCTGGCCTTCATGACCCTGGTGGTGTTCTGCGCCCTGTTTGCCCCCTGGGTCGCGCCGCACAACCCCAGCGAGCAGTACCGCGACTTCCTGCTCACCCCACCGGTGTGGCTCGAAGGCGGCACCTGGCAGTTCATCCTCGGCACCGACGAACTGGGCCGCGACCTGCTCTCGCGCCTGATCCAGGGCGCCCGCCTGTCGCTGCTGATCGGCCTGTCATCGGTGGTGATGTCGCTGATCCCGGGCATCCTGCTGGGCCTGCTGGCCGGCTTCTTCCCGCAGATCCTCGGCCCCTCGATCATGCGCCTGATGGACGTGATGCTGGCCCTGCCATCGCTGCTGCTGGCCGTGGCCATCGTCGCCATCCTCGGCCCAGGCTTGATCAACACGGTGATCGCCATCGCCATCGTCTCGCTGCCCTCCTACGTGCGCCTGACCCGCGCCGCGGTGATGGGCGAGCTGAACCGCGACTATGTCACCGCCGCGCGCCTGGCCGGCGCCGGCCTGCCACGCCTGATGTTCGTCACCGTGCTGCCCAACTGCATGGCGCCGCTGATCGTCCAGGCAACGCTGAGCTTCTCCTCGGCCATTCTGGATGCCGCCGCCCTGGGCTTCCTCGGCCTCGGCGTCCAGCCGCCGACCCCCGAGTGGGGCACCATGCTGGCCTCGGCCCGCGACTACATCGAGCGCGCCTGGTGGGTGGTGAGCCTGCCCGGCCTGACCATCTTGCTCAGTGTGCTGGCAATCAACCTGATGGGCGACGGCCTGCGCGATGCGCTGGACCCGAAACTCAAGAACGCCGCCTGAGGAGAACGCCATGTCACTGTTGCAGATCAACAACCTGAACGTGCGCTTCGGCGACGCCAATGCCGTGCCCGTGGTGGATGGCCTCGAACTGAGCGTGGACGCCGGCGAGATCCTCGCCATCGTTGGCGAGTCCGGCTCCGGCAAGTCCGTCACCATGATGGCCCTGATGGGCCTGATCGACGCCCCTGGGCGCATCACCGCCGACGTGCTCAACTTCGACGGCATCGACATGCTCAAGCTCAGCGGCCGCCAGCGCCGCAAAGTGGTGGGCAAGGACATCGCCATGGTCTTCCAGGACCCGATGACCGCGCTCAACCCCAGCTACACCGTGGGCTACCAGATCGAGGAAGTGCTGCGCCAGCACCTCGGCCTGAAAGGCAAGGCCGCGCGCCAGCGTGCCCTTGAGCTGCTGAAGAAAGTCGAGATCCCGGCCGCCGAAAGCCGCCTGGACGCCTACCCGCACCAGCTGTCCGGCGGCATGAGTCAACGGGTGGCGATCGCCATGGCCATCGCCGGCGAGCCGAAGCTGCTGATCGCCGACGAACCGACCACTGCCCTGGATGTGACCATCCAGGCGCAGATCATGGAGCTGTTGGTCAACCTGCAGAAGGAGCGCAACATGGCGCTCATTCTCATCACCCACGACCTGGCGGTGGTCGCCGAGACCGCCAAGCGCGTATGCGTGATGTACGCGGGCCAGGCCGTCGAAGTCGGCCAGGTGCCGGAGCTGTTCGACATCCCCGCCCACCCGTACAGCGAAGCGCTGCTGGCGGCCATCCCCGAGCACAGCATCGGCGCCGAGCGCCTGGCCACCCTGCCCGGCATCGTCCCCGGCCGCTATGACCGCCCGCAAGGCTGCCTGCTGTCGCCGCGCTGCCCCTATGTCCAGGAAAACTGCCGCCGGCAGCGCCCGGCCCTCGATCCCCAGGCCCACAGCCTGGTGCGTTGCTTCTATCCGCTGAACCAGGAGGTGGCGTGATGGCCGTCGTTCTTTCCGCTCGTGAGCTGACCCGCCACTACGAAGTCTCCCGCGGCATGTTCAAGGGGCATGCGCTGGTCCGCGCGCTCAACGGCGTGTCGTTCGAACTGGAGGCCGGCAAGACCCTGGCCGTGGTCGGTGAGTCCGGCTGTGGCAAATCGACCCTGGCCCGGGCCCTGACCCTGATCGAGGAACCCTCCTCCGGCTCGCTGCAAATCGCCGGCCACGAGGTCAAGGGCGCCAGCAAGGACCAGCGCAAGCAACTGCGTCGCGACGTGCAGATGGTGTTCCAGAGCCCCTACGCCTCGCTCAACCCACGGCAGAAGATCGGCGACCAGCTCGCCGAGCCACTGCTGATCAACACCTCGCTGAGCAAGACCGAGCGTCGCGAGAAAGTGCAGAAGATGATGGAGCAGGTGGGCCTGCGCCCCGAGCACTACCAGCGTTATCCGCACATGTTCTCCGGCGGACAGCGCCAGCGCATCGCCCTGGCCCGGGCAATGATGCTGCAGCCCAAGGTGCTGGTGGCCGACGAGCCGACCTCGGCCCTCGACGTGTCGATCCAGGCCCAGGTGCTGAACCTGTTCATGGACCTGCAAAAGGAGTTCAACACCGCCTACGTGTTCATCTCCCACAACCTGGCGGTGGTACGTCATGTGGCCGACCAGGTGCTGGTGATGTACCTGGGGCGGCCGGCGGAGATGGGACCGAAGGAAGATATCTACGAGAAGCCGTTGCACCCGTACACGCAGGCGCTGCTGTCTGCGACCCCGGCGATCCACCCGGATCCGCTCAAGCCGAAGATCCGCATCGCCGGTGAACTGCCCAACCCACTGAATCCGCCGGATGGTTGCGCGTTCCACAAGCGTTGCCCTTATGCCACCGACCGTTGCACCAAGGAAGTACCGGCGTTGCGGCAGGTGAGTACACGGCAGGTGGCTTGCCATTATGCCGAGCAGTTCCTGTAGCGGGATGCCCCAATGAGAACGCCGCCCTTCGGGGCGGCGTTTTCATTTTTCAGTGCATGAACAATGCAATCAGGATGATCACGGGAATAGGTACTCCGAGCATCCACAGCAATAATGAGCGCATGACAGATCTCCTTGTTCCAAGTTATCGGATCGGTGCAGCGGTGTGGCGCACGTTGTAGTCGGCCGGACTGCCTTGCAGCCACTGCACCCGGTCACGCTGCCGGCCGCCGAACAATGCCGCCAGGCTGGCGAAGAAGGCGCCGCAAAGCAGGGCGACGAAGGTCCACAACGCCGTCCAGGCCGCCGCCTTGGTCGCAACGTCTGCAGCTTGTTTGGCCTCGAGCTTGGCTTGCTGCAGCTGCGCATAGACCTGATCGACCCGGGCTTCAGCCTCGGGTTGTGTCAGGCGTGTGCGCTGGGCGACAACCTGGGCCAGGTAGGTCCGGTCCTCCGGCGAAAGTGCGCCCCCCTGGACTAGCGAGCGTGTCAGAATGCGCGCCGCCACACCATTTGCCGCGTCGTCACTGACCGCCACCGGGCCTTGGCCGCGGAACAAGCCATCGACGAAGTAGCCCATCGAGTCCCGGCCTTGACGATCGCTGCCAGCCACGCCTGCAGCCGCAGTGGCGCCAGCCACCCCGGACGCTGCAGTAACACCGGCTCCCAGCAGGTTGCCCGCAGTACCCAGCACCAACAGGGCGGCCACGAGCGTGGCAACCGCCCAGGCCAGGAAGCCATGGGCAGTGTCGCGGAAATACACTTCGTCGCCGTGCAGGTTGGCCCATTTCACGCGAAGACGTCCCGCGATGTAACCACCTAGACCCGAGGCCAGTATCTGGGTGATCAATAGCCAGATGATGGTTGAAATGCCAAGGACCTTGGCGCTGGCGCCTTCGTCGGCCCAAGGCGAGGTGGCGGCCAGCCCCAACCCTGATCCCAATATCACCAGGATCAGGGACAATGCGGCCGCTGCTGCTGCGCCAGCGAAGATCGCGGCCCAGGAAACACCGGAGCGATTGGGGTCGTTGGTGGGGTAATCGGCAGGTGTGATCATGATTTCGACGCCTTATCTGAGGGGAGGTCCGTTCTCGGGTAAGGCGGTGCAGGTGCTGTGCCACTTTGTGTCAAAACATGACTTCTTTATAAATCAGGTAGTTGGCTTGTAGGAAATCGCTGAACATCATGCAAAATGCCAGATCGTGCCGAAAAAGACATGGCCTTCTGCAATCCTGAATGCAAGCGTTCTTGTCAGACCGGGACATGACGAGGCACCATCAGCGGCATGTCTATCACCACCGTCCCCGACGGCCCTGGGCAGACCCCGCTCACCGCCGACACCGTCATGCGCTACCACCTGTGCTGGAAGCATCGCGACCTGGACGGGGTGATGGCGCTGTACCACCCAGACATCCAGTACCACGACTTCTTCCAGAACCGCGTGCTCGGCTTCGACGAACTGCGCGACTACGTGCGCGCCTGCCTACCCCATGAAGCCGGCGAGGACATCGTCCACAGCGACCGCATCCGCGTCGACGGCTGCACAGCGTTCATCCAGTACCAGGTCACGGTCCAGGGCGGCCAGGGATTGGTGGCGTTCCAGTCCAGCGAAGCGATCACGGTCCGGGACGGGCTGATCTGGCGGGTCAACGAATACGCCACCCTGGTGCGCCAGGGCGGCAATGCCAGCCTGCCGCACGGCCCGCGCCCGGCGACCAGCCGCCTGGGCCTGTCACCGCGCCAGCTGTCGACCATGGCCCAGGACCTGGAGCATTACTTCCAGGCCCAACGTCCCTACCTCGACCCGGAGCTCGACCTGCAGCAGGTTGCCGACGAAAGCGGCTACAGCCGCAACCAGATCTCCTACCTGCTCAACCAGGTGCTCGGTCAGAGCTTCTACCGCTACGTCAACCAGGCGCGCCTGCAACACCTGATAGCCAGCCTCGATGCTGGCAGCGCGCGTACAGCTATCGACGAACTGGCGTTCAATGCCGGCTTCAACTCGCTGTCAGCCTTCTACAAGTGCTTTCGCGAGCACACGGGACTGTCGCCCAAGGCCTACCTCAAGCAAATTTCCCTGCGTGCACGCACGTAAGACAGCCCGCCTTGCGCTTCACTAGGATCGCCCACAGACCTCGACCGGATGTGGAGCCCGACCCGATGCAACCCCTGCGCACGATCAGCCTGTGGATGGACCAGCTCGACGAGCCCCTGTGCGCGCGCCCGGCCCTGCGCCAGGACCTTGATGTCGATGTGTGCATCATCGGCGCCGGTTACACCGGCCTGTGGACCGCTTACTACCTCAAGCACCAGGCGCCGCAGTTGAACATCGCCGTGATCGAGGCCAATATCGCCGGCTTCGGCGCCTCCGGACGCAACGGCGGCTGGCTGATGGGCAACCTGCTGGGCGAGGATCGCCTGCTGGCCACGCTCTCGCCGCAGCAGCGGCGTGAAAGCATCGACCTGCTGCACGGCATTCCCGACGAAGTCCACGATGTGCTCCTGCGCGAAGGCATCGCCTGCGACTACCGCAAGGGCGGGGTGCTGTACTGCGCCGCCCGTTACCCGGAACAGGAACGCAGCCTGCGCGCCTGGCTCGATGACCTCTACCGCCAGGGCATGAACGAGGACGACTACCGCTGGCTGCGCCCCGAACAGCTGGATGCCCAGTTGAAGGTCAGCAACCCCTACGGCGCCCTCTACAGCCCGCATGTGGCCACGATCCAACCGGCCAGATTGGTGCGCGGCCTGGCACGGACGGTCGAGGCCATGGGCGTGCCGATCTACGAAAACACCCCGGCCATCGACTGGCAGACCGGCGAAGTGCGCACCCCACTGGCACGCATCCGCAGCCATTGGATGGTGCCGGCCGTCGAAGGCTACGCCGCCAGCTTGCCCCCGCTCGGGCGGCACCAGTTGCCGGTGCAGAGCCTGCTGGTGGCCACCGAGCCGTTGCCCGAGTCGACCTGGGAACAGATCGGCCTGAGCCAGGGCCAGGCCTTCAGCGAAAACAGCCGCCAGGTCACCTACGGCCAGCGCAGCGCCGACAACCGCCTGGTGTTCGGTGCCCGCGGCGGCTACCGCTTCGGCGGTCGCCTGCGCGAGAACTTCACCCTCACCGACAACGAGATCGAGCTACGCCGCTACCTGTTCGGCGAGCTGTTCCCGCAGCTCAAGCATGTGCGCATCACCCATTCCTGGGGCGGCAACCTGGGCATGGCCCGGCGCTTCCGCCCGCACATGCTGTGCGATCGCCAGCGCGGCATCGCCCTGTCCGGCGGCTACGGCGGCGAAGGCGTCGGCGCCACCAACCTGGGCGGACGCACCCTGGCGGCCCTGATCCTCGGCCAGCACAACGCGCTCACCGCCCAGCCCTGGGTGCATGACAACCGCCCGCTGGCGAGCCTGGCCAGCTGGCCACCTGAGCCCTGCCGCTGGCTGGGCTACAACGCGATCATCCAGAGTTTCGTCCACGAGGACCGGACCCTCGCCAACCCGGCCAGTGCCCCCTGGCGGCGGCGCCTGGCCAGCGGGTTGGCCGACTTCATGGAAGGTTTCATGCACTGACTTCCCTTCATCACCACACAGGATCCACCGGTCATGAGCATCACCCAGTTCAAGCACACCGACAGCGTTATCCTGGACAGCGCCACCCCGGTTGCCGTGCCCCTCGGCGAGCCGGTTGCGGTCACCTCGGTCACCTGCATCGAACGCAATGACGGCGTCGAGACCGGGATATGGGAGTGCACCCCGGGGCGCTGGCGGCGGCAGATCGTGCAACAGGAGTTCTGCCACTTCATCAAGGGCCGCTGCACCTTCACCCCAGATGGCGGCGAGCCGCTAGTCATAGAAGCCGGAGACGCCCTGATGCTACCGGCCAACAGCGTCGGCACCTGGGATATCCAGGAGACCGTGCGCAAGACCTACGTACTGATTTTCTGATCCGCTGATCGCCTGCCTTCGATAACAACAGACAAAGCAAGGTAACCCCGACATGCGCACGCTCCTTATCGCTCCCCTGATGCTGGCCGCAAGCGTTGCCGGCGCCGCCGACTCGGTGAAGATCTACAACTGGTCGAGCTACATCGCCCCGGACACCCTGAAGAGCTTCCAGCAAACCACCGGCATCGTGCCCACCTACGATGTGTTCGACAGCAACGAGACACTCGACGGCAAGCTGATGACCGGCAACTCCGGCTACGACGTGGTGTTCCCGTCCAACCACTTCATGGCCCGGCAGATCCAGGGCAAGGCCCTGAAAAAACTCGACAAGTCGCAGCTGCCGAACTGGAAGAACCTCAACCCGGTGCTGCTCAAGGCGCTGGAGGTGAACGACCCGGGCAACCAGTACGGCTTCCCCTACCTGTGGGGCAGCACCGGCATCGGCTACAACATCGACAAGGTCAAGGCGGTGCTCGGCGACAACGCGCCCATCGACTCGTGGGACCTGTTCTTCAAGCCCGAGTACCTCTCCAAGCTCAAGCGCTGCGGCGTGGCCGTACTGGACAATGGCCCCGAGCTGCTGCCGATCGCCCTGCACTACCTGGGCCTGCCGCACCACAGCCAGAACCCGGCGGACTACGACAAGGCCAAGGCGTTGCTGATGACAGTGCGCCCGTACATCAGCTACTTCCACTCCTCGAAGTACACCGGCGACCTGGCCAATGGCGATGTGTGCCTGGTGGTGGGCTTCTCGGGTGACGTGCTGCAGGCAAAGAACCGCGCCGAGGAGGCGAAGAACGGGGTGAAGGTGGGCTACTCGATTCCGAAGGAAGGCGCGCCGATGTGGTTCGACATGGTCGCCATGCCGGCCGATGCGCCCAACGAGAAAGCCGGGTACGCCTACATGAACTATCTGTTGCAGCCGGAAGTGATGGCGAACATCAGCAACTTCGTGCAATACGCCAATGGCAACCAGCAGGCCGACGGGCTGGTGGACCCGGCGATGAAGGGCAACACGATGATCTACCCGAGCGCGGATGTGATGGGCAAGCTGTATGCCCTGGAGGCGATGCCGGCGAAGATCGACCGGATCAGGACGCGGATCTGGACCAGCATAAAAGCAGGGAATTGATTGCGGGTATTACGCAGCCCCTGTAGGAACGGCCTTGCCGAGGCGTCGGCAAGGCCGCTGCTACAGGATCAGATGAAGGCCTGTACGATCAGTGATGCTCGCGAGTAGCGCGGAACTTGATGTCCGGCCAGCGCTCTTCCATCAGCGACAGGTTGACCCGGGTCGGGGCCAGGTAGGTCAGGTGACCGCCGCCGTCGATGGCCAGGTTCTCCATGGCCTTGTTCTGGAATTCCTCGAGCTTCTTCTTGTCGTCGCAGCTGATCCAGCGCGCCGACCAGACGGTGATCGGCTCGTAGGCGCACTCGACCTTGTACTCTTCCTTCAGACGGCTGGCGACCACGTCGAACTGCAGCACACCGACCGCGCCAAGGATGATGTCGTTGCTGCGTTCGGGGAAGAACACCTGCGTCGCGCCCTCTTCGGCCAGCTGCTGCAGGCCCTGGCGCAGCTGCTTGGATTTCAGCGGGTCCTTCAGGCGCACGCGGCGGAACAGCTCCGGGGCGAAGTGCGGGATACCGGTGAAGCCCAGGGCCTCGCCTTCGGTGAAGGTGTCGCCGATCTGGATGGTGCCGTGATTGTGCAGGCCGATGATGTCGCCGGCATAGGCCTCTTCCAGCTGCTCGCGCTCGGAGGAGAAGAAGGTCAGCGCATCGCCGATGCGCAGGTCCTTGTTGATCCGCACATGGCGCATCTTCATGCCCTTCTCGTACTTGCCCGAGCAGATACGCATGAACGCGATGCGGTCGCGGTGTTTCGGGTCCATGTTCGCCTGGATCTTGAACACGAAACCGGTGAACTTCTCTTCCACGGGCTCAACGGTACGCTCGTGGGCCACCCGGCCCAGCGGGCGTGGCGCCCAGTCGACGACCGCGTCGAGCACATGGTCGACACCGAAGTTGCCCAGGGCGGTACCGAAGAACACCGGGGTCAGCTGGCCGTTGATGAACTCGTCCTGGTTGAACTCGTGGCAGGCACCCTGCACCAGTTCCAGTTGCTCGACGAACGAATCGTACTGGTCACCGAGGTGCGCGCGGGCCTCGTCGGAGTCCAGGTTCTGGATGATCTTGGCTTCGGTGCGCTCGTGGCCGTGGCCCGGGGTGTAGACGACGATGTAGTCGCCGGTGAGGTGGTACACGCCCTTGAAGTCGCGGTAGCAACCGATCGGCCAGGTAATTGGCGCGGCCTTGATCTTCAGGACTGCCTCGATCTCGTCGAGCAGTTCAATCGGATCACGGATGTCACGGTCGAGTTTGTTGATGAAGCTGACGATCGGCGTGTCGCGCAGGCGGCAGACGTCCATCAGGGCGATGGTACGCGGCTCTACACCCTTACCACCGTCGAGCACCATGAGCGCCGAGTCCACCGCGGTCAGGGTGCGGTAGGTATCTTCCGAGAAGTCCTCGTGGCCGGGGGTGTCGAGCAGGTTGATCATGTGCTCGCGGTAAGGGAACTGCATCACCGAGGTGGTGATGGAGATGCCGCGCTGCTTCTCCATTTCCATCCAGTCGGAGGTGGCGTGGCGGTCGGACTTGCGCGACTTCACGGTACCCGCGACGGAGATCGCCTTGCCCATCAGCAGGAGCTTCTCGGTGATGGTGGTCTTACCGGCGTCGGGGTGGGAAATGATGGCAAACGTGCGTCGGCTGTTGACTTCATTGACAATTTTGCTGTCGGACATCGTTCTGGATCTCGATTGTGTACGCTGTTATGTACACAGCTGAAAAGGTGCCCTTGGCCAATTGCTACAGGCCAGCGCAGGAAATCGCGCATTGTAACAAAAAGCACCTCCAAACGCCCACGGGATAAGCCCTAAACCCTTACTGGACGGGCTGATGGCAAATTGGTAGCGTCAGGCGTTAGGAGTGTGCTTACCACTCAAAATACAAGCGCCAGGAACCTTAAATGTCATTCCAGACCCCCATCACCATTTCAGCTGCCATCAGGAACATTGAAAACAATCAATACCTGCTCCCCGCTATCCAGCGTGAATTTGAGTGGAGCTACGACAAGATTGAATGGTTATTTGACTCAATAATGAGAAACTACCCCATCAGTTCATTCCTGTTCTGGCGGGTCGAAGGCGAAACAAAGACAAACTATAAATTCTATCAGTTCCTGAAAGACTTCAGACAGCGCTACAAGACCCATAATGAAGAATTCAGCACCAGCACCCACAATGACTTCACAGCGGTTCTGGATGGCCAGCAACGATTAACATCTCTTTACATCGGCCTGCGCGGAAGTTATGCATATCGGACACCACGTCTCCACGAGGAAAACACAGAGCGCGTCTATCCAACTAGGCATCTGTATTTGAACATCGAGAACCCGCTGGAAAATGAAGAGGACGGCAGAATTTATGAGTTCAAGTTCCTGACAAAAAACGAGTTTGAATCAAACAGGGCAAAGTGGTTTAAGGTCTCTGAAATCCTGGCCCTTTCAGACGACTTCGAGTTCAATAAATACCTTGATCTTCACAACCTGAAATCAAGTGAGTTTTCGTACAGAAGCCTGGCAACACTCAAAAACGTAATTCACTCAAAGCCAATCATCAACTTCTTCCTGGAAACAGAGCAAAGCATTGATAAGGCGCTGAACATTTTCATCAGAATAAACAGTGGCGGCGAGCCATTGAATTTCTCTGACCTGATAATGTCCATTGCTGTTGCAAACTGGGATAAAAAAGACGCCCGAAAAGAAATCCATACTCTCGTCGACAATGTGCGAGACAAAGGATTCACAATCTCAAAAGATTTTATCCTGAAGGCATTCCTCTACCTTCACAGCAAGGACATCAAATTCAAAGTCACGAACTTCTCAAAAAGCAATGCTATTGAGTTTGAAAAAGAGTGGGACAAAATCAGAGACTCTGTGCTGTCTGTTTTTGATCTCGTCAAATCATTTGGATTTTCGGATTCAACCCTGACATCTAAAAATGCGCTAATCCCCATAATATATTATCTCTACCACAAAGACATCTATAAAGACTTTCACACCAAAGTCTCATGCGCAGATGACCGGAGCATCATTAAAAAATGGCTTCATGTTGTCTTGATCAAACGAATATTTGGCGGCACATCTGATAGCGTACTGAGTCAAATCCGCAAGGCATTTACCAATGATGTATCCCTGGCCGCCATTGAGTTTGATGCACCTCTTTTCCCCGTTAACAGCATCAATGAAAATACGAAAAGAGATACGGGCATTACAGACGAATTCATCGCCGACATTCTGCTGACTCAAAAAGATGACATGTACGCCTTCTCCATACTGGCGTTACTTTATCCAAATCTTGATTATAAAAACAACAACTTCCATAAAGATCATATGCATCCAGAAGGGATGTTTAACGATCTTTCGGTAGACGACAACGAAGAATATGGCTGGTGGACTTACAACTCCATATTAAATCTTCAGATGCTGGACGCGAACGAAAACATGTCGAAACAGCACAATGATCTGTCGTCTTGGGTCAATTCACAGACGAAAAGTCAGGATCGCGTCACTTTCCTGAATAATCATTTAATACCGGATGTCAGTCTGGAATTTGAAGATTTTGGAGAATTTATTGAGGCCAGAAGACCCATCTTGACTGAAAAGCTCAAGCAAATCCTGAGCTAATTAATGTGTGAATGGATTCTCTCAGCGGGTTACTTAGTGACCCGCTGAGAGAGAATCACCCCAAAATTCGCCGGTTAAACTCCATAGCCTGAGAGAACCAGCGACTTGCAGCACCAAGGGAAAGGCTATAGTTATGTATTACAATCACGCAGCAAGGAGAGCATAGTGCCTACACAACCAGATATTACATGGGTGCATTTCATAGCAGTTCTAGGCGCTGTAATAGCAATGCTTTACGGCTTAAACATTGTTTACAAACGGGTTAAAGCAAAGAATCAAGGGTTTGGGCCTAACTCACTCAAGGCAATTGGTGTTGTCCTATTCATCCCAACATTGTTAATACTTGCACTACTTACTAAATTCCAAATTGAAACACTGGCAGCACTTCTTGGGACTGTAGCTGGTTACGTCCTGTCCAACAGCAAGCAAGATGAGTGACGTATGCTGAGACATTTGAGCCTTCTATTTTAACGCTCCCGATCAGGCTCATGGCCTTTGCGGTGACGCGACGGCGTTAACGGCCTGGGCTTCTTTGGCCCCTCACCTTCGCGCTGCTCCTTTCTTTCCCGGCGGAATACAGCAGTGGCGCGTTCAAACGCTGCCATCACGTCCGGGAACGGGTTGCGCGGCGCCTGGCGCGCCTGCTCGAAGGCAGCCATGACATCGGTAAGCGCTCCATGAACCCCACATTCAAAGCGCTTACCTGATCCCCGATGCTGTGCTCCCGATTTCTTTCTGGAGCCTGCCGACGATGATGCGCCCCGACGCCAAAGTCGAAAAAGTCTATCTCTACCCCAAGCCCGTCGACTTTCGAAAATCCATCGATGGCCTCGCAGCCTTGGTTGAACTGGATATCAAGGTGGCCGTGTTCGACCCGGTTCTTTTCGTGTTCCTCAACAAACCGCGCAATCGCGTGAAGATCCTCTATTGGGAGCGCAACGGTTTCTGTCTCTGGCTCAAGCGCCTGGAATCCGAGCGCTTCAAAACCTCGCCCGACATCACTGACGAAGCCATTGTCCTGACTGTTCAGGAGCTGAACTGGCTACTCGACGGCTTCGACCTCTGGCGCAACCGTCCGCATCAGGTTTTGACCCCTCGTTTCGTTGCCTGAATCGGTATAATCCTCGGCATGAATTCCATGCCCGATGACCTTCCCGATGACCCTGTCCTGCTCAAGCAAATGCTCCTTGAGGCTTACGCAGCACGCTCGCGTGAGCAGGAAGTCAAAGAAGCCTACGCCACCCACATCGTTGATCTGAAAGAACAGATCAAGTTGCTGCGTGATCGTCTTTTCGGCCGCAAGTCCGAGCAGGCCATCGACCCCAACACGCCGCAACTGGCGATGTTCAACGAGGCAGAGAGCGAGCCTCTGTTGACGGTGGAGACGCCGGATGAAGAAGTCGTCACACCAGCGCCACGCCGGGGAAAACGCAAGCCACTCTCGGCTGATCTGCCGCGTATCGAAGTCATCCACGAACTGCCTGAACACGAACTGACCTGTGCATGCGGTTGCCGCAAGCATGAGATCGGTGAGGAAATCAGCGAGCAGCTGGATATCGTGCCGATGCAGATCCGCGTGCTCAAACATGTCCGTAAGGTCTACGGCTGCCGGGGATGTGAAGTTGCCCCGATCACGGCAGACAAACCGGCTCAACTGATCGAGAAGAGCATGGCCAGCCCGAGCGTGTTGGCGATGTTGCTGACCACCAAGTATGTCGATGGCTTGCCGCTGCACCGTTTTGAAAGTGTCCTGAGCCGGCACGGGATCGACATTCCACGTCAGACACTGGCGCGCTGGATCATCCAATGCAGCGAACATGTCCAGCCGCTGCTGAATTTGATGCGTGAGCGATTACTGGAAAGTCCGGTCATCCATTGCGATGAAACCCGTGTCCTGGTACTGAAAGAACCGGATCGAGACCCGACCAGCCAATCCTGGATGTGGGTGCAAGTCAGCGGACCGCCTGACCGAAAAATCGTGCTGTTCGACTACAGCTCCAGTCGGGCGCAGGAAGTGCCGTTGCGCCTGCTGGAAAGTTATCGCGGGTATGTCATGACGGACGATTACGCCGGCTATAACGCGTTGGCGCTGCAGCCTGGCGTGGAACGGTTGGCGTGCATGGCGCATGCCCGGCGCAAATTCGTCGACGCTCAGAAAGTGCAGCCTAAAGGCAAAACCGGACGGGCCGATGTCGCACTGGCAATGATCAACAAGCTGTATGGCATCGAGCGCGAACTGAAAGACGCCAGTGACGAGCAGCGTTATGTAGCGCGACAGGCGCAAAGCCTGCCAGTCCTGACCCAGTTGAAAAGTTGGTTGGACAAGGCCCAATCCCAAGTGACGCCGCAAAGCGTGCTGGGCAAGGCCGTGAATTATCTGGCGAATAACTGGAGCCGGTTGGTGCGTTACGTCGAGGCTGGTTATCTACCAATCGACAACAATCTGGCTGAGCGCTCGATCAAGCCGTTTGTCATCGGTCGCAAGGCCTGGCTGTTCAGCGACACGCCCAAGGGGGCCACGGCCAGTGCCCAGATCTACAGATTGGTCGAGACTGCAAAGATCAACGGCCAAGAGCCTTATACGTGGCTGCGCCACGTACTGGAGCGACTGCCCCACGCGCAGTCTGTAGCAGACTATGAAGCGCTACTGCCGTGGAACTGCTCGCCGGAGATGCCACGATAACTGCGACTTCCTATTCTCGGTAGGTGGGGTTCATGGATCGCTTACAAGCTTCCTGAAGGCCAACAATGTGATCAGCAGCATGAGCCGACGGGGAAACTGCCACGACAATGCCGTAGCCGAGAGCTTTTTCCAGCTTTTGAAGCGGGAGCGAATCCGACGAAAGATCTACGCAACGCGTGACGAAGCCCGAAGTGATATTTTCGATTACATCGAGATGTTCTATAACCCCAAGCGTCGACACAGCAGTGCTATGCAGCTGTCTCCAGTAGAGTATGAGAAACGCTATTTTCTGAGCTTGGAGAGTGTCTAGGAAACCAGGGGCGATTCATAACTTAAGCGGCTTAGCCTGTCTTCGGATGTCTTTGATTGTCGCGGGTGACCAGGGATTCTTCAATAAAATCAGTAGATTGTTTAAGAATATGGCAGGGCCTGTCGCAGCCTGACCTAGAGGGTAAGGTCGGGGTGGGAAATGATTGCGAAAGTGCGGCGCTTCGCGACTTCGGCGGCCTGGTTGGTCATGGGAAATCGCCTGACTGGGGATTCAAAAAGGGGCGATATCATACCTGAAGTCGGGGCGCGGGCCAAAACCGAAGATACGAAAGGCGCCCCCCGAACGGGCACTCGTGGGACCGGGCTTGCCCGCGAAAGGACCGGAACAACCACAACCAATCTACCGTACAATCGCTTTATCACGACAAATGGCCACAGGACAGTTACTTCAACGCCTTCAGCACTTAAATACGCCGTTTTTTCTCGTCATTTTTACAAGCAACCAGTTATTAACACTGGCCAAATGCCGCCCAAGATGGGAACCTTTCCCTCCACGGAGACGTCCACTCCCCTGCAACCCGCTTTGGTTCAGGGCTGGTTTCACCTGCTTCACGAGCCCGACGGGGTTCGGCTCATGGCCTGATGCCGCGCATCGGGCTGCTGCTCGCGACCACGCTGCCCGCCGCCAGGAATGGCCGGCCGCACGGGGGTGTGATCGCCGACTATAAAAAAGGAGTCCGCCTGTGGCTGCACGCTACGGAAAAGGGCTGTTGGGATGGGCCGCCGTGCTCGTCATCCTGGCCCTGCTGGTCCACTGGATCGGCATCGACACGATCGCCCGCTACCGCGACGATCTTGGGTTCTACCTGCAAGCGCACCTGGTCCTGGTGCTGGCTTCGATGGCGGCGGCGCTGGCCGTGGGCATCCCCGCCGGCATTGCCTTGAGTCGACCGCACCGGGTCGACAAGGCCGAGCGCTTCATGCAGTTTTTCAACGTTGGCAACACCATTCCTCCCCTGGCCGTCCTGGCCATCGCCCTGAGCATCCTGGGCATCGGCGCAGGTCCCGCGATCTTCGCGCTGTTCCTCGCCTCCCTGCTGCCCATCGTGCGCAATACCTACGAGGGCCTGAAAAACGTCCCCGCCTCGCTCAAGGAAGCCGCCACCGGTATCGGCATGACCCCGCGCCAGCAGCTGTGGCAGGTGGAACTGCCCAATGCCGTGCCGATCATCGTCGGCGGGGTGCGCGTGGCCCTGGCGCTGAACGTGGGTACCGCGCCGCTGGCATTCCTGATCGGCGCCAACAGCCTGGGCAGCCTGATCTTCCCCGGCATCGCCCTGAACAACCAGCCGCAGCTGTTGCTGGGTGCCGCGTGCACCGCGCTGCTGGCCCTGGCGCTCGACGCGCTGGTGAGTTTCTCCAGCAAGCGCTGGCTGGAACGTGGCCTGGCCCGTTAACGAGAGGGAAACCATGAAGAAGACAATCGCCCTGTTGCTGGGCGCGGCCCTGCTATGCGCAGGCTTTGCCCAGGCGGCGGAAAAACCGCTGATCCGCATCGGCGCGCGGGTGTTCACCGAACAGACCGTGCTCGCCGAAATCACCGCCCAGTACCTGCGTGCCAACGGCTTCGATGTACGGGTGACCGCCGGCCTTGGCAGCAACATCGCCCGCCAGGCCCAGGAAACCGGCCAGCTCGACCTGATGTGGGAATACACCGGCGTCTCGCTGGTGTCCTACAACCATATCGACGAGCGCATGCCCAGCGCCGCAGCCACCTACGCCCGGGTCAAGGCACTCGATGCGAAGAAAGGACTGGTCTGGCTGACTCCGTCGAAATTCAGCAATACCTATGCCCTGGGACTGCCCAGGGAGGTCGCCGCGGCCTACCCGCAGGTCAACACCATCAGCGATCTCAACCACGTGTTGCGTGACGAGCCCGACCGTCACCACCTGGTGGCCCTGGACACCGAGTTCGCCAACCGCCCCGATGGCCTGGTCGGCCTGCGCGAGATGTACGGCCTGCCCCTGGACCGGCGCAACATCCGCCAGATGGATGGCGGCCTGGTCTACACCGCGATGCGCAACAACCAAGTGTTCGCCGGCCTGGTCTACACCACCGACGGGCGCCTGGACGCCTTCGATCTCAAATTGCTGGAAGACGACAAGCACTACTTCCCCGACTACACCGCGGCGCCCGTGCTGCGCAAGGCAGTACTCGACGCCCACCCGCAACTGGCCACCCTGCTCGAGCCGCTGGCCAGTCAGCTCGACGACCAGACCATGCGCAAGCTCAACGCCCAGGTCGATGTCGAGCACCAGAGCCCGACCGTGGTCGCCGCGGCGTTCCTGCGTGAGCACTCACTCGGCGAGGTACAACCATGAACTTGCTCGACACCTTTGCCCATCTCGACTGGGCGCAAGTCCTGCAACTGACCGGGCAGCACATCACCCTGGTCGGCATCGCCGTGGGCCTGGCCATCGTCGTCGGCGTGCCGCTGGGCATCCTGATGACCCGCTTCCCGGTGTTCGCCGGCCCCCTGCAGGCCAGCGCCACGGTGCTGCTGACCATCCCCTCGATCGCCCTGTTCGGTCTGCTGCTGCCGTTCTACTCGAAGTTCGGCCAGGGCCTGGGGCCGTTGCCGGCGATCACCGCCGTGTTCCTTTATTCACTGCTGCCGATCCTGCGCAACACCTACCTGGCCCTGACCAACGTCGAGCCGGGCATCCGCGAGGCCGCCCGCGGCATCGGCATGACCTTCGGCCAGCGCCTGCGCATGGTCGAGCTGCCCATTGCCGTGCCGGTGATCCTCGCCGGCGTGCGCACCGCCGTGGTGATGAACATCGGCGTGATGACCATCGCCGCGACCATCGGCGCCGGTGGCCTGGGCGTGCTCATCCTCACCGCCATCAGCCGCAGCGACATGTCGATGCTGCTGGTCGGCGCCGTGCTGGTCAGCCTGCTGGCGATCATCGCCGACCTGCTCCTGCAAACCCTGCAACGTGCCCTGACTCCGGAAGGACTGCGCCCATGATCGAACTGAAGAACCTCAGCAAGACCTTCAACGTCAACGGCAAGGACGTCAAAGCCGTCGACGCGGTAAGCCTCACCGTCAACGAGGGCGAAATCTGCGTGTTCCTCGGCCCCTCGGGCTGCGGCAAGAGCACCACGCTGAAGATGATCAACCGCCTGATCACCCCGACCTCGGGCCAGGTGTTCATCAACGGCGAAGACACCAGCGCGCTGGACGAGGTAACCCTGCGTCGTCATATCGGCTATGTGATCCAGCAGATCGGACTGTTCCCCAACATGACCATCGAGGAGAACATCACCGTGGTCCCGCGCCTGCTCGGCTGGGACAAGCAGAAATGCCACGACCGCGCTCGCGAGCTGATGCACATGATCAAGCTCGAGCCCAAGCAGTACCTGCAGCGCTACCCGCGCGAGCTCTCCGGCGGCCAGCAGCAGCGCATCGGCGTGATCCGCGCCCTGGCCGCCGAGGCGCCGGTGCTGCTGATGGACGAGCCGTTCGGCGCGGTCGACCCGATCAACCGCGAGATGATCCAGAACGAGTTCTTCGAGATGCAGCGGGCACTGAACAAGACGGTGATCATGGTCAGCCATGACATCGACGAGGCCATCAAGCTGGGCGACAAGATCGCTATCTTCCGCGCCGGCAAGTTGCTGCAGTTGGATCACCCGGACACCTTGCTGGCCCATCCGGTGGACGATTTCGTCAGTAACTTCGTCGGCCAGGACAGCACCCTGAAACGCCTGCTGCTGGTGCGCGCCGAGGATGCGGCGGACAACGCGCCAGCGTTGAGCCCGGATACGTCGGTGAGCGAGGCGCTGGAACTGCTGGATGAGCACGATCGCCGTTATGCAGTGGTGACAGATGCCGCGAACAAGGCGCTGGGCTATGTGCGCCGGCGCGACATGCACCGACAGCACGGGACGTGTGGGGATTTCCTGCGACCGTTCAACGCCACGGCGGCGCATGACGAGCACCTGCGCATCCTGCTGTCGCGGATGTACGAGTTCAATCGGGCGTGGTTGCCGGTGCTGGATAGCGAAGGCGTGTTCCTGGGGGAGGTGACGCAGGAGTCGATTGCGGCGTACCTGAGCTCGGGCAGGTCGCGGGGCGGTAAGACCAGTATCGTGTCGCCGGCGGAGGCAGTAGTCTCCTGATGGATAGCCGGGGGCGCGCAGCGGCCCCGGCAATCTCGAATCAGAACCCTACACTGGCCTGCACATAGAACGTGCGCGGCTCCCCCACATAGATCCCGGCATTGTTGTCGCTGGAACGCGTGAAGTACTGCTTGTCGAAGAGGTTCTTCACCCCCGCCGCCAGCTTCAGGTTCGACAGCTGCGGCCCGAAGTCATAGCCGCCACGGGCATGCCAGGTCACGTACCCCGGAATATCGCCATACTGCCCGTCGGCACTCGGCTCGGTGATGTAGTTGCCGTTGAAGCTGCCGTTGGCATTCATCCCGGTTCCCGGCGCGCGCTGCTTGGATTGGGCGTACGCGTCCAGGTTCCAGGTCCAGCGGTTGACGGCGTAACGCAGCCCGGCGGTGGCCACCTGGCGCGAGTAGAACGGCAGGTCGCGGCCCTTGAAGCCGGGGATATCACCTTCATAGGTGGCGCGAGTGTAGGTGTAGCCACCATTGACCGACAGGCCTTCCAGCCGCGGGTCGAGACCGGCCAGGTCGTAGCGCACCGAGGCCTCGATGCCCTGGTGCTTGGTCGCCCCCAGGTTGGTCCAGCCGATGTCGTTGCTGATGTACTGCAGCTCGTCGTCGAAGTCGATGTAGAACGCGGTCAACTCACCGGCAAAGCCGCCGTTGTCATAGCGCGTACCCACTTCGTAGGTCTTGGCCTTCTCCGGCTCCAGGCCGTTGGCCGTGTTGTTGCCGGTACCGCCCTGGCCCAGCTGGAAGTACTGCAGGCTGCCAAACGAGGTCTCGTAGTTGGCGAACAGCTTCCAGGCGTCGGACAGGTGGTACATCACGCTCAACGCCGGCAGCGGTTCGTTGCTGGTGATGCTGCGGTTCTTCTCCGGCACCGGGCGGTAGTTGGCGTCCAGCACCGGGCGATCACGCCAGTCGGTGTTGATGTGCTCGAAGCGGATGCCCGGGGTGATGGTCCAGTTGCCGACGTCGATCTTGTCATCGATGTAATAGGCGCTGGCCTCGGTGCCGCCGCTGCGGTCCTGGAACACATGACCGTCGGAGGTCGGGGTGACAGTGGGCACGTTGTCGACCAGGGCCAGGCGCGTGGACTGCTCGCGCATGGCTTCCTTCAAGTAGCGATACCCGACGCTGACTTCCTGGGTGGTCGGGCCGACGAAGAAGATCCGCGACAGGCGTGGCTCGATGGCGAAGGTGTGGTAGTTGCGCGGGTACGACGACAGGGTCTTCATGTCGCGCGCGGCGATGGCGCTGCCCCGGAAGCTGTCGGTGTAGTAGGTCAGCACCTCGAACTGGGTGGCGTCGTCGATCTGCCGCAGCCACTTGAACGACACGTCCTTGCGCCGGCCACTGAAATAGTCGAAGTCGCGCACCGACTGGAAGGGATCGTGGTCGTACTGGGCCTGGGTCAGGCCACCGGGCATGTCGGCACGGCCGTCGTAGTAGTGGAAGTTGAGCCAGAACTCGTCGACATCGGTCGGCGCCCAGTGAGTCTTGAGCATCACGTCGTCGATATCGTTGTCGTTGTTGCTGCTGCGGTAGCCGTCGCCGTTCACACCGGTATACAGCAACGCCACGCCCATGCCGTTGTCGGCGGTGCCGCCGACGAAGGCCGACTCGGTGTGCTTCCAGCCGCCATGGCGGGAAGTCTCCAGGGTGGTGGACAACTCGCCGGAGGCCTTCTCGGGAATCGCCCGGGTCACGAAGTTGATCACCCCGCCGACGTTCTGCGGGCCATAGCGCACGGAACCGGCGCCGCGCACCACGTCGATGCTGTCGAGGTTGCCCGAGGAGATCGGCGCCATCGACAGCTGCGGCTGGCCGTAAGGGGCGAAGGCCGCCGGGATGCCGTCGATCAGCACGGTCGAGCGCGGCGACAGGCGCGAGGTAAGACCACGCACGCCGACGTTCAGCGACAGGTCGCTGCCGCCGGTGCCGTTGGAGTCCTGCACCTGCACGCCGGGGATGCCGCGCAGGGCATCGCGCACGCTCATCGTGCCCTTCTCCACCATCGCTTCGCGACGCACCACGGTACGAGCACCGGGATGATTCTGCACCACGCTCTGCTGGGCGTCGCCCAGCCAGTCACCAACCACTTTCACATCGGTGGGCGCCAGCTCCAGGCTGCCGGTGGTCAGGGTGCCGGCGGCCTGGACCGGCTTGACCACCACGGTGTCCGCGGACTGCTCGAAGGTCAGCCCGCTGCCTTGCAGCAGTTGCTGCAGGGCCTGCTCCGGCGCCAGGTTGCCGGACACCGCCGGGGCCTGCTTGCCGTCCACCAGTTCGGGGCTGAAGAACAGCTGCAGGTGGGTCTGCTGACCCAGTTGCTTGAGTGCGCCCGCCAATGGCTGGGCCTGGATCTGGATGCTGTCGGCGTAGCTGGTGCCGGCGGCGCTGACCGCCAGGGCCAGCGCCAGGCGGCGCAGCTGGAGAAGGGGCTTATTGTTGTTCACGTCTTCGAGGGGTCCTGAGAATCGGGATAAACGCCAACCGCATGCAAATGGAAATGCTTGGCAGTTGCAGCTGGCGGGGAAGACGAACGAACGGAAAAAAACCTGAATTTATTTCAAAATAATTTCGCTGGAGCCATCCGGACGGGTCTTCACCTGCACCGGCAGGATGCTCGGCAGTGCGCGCAACAGTGCGTCCGGGTCGTCGGTGCTAAAGGTGCTCGACAGCCGCAGCGCGGCGGCCTTGCCGGGTGCCACATGCAGCGGCTGGGCGCGGTAACGGGAGACTTCCACCACCACCTCGCTCAGCGGCGCGTTGTCGAACACCAGCTTGCCCCGGCGCCAGGCGGTCACGGCATTGGCGTCGACGGCATAGGGCGCGGCGACCTTGCCCTGGGCGTCGATGTGCGAACCCTGGCCGGCGCCGAGCAGCGCCAGCGACTCGGCCGCGCCCTGCACCTTCACCGAACCCTGTTCCACCGCCACGCGGGTGCTGCTCAAGTCCTGGCGCACATCGAAGCGGGTGCCGGTGACGGTGACTTCACCCTGGGCGGTGCTCACCACGAATGGCCGGCCACTGTCGTGGGCGACGATGAACATCGCCTCGCCCGCCTCCAGGCGCACATGGCGACGCCCCGCAGAGAACATCACCTGCACCTGGGTGGCACTGTTGAGTTCCAGCCTTGAACCGTCCGGCAGTTCGACCTGACGCCGCCCGCCCAGGGCCGTGCTCAACGTGTCCTGATGGTTGAGCTGCTGGTACTGCCAACCTGTCCAGCCCAGCCCCAGCGCGGCCACTGCTACACCGGCCGCCAAGGCCTGGCGCAGCAGGCGGCGGCGCGCAAGCGGGCGCGCCGGCTCGGGCTGGCACAGCGCTTCGAGGCGTTGTCGGGGGATGAAATCGGCGGCGCGCCACAGCTGTACCAGGCGCTGATACTCCTCGCGATGACGTGGGTGCTGCGCCAGCCAGGCCTGCAAGGCCTGCTGCACGGCGCTGTCATGCGGCGCCTCCTGGGCCCGGGCGAACCAACTGGCCGCCTGCTCACCCACGGGGTCGGGCGCGTGCTGTCTGAACAATGGGGTCTCCTGACTCATCTGGCCGACAGTGCTCACGCAGGTGTCGGAGCGTGCGGATCATATACTTTTCGACCATGTTCTTGGTCAAACCCATGCGCTCGGCGATCTCGGCCTGGGTCAGGCCCTCGAGTTTCTGCCAGATGAACACCCGGCGGCAGTTGAGCGGCAACTCGGCCAGCGCCCGCTCGACGCTGTCGGCCAGTTCCAGGGCTTGCACGTAGGCCTCCGGGTCGCTGCCATTGGCGGCGCCGTCGGCGAACGCCTCAAGTTCCAGTGCCTGGCGACGGTCCTCGCGGCGAAAGCCATCGACGGCAATGTTGCGGGCGGTCTGGTGCAGGTAGGCACGCGGCTGCTCGACCTGCTCGCTCGGGTTTTCCAGAACCCGGACAAAGGCGTCGTGGGTGAGGTCCTCGGCCTGCTGACGACTGCGCAACTTGCGCGTCCAGGTGCCGATCAACTCATGGTAGTGGTCGAGAAAGCCTTTGTGTCCGGACACGTTCGGGGTCGTCAGGGAGGCAGATGAGGTCGCGAATAGTAATGCTTCTCATCAATGACGGCAATTGGCCCTGCCTTGAGCCGACCAAGGGTGGTTTCCAGTGTCGGTAACAAAAAATTTATGACGAATTCAAAAAAAATGACGGGCGTCACACCGTGGCCATAAATATGAACACTCTCCGGAAAAAGCCCGTTCACCACACAACTCCGACAAACGGTCTTCTGCCGATTCTTCGGCTCTTTCGCGGCGAAAGCCAGCCAACATGCAAAGAACCCAGCTTTCAGCCGTTCGCGACCAGATCGCCACCTATTCCACAATTTTTAACGCTTGCGGCCTTTTCCGGAACATCCATGCCACACACCGGTCGGTAATTGCAGCGGTGGAGCGTCGATACACGACGAACACCCCGGACCTGCCTGTTGATCTTGCGGTTTTCACATCCTAAAGTGCGCGCCGAACGTCCATGCTGGAAACGATCCATCCGGCTCAAGTACTGACGACGAGACAGCAAGGTCACCCGCCGCCCTTTCCCGGCACGGTTGACCTTTTTGCTTTCGGCGACATGCCTTGGGAAGTAGGCGAACCAAAGTGGGGATACGGAGGACGTTCAGTGTGCTGCCACTTATCTTTTCAGTTTGCCCATGGAGCCCTTGAGCATGTCGATCCAGGTCGAAGACTACTTTGCGCGTGACACCTTCCAGAAGATGAAGGCGTTCGCCGACAAGCAGGAAACCCCGTTCGTACTCATCGATACCCAGATGATCAGCCAGGCCTATGACGACCTGCGCGCCGGTTTCGAATTCGCCAAGGTCTACTACGCGGTCAAGGCCAACCCGGCGGTCGAGATCATCGACCTGCTCAAGGAGAAAGGCTCGAGCTTCGACATCGCCTCGATCTACGAGCTGGACAAGGTGCTGGGCCGTGGCGTCAGCCCCGACCGTATCAGCTACGGCAATACCATCAAGAAGTCCAAGGACATCCGCTACTTCTTCGAGAAAGGCGTGCGCCTGTACGCCACCGACTCCGAAGCCGACCTGCGCAACATTGCCAAGGCCGCGCCGGGCTCGAAGGTCTATGTGCGCATCCTCACCGAAGGTTCCACCACCGCCGACTGGCCGCTGTCGCGCAAGTTCGGCTGCCAGACCGACATGGCCATGGACCTGCTGATCCTCGCCCGCGACCTGGGCCTGGTGCCTTACGGCATCTCCTTCCACGTCGGCTCCCAACAGCGCGACATCAGCGTGTGGGACGCGGCCATCGCCAAGGTCAAGGTGATCTTCGAGCGCCTGAAGGAAGAAGACGGCATCGAACTGAAGCTGATCAACATGGGCGGTGGCTTCCCGGCCAACTACATCACCCGTACCAACAGCCTCGAGACCTACGCCGAGGAAATCATCCGCTTCCTCAAGGAAGACTTCGGCGACGACCTGCCGGAAATCATCCTCGAGCCTGGCCGCTCGCTGATCGCCAACGCCGGCATCCTGGTCAGTGAAGTGGTGCTGGTGGCGCGCAAGTCGCGCACCGCGGTCGAGCGCTGGATCTACACCGACGTGGGCAAGTTCTCCGGTCTGATCGAAACCATGGACGAGGCGATCAAGTTCCCGATCTGGACCGAGAAGAAAGGCGAGACCGAGGAAGTGGTGATCGCCGGCCCGACCTGCGACAGCGCCGACATCATGTACGAGAACTACAAGTACGGCCTGCCGCTGAACCTGGCGATCGGCGATCGCCTGTACTGGCTGTCCACCGGTGCCTACACCACCAGCTACAGCGCGGTGGAGTTCAACGGCTTCCCGCCGCTGAAAGCCTACTACCTGTAATGCACAACGGGGCCGCAAGGCCCCGTTTTCAATTCCATCGCGGGGCAAGCCCGCTCCCACGCCTGTGGTGAATACCCGTGGGAGCGGGCTTGCCCCGCGATATGACCGGAACGGACATACTCAAGTACCGCGCAGTTCGATCTCTTCGGCATAGCGCGCCGCATGGGCCATCAGCGCCGGCCCCGCCCCCTGCAACGTCACCAGCGCACTGCGCAGGAAATTCAGGTTGCCCTCGACCCTGGCCCGTTCCAGCCATGGCCCGGCCTCGCCGATCTCCCCCCGCTCGGCCAGCACCAGCGCCAGGCTGAACATCCCGCGAAAATCCCCGGCCTCGGCCGAACGCCGATACCAGCGCACGGCCCGGGCAGGGCTTGGCGCGGTGGCAATGCCCTGCTCCAGGTAGCGCCCATACAGGTTCATCGACTTGGCATGCCCCAGCTGTGCGGCTTTCTCATAGCACATCAACGCCTGGGCCTGGTCGGCCGGCACCCCGCGCCCGGTGGCCAGCAGGTTGGCCAGGTTGTACATCCCCCAGTCCAGGCCGGCGTCGGCCGCACGGGCATAGTGAATGGCCGACTGCGCCAGATCCACCTCGCCGCCCCAGCCGTGCTCCAGGCACCGGCCGAGCATGTTGTGCGCCATGGCGCTGCCGCCCTGGGCGGCGATGGCGAACCAACGGCGGGCCACACCGGCATCTTCTTCGATACCGCGCCCATCGAGCAGAATCTGCCCGAGCAGCAACTGCGCCTCGACCACCCCCTGCCCCGCCGCCGCGAGGATCGCCTGGGCGGCCTGACCCGGGCTGTGTTCGAGCATCGCCTGCAACCCGGCTACATCCACCACATCCTCACGACGCAACTGATAGGACACGGCTCAGACCTCGGCCCAGCGGCGCAGCAGGTTGTGATAGGTGCCGGTCAGTTGCAGCAGCGACGGATGCTCGGGCACATCGGCAGTGAGCTGGCGGACCGCGTTGTCCATCTCGAACAGCAAGGTGCGCTGGCTGTCTTCGCGCACCAAGCTCTGGGTCCAGAAGAACGCCGCATAGCGCGCACCGCGGGTGACCGGGTTGACCTTGTGCAGGCTGGTGCCGGGGTACAGCACCATGTCGCCGGCGGCCAGCTTGACCTCGCGCACGCCATAGGTGTCCTGGATCACCAGCTCGCCGCCGTCGTAGCTGTCCGGATCGCTGAGGAACAGCGTCGAGGACAGGTCGGTGCGCACCCGCTCCGGGCTGCCCTTGGGCTGGCGCAGGGCGTTGTCGATGTGGAAATCGAAATTGCCCCCTTCGCGGTAACAGTTGATCAGCGGCGGGAACACCTTGTGCGGCAGCGCCGCCGACATGAACAACGGGTTGCGCCACAGCCGCTCGATCAACGCACTGCCAATCTCCTTGGCCAGCGCATGGCCCTCGGGCAATTGCAGGTTGTGTTTGGCCTTGGCCGACTGGTACCCCGCGGTGATCTTGCCGTCGGCCCAGTCGGCCTGCTCCAGGGCCTCGCGGATGCGCGAGATCTCATCGGCGTCGAACAGCCCGGGAATGTGAAGCAGCATGGCGGCGGCACCAGATATGACCATAGGAGCGTCAATGATATTGATTCACTTTTACCTACCACAAGCCCCTTTATTCATGGCACGACGGATGAGACCGCAAAAACCGTAAGGCAAAATTGTAAAGAATGTAAATTTCTGGCGAATGGTAACGCTTCTCAATTGTTCCTTACATTCGCTTACATTAACATCCACGGCCTTCATACCTTGGGGAAGGTCTACAACAATGCGTCACGTGCCATCTGCTGTGAGTTCACCACGTCTGCTCGCCTCCGCCATCGGCGTTGCCGTCACCGCCGCCGCTTCACAAGGGGCGCTGGCTGCCGAGCAGAGCACGGATGCCGTCATCTCGCTGGACGCCACCAGCGTGAATGCGACGCAGGATGCCACCACCTACAAGTCGGACACGGCCAGCTCGAAGAAGTACACGGCCCCCCTGCGTGAAACGCCGAAGAGTGTCACTGTCATCCCGCAGCAGGTCATCCGTGACACCGGGGCTACCACCCTGGTGGACGCATTGCGCACGACCCCAGGCATCACCTTCGGTGCGGGCGAGGGCGGCAACCCCGCAGGTGATCGACCGATCATCCGCGGCTTCAATGCCGAAAGCGATGTGTTCGTCGACGGCATGCGTGATGTCGCCTCGCAAAGCCGCGAAATTTTCAACGTCGAGTCGGTCGAAGTGAGCAAAGGCCCCGGTTCGGCCTTTACCGGCGCCGGCTCCACTGGCGGCAGTCTGAACCTGGTCACCAAGACTGCAAAATTGGGTGATGCTTACAATGGCGGCTTCACCTGGGGCAGCGACCAGACCAAGCGCACGACCCTGGACCTGAACAAGCAGTTGACCGACAGCTCGGCTTTTCGCCTGAACCTGATGAAGCACGAGGCCAATGTCGCCGGTCGTGACGATGTGGATGTCAGTCGCTGGGGCGTTGCCCCCTCCTTTGCCTTCGGCCTGGGCACCGATACCCGGGTCACGGTGGGTTACTACCATCTCAAGACCGACGATATGCCGGACTACGGCATCCCGCTGAACCGCAGTGCCACGCGCAGCAAGTACAACGTGGACGGGCCGGCACATGTCGATCGCGACAACTTCTATGGCCTGAACGGTCGCGACTATCGCAAGACCAGCAACGACAGTGGCACCTTGCGCATCGAACATGACCTGAACGACAACCTGACACTGTCCAACAGCTTGCGCATGTCGCGCTCGACGCTCGACTACATCGTCACCAACCCTGATGACAGCAAGGGCAACGTTGCCAACGGCACAGTCTATCGCTCCACCAAGAACCGCAACTCCACCTCCAAGGGTTGGGTCAACCAGACCGACCTGAGTGCCAAGTTCAACACAGGCTTCATCGAACACAGCCTGGTCACTGGCCTGGAGTTCACCTACAGCGACACCCACAACCGTGGCTATGTGATCACCTCCGCCGCGGGAACCGGCACGACCTGCAACCCCGCGCTGCTCGCCTCCGGCGATTGCACCAGCCTGTACGATCCCTCCCCGGACGATAGCTGGTCGGGCACCATCACCGACAGTCCGGCCTACACCGACACCGACACCAAGACCAGCGCCGCCTATGTCTTCGACACCCTCACGTTCAATGAACAGTGGTCGCTGAACCTCGGCCTGCGCTACGACGACTACCAGACCAAGTCCAGCGGCTACAGCACCGGCGGTCGAGGCTCGGTGGCCGGCGACTTCTCCCGTGAAAACAATGCGCACCTGTGGAACTACCAAGTGGGTGTGGTCTACAAGCCCTTGCCAAACGGCAGCGTCTACGCGGCCTGGTCGACGTCCAGCAACCCGTCGGGTGAATCCAGCGGCAACGGTGGCCTGGAACTGGCCGCCAACAACAGCAATCTTGATCCGGAACGCAATCGCAACTACGAAATAGGCACCAAGTGGGACTTCTTCGACGAGAACCTCTCGCTCACTGCCGCACTGTTCCGTACCGACAAGACCAACGCACGGGTCACCGACCCTGACAATGCGACGTACCAGGTGCTCGATGGTGAGCAGCGAGTCCAGGGGCTGGAGCTGACCTACGCCGGTAACCTGACCAGCAAGTGGAAGGTCTACGGCGGTTACACCTACATGGAGAGCGAGATCGTCAAGACCACCACGGCAGCGAACCAAGGCAACCATATGCCGAGTACGCCGCGGAACAACTTCACCTTCTGGTCGACCTACGACATCGTGCCGCAGCTGACCCTCGGTGCTGGCGCGACCTTCGTCGACGCCCGCTTCGGTGACGAGGCGAACTCCGTCGAAGTACCGTCCTACTGGCGCTACGATGCCATGGCGACCTATCGCCTGACCAAGAATGTGGACCTGCAGCTGAACCTGCAGAACCTGACGGACAAACGCTACTTCGACCAGGTGTTCTCGACCCACTACGCCCATGTGGCCGCTGGCCGCACTGCCTTGATGAGCGCCAACTTCCACTTCTGATGCAGCAGCACCAGGCCCCGTTCATTCGCTTGAACGGGGCTTTTGCGTATCAAGGCATAATGCACACCGCGCAGTCCCTGGCGGCAATACAAGGTAATCGATGTGGTGAAGAAGACGCTGTTCCAATTGCACTGGTTCCTTGGCATCACCGCCGGCCTGGTGCTGGCGCTGATGGGCGTGACCGGCGCGATCTGGTCGTTCCAGGAAGAACTGCTGCGGGCATTCAACGCCGAGGTACTGAAGGTCGAGATCCGCCAGGAAGGCGTGCTGGCGCCGGCTGAACTGGTGCGCCGGGTCGAGGCCGCGCAAGGCGACAAGGTCTCCATGCTCTGGGTCGATACCCGCGAGGGCAACGCCGCGCGAATCTTCTTTACCCCCGCCCCCGGCGAGCGCCGTGGCGCGCTGCGCTACGCCGACCCGTATACCGGCGAGCTCAAGGGTGACGTGGCTGGCCTGGGCTTCTTCAACCTCATGCTCAACCTGCACCGGTTCCTGGCCATGGGCGACACAGGCCGGCAGATCACCGGCGCCTGCACCTTGATGCTGATTTTCTTCTGCCTCTCGGGGCTGTACCTGCGCTGGCCGCGCAAGGCACTGGACTGGCGGGCCTGGCTGACGCTGGACTGGGCGAAGAAAGGCCGCGCCTTCAACTGGGACCTGCACGCGGTATTCGGCACCTGGTGCCTGCTGTTCTACCTGCTGTTCGCCCTGACCGGGCTGTTCTGGTCCTACGAATGGTACCGCGAAGGCCTCAATCGCCTGCTGGCCGACCAACCCGCGGCCGGCGAGCAGAAGCGTGGCGAAGGTCGCGGCGGTCGCCATGGCCCGACCAGGGTGGACAAGAACGCCCCACCTCTTGTTGTCGATTACGATGCCATCTGGACCAATCTCAAGGCCGCCGCAGGCCCCGGCCTGTCCACCTACAACCTGCGCCTGCCGCCGGCCGGCGGGCAACCGGCGACCCTGTTCTACCTGCTGCAAGGCGCCGACCACGAGCGCGCCCTGAACACCCTCACCCTCGACCCGGCCACCGGCCAGGTCAAACGTCACGAGCGTTACACCGACAAGTCGTTCAAGGCCCAGTTGCTGCAGAGCGTCTACGCCCTGCACGTGGGCAGCTACTTCGGCCTGCCGGGGCGAATCATCGTCACCCTCGCCAGCCTGACCATGCCGCTGTTCTTCGTCACCGGCTGGCTGCTGTACCTCGACCGTCGACGCAAGAAGCGTCAGGTTCGCGCCGCACGTGGCGCGGTGGCCCCTCAGGCCAATGACGGAGATAGCTGGTTGATCGGCTTCGCCAGCCAGAGCGGCTTCGCCGAACAGCTGGCCTGGCAGAGCGCCGGCCAACTTCAATCCGCCGGCTTGCCGGTGCAGGTACGCCCGCTGGCCGAATTGGGCGAAACCGAATTGCGCCAGGCCAACCGAGCACTGTTCGTGGTCAGCACCTTCGGCGACGGCGAAGCTCCGGACAGCGCCCGTGGCTTCGAGCGCAAGGTCCTCGGCCAAGCCTGGCCGCTGGATCACCTGGACTACGCCCTGCTGGCCCTGGGCGACCGCCAGTACCCGCACTTCTGCGGCTTCGCCCGCCGGCTCCAGGCCTGGCTCGGCGAACGTGGCGCCACCTGCGCCTTCAGCCCGGTGGAGGTGGACAACGCCGACCCCGTCGCCCTGCAGCTGTGGCAACAGGAACTGACGCACCTGACCGGCGCCCGCCCGGTCGCCGCCTGGCAGCCGCCAAGCTTCGGCAACTGGCGCCTGTCGCGCCGCGATCAGCTCAACCCCGGCAGCCAGGGGGCGCCGGTGTACCTGTTGGGCCTGCAGGCAGAAGCGCCCGCAACCTGGGAGGCCGGTGACCTGATCGAAGTCCTGCCACGCAACGGCCAGCCCCGTGTCGATGCCTTCCTTGCCGGCCTGGGCCTTGACCCAGGCAGCCCGGTGCAGCTCGACGGCCTGCAGGAAACCCTGGCGCAGGCCCTGGCCAGCCGCCAGTTGCCGGTCAGCCGCGAACACCTGATCGGCCTGCATGCCCAGGCACTGGTCGACGCACTGATCCCACTCACCGCCCGTGAATACTCGATTGCCTCCATCGCCAGCGATGGCGTGCTGGAGCTGATCGTGCGCCAGGAGCGCCACGCCGATGGCAACCTGGGCCTTGGCTCCGGCTGGCTGACCGAATACCTGCCGCTGGAAGGCAGCGTCAGCGCGCGCCTGCGTCGCAACAGCGGTTTCCACCTGCCCGTCGAATCGGCGCCCTTGGTGCTGATCGGCAATGGTACCGGCCTGGCCGGTCTGCGCAGCCTGCTAAAGGCCCGCATTGCTGGAGGCGAGCAACGCAACTGGCTGCTGTTCGGCGAACGCAACCGGGCGCACGACCTGCTGTGCGGCGAGGAGCTGCAGGGCTGGGTGGAAAGCGGCGACCTGCAACGGCTGGACCTGGCGTTTTCGCGGGACCAGGCGCAGAAGATCTATGTGCAGGACGTGCTGTTGCAGCAGGCCGCCGAGTTCAAGCGCTGGATCGAGGATGGCGCTTGCGTGTATGTCTGCGGCAGCCTGCAAGGCATGGCGGCCGGGGTGGATGCGGCGTTGCAGGGAATCCTGGGCGAGGCTGTCGTACAGCAGTTGATCGAGGATGGGCGGTATCGGCGAGATGTGTACTGAAGCCTGAAAGCATCGCGGGGCCAGCCCGCTCCCACGATACCGTGGGAGCGGGCTGGCCCCGCGATTGGCCCTTAATGCAGATCGAAGGTATCGGCATCCAGGTTCGCCGGGAACCGCGCCCGGTACGCCGCAAGCTCCGCCGCCCGCAACACCACGGTGAACACCCCGTCGGCCTCGCCCGCGCTCAGCAGGCTCTCGCCCTGGAAGTCCAACACCTGGCTGTCGCCGGAGTAGGCGAAGCCCTTGCCATCGGTGCCGACCCGGTTCACCGCCGCGACGAAGCACAGGTTCTCGATGCCCCGCGCCGGCAGCAGGCGGTTCCAGTGCAGGCGCCGCGCCGCCGGCCAGTTGGCGGTGTACAGCAGCAGGTCGGTGTCCTGGGCGTCACGGCTCCACACCGGGAAGCGCAGGTCGTAGCAGATCAACGGGCGGATCCGCCAACCCTTGAGCTCGAACTGCACCTGGCGCTCGCCAGGAGTGTAGTGCTTGTGCTCGCCGGCCATGCGGAACAGGTGACGCTTGTCGTAGTGCAGGATCTCGCCGTCGGGCCGTGCCCACAGCAGGCGGTTGCGGTGGCTGCCGTCGGCGGCCTGGATGATCACGCTGCCGGTGATCACCGCGTTGGCTTTCTTCGCCTGGGCCTTGAGCCACTTGTAGGTCGGGCCGTTTTCCGGCTCCGCCAGGCTTTCGGACTCCATCGAAAAACCGGTGGTGAACATTTCCGGCAGGACCACCAGGTCCACCTCGCCGGCCTGGCCGATCAGCTCCTCGAAGTGCGCGTAGTTGGCCTCGCGGTCGTGCCAGGCCAGGGTGGTCTGCACCAGGGCGATTTTCAGGTTCGGCAGTTGGCTCAGATCGCGCATAGTTTCTCCGCTGCCTGGCGCAGCGTCTCCTCGCGTTTGGCAAAGCACAGGCGCACCAGGCGTTGCTCGGGGATGGGTTGCTGGTAGAACACCGACACCGGGATGCTGGCCACGCCATGCTCACGGGTCAGCCACAGGGCCATGTCGACATCGTTCAGGTCGGGGCGGATCTGCGAATAGTCCACCAGCTGGAAGTAAGTGCCCGGGGTGCGGGTGAAAGTGAAGCGCGAGGCCTGCAGCAAATCGCAGAACAGGTCGCGCTTGGCCTGGTAGAAAGCCGGCAGTTCGTCGATGTGCTCAGGGTGCTCGGCCATGAAGTCGGCCAGGGCGCACTGCAAGGGAGTCACGCCGCAGAAGTTGACGTACTGGTGCACCTTGCGCAATTCGGCGCTGAGCGCCGGTGGCGCAACCACGTAACCGGTTTTCCAGCCGGTGACGTGATAGGTCTTGCCAAACGAGCTGATGACGAAGGCTCTGCTGTACAGCTGCGCGTGGGCCAGCACGCTGGCGTGGCGCACGCCATCGTAGATCAGGTGCTCATAGACTTCGTCGCTGATCAGATAGATATCGCGGTTGCCGATCAACGCGGCCAACTGGTCCAGGTCTTCGCGGCTGATCAAGGCGCCGCTGGGGTTGTGCGGCGAATTGAGGATGACCATGCGCGTGCGCGGACTCAGGGCGTCGCTGAACCTCTGCCAGTCGATGCTGAAGCTGCCGTCGCGCAGCGGCACATGCACGCAGCGGCCACCGGCCAGCTCCACCGATGGCTCATAACTGTCGTAGCTGGGGTCGAAGACGATCACCTCGTCACCGGGGTGGATCACCGCCTGGATGGCGCAGAAGATCGCCTCGGTGGCGCCCGGGGTAATGGTCACCTCGTGATCGGCATCCACTGCCACGCCATACAGCCGGGCGATCTTGGCTGCAACCTGCTGGCGCAGGGCTGGCAGGCCGGTCATCGGCGAATACTGGTTGTGCCCGGCGGCCACATGCCGGCCAACGGCATCGAGCAGGGCCTGGGGTCCATTGAAGTCAGGGAAGCCCTGGGACAGGTTGAGTGCACCGGTCTGCATGGCCAGTTGCGACATGGTGGTAAAGATGGTCGTGCCGACGTTCGGCAGTTTGCTGCGGATCATGGAGCCCTCTTTCCTGGGGTTTGTCCGGCACGGGGTTGGGTCCGAGCATAGCGGATCGAGCAGTCAGGAAAAAGGTTGAAACAATAGGGGGATTGCGGTGGGTCAATCGTTGCAACCCAACAGCAGAATGAAGCGTGGGAGCGGCGGTGCGCCGATGCGACTTGCCCCGCGATGAGATCAGATCAGGCAGTCAACTGACCTGAACACTCTCATCGCGGGGCCCCTCCCAACGAGGGTTCTGCAAGCGTTGTTACTAACGCTTGTCGCGGCGCTTCTTCTCGGCCTTCTTGTGGTGCGACATCAAGCGGCGCTTTTTGTTGACCTGGCGATCGGTGAGGGTGTTCTTCTTGCCCTCGAACGGGTTGTCACCGCCCTTGTACTCGATGCGGATCGGCGTGCCGACCAGCTTGAGCACCCGGCGGTAGGTGTTCTCCAGGTAGCGCGAGTACGAGTTGGGGATCTTGTCGGTCTGGTTGCCGTGGATCACGATCAGCGGCGGGTTGGCACCACCGAGGTGGGCATAGCGCAGCTTGATGCGGCGACCGTTGACCAACGGCGGCTGGTGCACGCTGATGGCGTCTTCGAGGATCTGCGTCAGGCGGCTGGTCGGCCAGCGGGTGACCGCCGACTTGAACGCGGCCTGGACCGACTTGTACAGGTGGCCCACGCCGGTGCCGTGCAGCGCCGAGATGAAGTGGATGTCGGCGAAGTCGACGAAGAACAGCCGGCGTTCCAGCTCGGTCTTCACGTAGTCGCGCTCGCCCGGCTCCATGCCGTCCCACTTGTTCAGGGCGATGACCACGGCGCGGCCGGCGTCCAGGGCGAAGCCCAGCAGGTTGAGGTCGTGGTCGACCACGCCTTCGCGGGCGTCCATGACGAAGATCACCACGTTGGCGTCCTTGATCGCCTGCAGGGTCTTCACCACCGAGAACTTCTCGACTTCCTCGTGGATCTTGCCGCGCTTGCGCACGCCAGCGGTGTCGATGAAGGTGTACTTCTCGCCATCACGCTCGAACGGGATGTAGATACTGTCGCGGGTGGTGCCCGGCTGGTCGTACACCACCACGCGCTCCTCGCCGAGCATGCGGTTGACCAGGGTCGACTTGCCGACGTTGGGGCGGCCGATGATGGCGATCTTGATGCCGTCTTTCTCGCTCGGGCCGGGAATGCGCGTGGCTTCCTCGCCTTCGGCGACATCCTCTTCGAGGGCTTCTTCCTCGGGGTCACGGGGAATATGGCCGAGCAGCGATTCCATCAGGGCGTTGATGCCGCGGCCCTGGGAGCCCGCCACCGGGATGGCGTTGCCCATGCCCAGCGGCGAGAACTCGGCGCGGGCGATATCGGGATCGATGTTGTCGATCTTGTTGGCGACCAGGATCGCTTCCTTGTTCCGCTTGCGCAGGTGATCGGCGATCATCTGGTCGGCGGCGGTCATGCCGGCGCGGGCATCGACCAGGAACAGCACGTAGTCGGCTTCCTCGATGGCCATCAGCGACTGCTCGGCCATCTTCTCGTCCATGCCCACTTCGTCACCGGTGATACCACCGGTGTCGATCAGGATGTAGGAACGACCTTGCCAGCTGGCATCGCCGTACTGGCGGTCACGGGTCAGGCCCGACAGGTCGCCGACGATGGCGTCGCGGGTCTTGGTCAGGCGGTTGAACATGGTGGATTTACCGACGTTCGGCCGGCCCACCAGGGCGATTACGGGAACCATGCGGCTCTCCACTCTTGAATTCTTGAAAATGCAAAGGCCGCTGCAAGGCAGCGGCCGGAGTTCGGGCGGCGCTTCATGCGCCGCGGCCTGAGCCCGCGAGCGAGCTCAAGCATAGCTTCAGCGGATGGTCAGTGCCTCGAGCTTGCCGCTGTTGCCGAAGACGTAGATGGTGTCGCCGACCACCAGGGGTCGGGCGCGCAGGCCATCGCTGTCGATACGCTCACGGCCGACGAAGCGGCCATCGACCTGGCTGAGCAGGTGCAGGTAACCCTCGAAGTCGCCCACCGCCACGTAGCTGGAGAACACTTCCGGCGCCGACAGCTGACGGCGGGCCATCGAATCGTTGCTCCACAGCGAGCTGGAAGAACGCTCGTCGACGCTCTGCACGGTACCCGACGCTTCGCTCACGTAGACGTTGCCGAAGCCTTGAGCGACACCCACATAGCTGGAAGCATCGCGCTGCCACAGCACGCGGCCGCTTTCCAGGTCCAGGCCGGCGACGCGGCCCTGGTAGGTGCTGACGTAGAGGGTGCCACCGGACAGCAGCAGGCCGCCGTCGATGTCCACCACACGGTCCAGCTCGGAACGGCCCTGCGGAATCGCCACGCGGCTCTCCCACACCGGCACGCCGTTGCTGATATCGACCGCCACCACCTTGCCGGTGGACAGGCCGGCCACGGCCAGGCGGTTGGTCACCACCGGCGCGCCGGTGCCGCGCAGGGTCAGCACGGCAGGGCTGTTCTCGTAGATCCAGCGACGGTCGCCGGTGGCGGCGTCGAAGCCGACCAGACGGTCGTCCTGGGTCTGTACCACCACCACGTCACCGTTGTTGGCGGGCGGCGCCAGCACTTCGCTGCTGACGCGCGAGCGCCAGCGCTCCTCGCCGGTGCTGGAATCCAGGGCGATGACCTCGCCCTTGAGGGTCCCCAGCATGACCAGGCCGTAGCCCACGCCCACCGCGCCGGATACCGGCAGCTCGAGGTCCTTCTTCCACACCACGTCGCCGGTGATGCGGTTCAGCGCGAAGACCTCGCCGTTGACGTCGGAGGCGTAGATGCGGTCGTTCTCGATGGCCGGCACCAGGGTGTTGTAGGTCTCGCCCTGGCCGTCACCGATCGAACGGCTCCACTGCTTCTTCAGCACCACTTCCTCGGTGAACTTGGTCAGCTCGGCCGGGGGCAGTTCCTTCTTGCTGTTGCTGCTGCAACCCGCCGCCAGCACGGCGAGGGTGAGCACTGCTGCTTGTTTCCAACCCTTCACTTCAGGCGTCCCCTTTGGCCAGGTCATCCAGCTTCAGTTGCAGGCCACCGATCGCGGCGTCGTCGGACAGCGCGGCCTTGGCTTTTTCGTAGGCGCTGTGCGCGTCGTCGGCGCGGCCCAGCTGTACCAGCAGGTCGCCCTTGAGTTCTTCGCGGCTGGCCAGGAAGGCCTTGTCGGTATCGCCCTCGAGCAGCTTGAGCGCGTCCTCGGCCTTGTCCTGGGCCGCGAGCACGCGGGCCAGACGCTGGCGCGAGATCTCGCCGAGGGTGGCGTCGGCCGGCTTGTCCAGCACGCTCTTCAGCTCACTGGCCGCATCGTCCAGCTTGCCGCTTTCGACCGCGACCTTGGCCACGAACAGGCTGCCGTACTGGGCGTAGGCGGTGCCGCCGAACTCGCTCTTGAGCTTGCCGGACAGCTCGGCGACCTTGCTCGCGTCGGGCTTGCCGTCAGGCGTCAACGAGGTTTCCAGCAGCGCCTGGTACAGCGCCGAGGCGCCCTGGGACTGGTTGGCCTGATACTTGTGCCAGGTCTGCCAGCCCAACACCACCACGCCAGCCAGCAGGGCGCCGGTCAGCAGCGGCTTGCCGTTGCGGTTCCACCAGTCCTTGGCTGCAGCCAGGCTCTCATCATCGGTACTCGACACCCCAATACTCCTATTCGCCTATTCGTTGTCAGACCGCGTCACGCCTGGGCGATCGCGGTTTCCAGGTGCGCGGCAAGCGCATCCCAGGCAATGTTCTGTTGTTCACCCTGGCCACGCAGGGGCTTCAGACCGATCTGCTGCTTCTCGAGCTCGTCGTCACCCAGAATCAGCGCGAACAACGCGCCGCTCTTGTCGGCCTTCTTGAACTGGCTCTTGAAGCTGCCGCCACCGGCATTGACCGCCAGGCGCAGGCCCGGCAGGCGATCGCGCAGGCTTTCGCTCAGGCGCAGGCCGGCCAACTCAGCCGGCTCGCCGAAGGCGCACAGGTAGACGTCGATGGTGCGGCTGATCGACTCGGGCACCTTGCCCAGGGTCTCCAGCAGCAGGATCAGGCGCTCGATGCCCATGGCGAAACCGACGCCCGGGGTCGGCTTGCCGCCCATCTGCTCGACCAGGCCGTCATAACGACCACCGGCGCAGACGGTACCCTGGGCGCCGAGCTTGTCGGTGACCCACTCGAACACGGTCTTGCTGTAGTAGTCCAGGCCGCGCACCAGCTTGGTATTGATCACGAACGGAATGCCGGCGGCGTCGAGGCGGGCCTTCAGGCCCTCGAAGTGCACGCGGGACTCTTCGTCCAGGTAGTCTTCCAACTTCGGCGCGCCGACCAGCACCGCCTGGGTGTTCGCATCCTTGCTGTCGAGGATGCGCAGCGGGTTGCTTTTCAGGCGGCGCTGGCTGTCCTCGTCCAGTTGCTCGAGGCGGGCCGAGAGGAACTCGACCAGCGCGTCGCGATAGCGGGCGCGGGCTTCGCTGGTGCCCAGGCTGTTGAGCTGCAGCTCGACCGCGTCCTGGATGCCCAGCAGGCCCCACAGGCGCCAGGTCAGCATGATCAGTTCGGCGTCGACGTCCGGGCCATCGAGGTTGAACACCTCAACACCGATCTGGTGGAACTGGCGGTAGCGGCCCTTCTGCGGACGCTCGTGACGGAACATCTGGCCGATGTACCAGAGTTTCTGCACCTGGCCGTTGCCGGTGATGCCGTGCTCGAGCACGGCACGCACGCAGGCTGCGGTGCCTTCGGGGCGCAGGGTGAGCGAGTCGCCGTTGCGGTCCTCGAAGGTGTACATTTCCTTCTCGACGATATCGGTGACTTCACCGATCGAGCGCTTGAACAGCTCGGTGAACTCGACGATCGGCGTGCGGATCTGGCTGTAGCCGTAGCTGTCCAGCAAGCCGGCCACGGTGCCCTCGAAATAGCGCCACAGCGGCGACTGGTCGGGCAGGATGTCGTTCATGCCACGGATGGCTTGCAGCGATTTGCTCACGAGTAGTCCTTACGAATCTGTGTCTCAGCCGCGGGCGATCAGCGCCGCGTCGGCCTCGGCCTTCTCGGCCGCTTTCTGGCGGATGAGCTTTTCCAGCTCGTCGACCAGGTTGTCGTTGTTCAGCTTCTGCGATGGCTTGCCATCGATGTAGACCAGGTTCGGCGTGCCGCCGGTCAGGCCCACGTGCGATTCCTTGGCCTCGCCCGGACCGTTGACCACGCAACCGATCACCGCCACGTCCAGCGGTACCAGCAGGTCCTCCAGGCGCCCTTCCAGTTCGTTCATGGTCTTGACCACATCGAAGTTCTGCCGCGAGCAGCTCGGGCAGGCGATGAAGTTGATGCCACGGGAACGCAGGTGCAGCGACTTGAGGATGTCGTAGCCGACCTTCACTTCCTCGACCGGATCGGCGGCCAGGGAGATGCGGATGGTGTCACCGATGCCTTCGGCCAGCAGCATACCTAGGCCGACGGCGGATTTCACCGTCCCCGAGCGCAGGCCGCCGGCTTCGGTGATCCCCAGGTGCAGCGGCTGGATGATCTGCTTGGCCAGCAGGCGGTAGGCCTCGACGGCCATGAACACATCGGAGGCCTTGACGCTGACCTTGAAGTCCTGGAAATCCAGGCGGTCGAGGTGCTCGACATGGCGCAGCGCCGACTCGACCAGCGCCGCCGGAGTGGGCTCGCCGTACTTCTTCTGCAGGTCCTTTTCCAGGGAACCGGCGTTGACGCCGATACGGATCGGGATGCCGCGGTCGCGGGCCGCGTCGACCACGGCGCGCACACGGTCCTCACGGCCGATGTTGCCCGGGTTGATGCGCAGGCAGTCGACGCCAAGCTCAGCCACGCGCAGGGCGATCTTGTAGTCGAAGTGGATGTCGGCGACCAGCGGCACACTGACCAGTTTCTTGATGCGGCCGAACGCCTCGGCGGCGTCCATGTCTGGCACCGAGACACGCACGATGTCCACGCCGGCATCGACCAGGCGCTGGATCTGCGCCACGGTGGCGGCGACATCGTTGGTGTCGGTGTTGGTCATGCTCTGCACCGCGATGGGCGCATCACCACCCACCGGCACATTGCCGACCCAGATTTTGCGGGATTCGCGACGTTTGATCGGAGATTCGCCGTGCATGACTTACTGTCCCAACTTCAGGCGAGCGGTTTCGCCACTGGTGAACGGGGCGACATCGACCGCCTGGCCGTTGTAGCTCACCTGGGCGCCGCGGGCGAAGCCCAGGCGCACCGCGAACGGTGGCTTGCCGGTCAGTTCCAGGCTGTCGCCCTTGCGCTTGATGGCGCTGAACAGCACCTTGCCGTTGCCGTCGGTGACCTGGGTCCAGCAATCGGCGGTGAATTGGATATGGACCTTGGCACTGCCGGCCGGGGCCGGTGCGGCATCAACGGGCGCAGCTGCTGCGGTCGGCGCGACAGGAGCGGCTGGCGCTGCCGCAACAGGCGCGGCAACCGGTGCCGCGGGAGCGACGGCGGTCGGCGCGGCGCCGGTGGCTGGCGCGGCGGGTGTCACGGCCGCAACTGGCGCCTGGGCCTCGACGACCGGCGCCTGCTCGGTAACGTTAGGTTCCAGTGGCAGAGCCTGGCCCTCGGGCTGCTGGCCCTCGCTCACGGCCTGGTCTTCCGGCTCGTCCAGCGGATGAATCTGCGTGGTGCCGTCGGCGCTCTCGACTTCGACATGCTCCAGGGCGATCTTGGCCAAGTCCTTGCCGCGCAGGCTGCTCTGGTCCTGCCACCAGAAGAAGCCACCGCCGACCACCGCGACCAGCAGCAACAGGCTGACCACCCGCAGGATATTGTGCGACAGCCGCACCGGCTCTTCGATGCGACCGAGGGCGTGCACTTCGCTGCCCTGGGCGTGGGTGCCGGTGATCTGGTCGAAGGCCTCGACCAGGGGCGCCTGGTCCATGTCCATCAGCTTGGCGTAGGCGCGGATATAGCCACGGGCGAAGGTGTGCCCGGGCAGCTTGTCGAAGGCGCCGTTTTCCAGGTTGTTCAGCGAAGATACCGTGAGGTTGAGCTTGCGAGCGACCTCGGCCTGGCTCCATTCGCGCTTTTCGCGGGCCTGGCGCAAGACATCACCGGGGTTCTGGCGAGTCGCTGCTGCTACTTCAGTGTGCGCGGCTTTCATCGTTGCTCCGACAGGTATTGCTGATATTCCGGCGTACCGGGATAAAGTCGTTGTAATTGCTGGCCCAGACGGGTCGCTGTGCCCTGTTCGTCGAGGGCGATTGCCAGGCGATGGCCCAGCAGCAGGCTGCGGGCATCCTGGTCGCTCAGCTGGCTGAATCGATCGTAGTAATCCCGGGCCGGCACATAATGCCTGTTTTCGTAGGACAACTCAGCCATTTCGAGCAATGCCCTCGGTTGCCGCCGATTGAGCCGAAGGGCTTTTTCCAGGTAGACACGCGCCTGCTCACCCTGCCCCAGCTTCAAGGCGGTGAGCCCCAGGTTCTCGTACACGCGGGAACGCTCAGGATACAGGGTATCGGCGACAGCCTGGAGGAACATCGCCCGGGCCTCGTCGAAACGGCCCTGAGCATATAGGAAACTGCCGTAGTTGTTGCGGATTCGTGTGTCATCCGGGCGGATGGCCAAGGCCTTGGCGAAGTGCTCGCCGGCAAGTACCGGCTCATCCTCGGCCTGGAACACCAGGGCCAGTGCCGCATGGGCCTCGCCGTCACGAGCGTCCAGGGCCAAGGCCTTGCCCAGCGGCGCCTTGGCGCGCTCAGTTAAACCTTGTTGCAAATACCCCAGCCCCAACTGCACGTAGGCTTGCCCCGCCGCCTCACGCCCCTGGCGGCTGGCCAGAGGGTCACCCGCGCCGCCGGACACGCAGCCGGCCAGCAGCGAAAGCGTCAGGATCGACAGCGCGGCGCGCAGGCTCATGGGGCAGGTGCTCGTCAGGGGCGCGCGGCGCTGTCTTGCGGCTCGTCGGCAGCCAGCTGGCGTACGGCGATGTAGCGCTCGCTGCGGCGGGTACGGTCGTTGACCTGACCCACCAGCTGACCGCAGGCGGCATCGATGTCGTCACCGCGGGTGGTGCGCGTGGTCACGTTGAAGCCGCCGTGGTGCAGCAGGTCCTGGAAGCGACGGATGGCATTGTTGCTCGGTCGCTCGTAGCCCGAGTGCGGGAACGGGTTGAACGGGATCAGGTTGATCTTGCACGGCACATCACGCAGCAGCTCGATCATCTGCGCGGCGTGCTCGGGCTGGTCGTTGACGTCCTTGAGCAGGGTGTACTCGATGGTGAGCACGCGCTTGCCGCCGAGGGTGGACATGTAGCCCATGCACGACTCCAGCAGCATCTTCAGCGGGTACTTCTTGTTGATCGGCACCAGCTTGTTGCGCAGTTCGTCGTTCGGCGCGTGCAGCGACAGGGCCAGCGACACGTCGATGTGCTTGGCCAGTTCGTCGATCATCGGCACCACGCCCGAGGTGGACAGGGTGACGCGACGCTTGGAAATGCCATAGCCCAGATCTTCCATCATGATCTTCATCGCGGCGATGACATTGTCGAAATTCAGCAGGGGTTCGCCCATGCCCATCATGACCACGTTGGTGATGGCGCGGTCGATCTTGGCCGGAACGGTCCCGAAGGATTTGTTGGCAAGCCACACCTGGCCGATCACTTCGGCGGCGGTGAGGTTGCTGTTGAAGCCTTGCTTGCCGGTGGAGCAGAAGCTGCAGTCCAGGGCACAGCCGGCTTGCGACGACACGCACAGGGTGCCGCGATCGTCGGTAGGGATGTAGACGGTCTCGACGCAGCTGCCGGAGGCAACGCGGACCACCCACTTGCGGGTGCCGTCGGCGGAAATGTCTTCACTGACCACTTCCGGGCCCCGAATCTCGGCAACGGCCTCGAGCTTTTCGCGCAAGACCTTGCCGACATTGGTCATGGCGGCGAAATCATCGACGCCAAAATGGTGAATCCATTTCATCACCTGACCGGCACGGAAGCGCTTCTCCCCGATTGAGTCGAAGAACTGTTCCATTTCCGCCAGGGTCAGCCCCAGCAGGTTGATCTTGTCAGTCGATGTCGTCATGGATTCACCCTCACCCGTAAGCCTTCGCTTAGCGAGTGGTTACCTCGGTAGCAGCGAAGAAGTAAGCGATTTCGCGAGCAGCGGCGGCTTCGGAGTCCGAACCGTGAACGGCGTTGGCGTCGATCGACTCGGCGAAGTCGGCGCGGATGGTGCCGGCAGCCGCTTCTTTAGGGTTGGTGGCGCCCATCAGCTCACGGTTGGCCAGAATGGCGTTTTCGCCTTCCAGAACCTGTACAACGACTGGGCCGGAAGTCATGAAGGCAACCAGGTCACCAAAGAAGCCACGCTCTTTGTGCTCGGCGTAGAAGCCTTCGGCTTCGGCTTTGGACAGCTGCTTCATTTTCGAGGCGACGACGCGCAGGCCGGCTTTCTCGAAGCGAGTGGTGATCTCGCCGATGACGTTCTTGGCAACGGCGTCAGGCTTGATGATGGAGAAAGTACGTTGAACAGCCATGGAAAACTCCAGAATATTGAGTGTTGCGAAAAATTAAACCCGCGAATTATACGCGGGTTCCAGGGGATTGCCTAACCTGCAGCGTGCGCTCAGTCGGCTTCTTCGATCCAGGCCGCCTGGATGGCCTCGAGAACCTTCTCGCCGCAACGCGACGGATCGTCATCGAAGTCCGGCAGCGCCATGACCCAGGCGCGCAGATCGACGAAATTCACGTAATGAGGATCGACCTCGGGCTTGCTTTCCGCAAGCTGGATGGCGATCTCAAGTACATCAACCCATTTCAGACTCATGTACAGGCCCTCAGTGCGGCGCTTCGGCGGCGTGGTTGAGCGAATACTTGGGGATCTCGATGGTGAGGTCCTCATCGCCGACAACCACCTGGCAACCCAGGCGCGACTGCGCCTCCAGGCCCCAGGCCTTGTCCAGCATGTCCTCTTCGAGCTCGTCGGCTTCTTCAAGCGAGTCGAAGCCCTTGCGGATGATGCAGTGGCAAGTGGTGCAGGCCTTGACACCGCCGCAGGCGCTTTCCATCTCGATGTGATGGTCGTGGGCCAGCTCCAGGATATTGGTCCCGGTCGGCACTTCCACGGTCAAGCCCTCGGGGCAGAACTTCTCGTGCGGCAGGAATGTCACCAGCGGCATCGGTTACTCCTCGATCTCATTCAGGTTGCGCCCGGCCAGTGCGGCTTTGACCGTCGAATCAAGGCGACGGGCGGCAAATGCATCGGTCACCTGCGACAGACGCTTGGTCTGTTGCTCGATGGCGGCGCCATCGGTGCCGGTCAGCAAATCACGTAGTTCCTGCATCTGGAATTCGATCGCGTCGCGCTCGTCACTGCTGAGCAGGCGCTCGCCATCGGCGTCCAGGGCGCCCTGCACCGCCTCGAGCAGGCGCTCGGCGTCGACCTGGTGCTCGCGCAGTTGGCGGGCGTGCTTGTCGGAGCCTGCATGCTCGAAGGAGTCCTTGAGCATGCGGGCGATCTCGCCGTCGGTCAGGCCGTAGGACGGCTTGACCTGGATGCTCGATTCCACGCCCGAACCCAGTTCGCGGGCCGCGACGCTGAGCAGGCCGTCGGCGTCGACCTGGAAGGTCACGCGGATCTTCGCCGCGCCCGCGACCATGGCCGGGATGCCGCGCAGCTCGAAGCGCGCCAGGGAACGGCAGTCGCTGATCAGCTCGCGCTCGCCCTGCAGGACGTGGATCATCATGGCCGACTGGCCATCTTTGTACGTGGTGAATTCCTGGGCGCGGGCCACCGGAATGGTGGTGTTGCGCGGGATCACCTTCTCCATCAGCCCGCCCATGGTCTCAAGCCCCAGGGACAGCGGGATGACGTCGAGCAGCAGCAGCTCGCCGCCTTCGCGGCGGTTGCCGGCGAGGGTATCGGCCTGGATGGCGGCACCGATGGCCACCACCTGGTCGGGGTCGATCGAGGTCAGCGGGGTACGACCGAACAGCGCGCCGACCGCCTCGCGCACACGCGGGACACGGGTCGAACCGCCGACCATGACCACCGCGCCGACCTCTTCCAGCTCGATGCCGCTGTCGCGCACGGCGCGGCGGCAGGCCTTGAGACTGCGGGCGATCATCGGTTCGATCATGGCTTCGAAGGCGGCACGGGTCAGCTCGCCCTGCCAGGCGCCATGCTGGACGCTGACCGCTTCACTGTCGGTCAAGGCTTCCTTGGCCGCGCAAGCGGTCTGCAGCAGCAGGCGCTGGGTGGCCGGATCGAGGTCGGCGGACAAGCCAGCCTGCCCGATGATCCAGCCGGCAATCGCATGGTCGAAGTCATCGCCACCCAGGGCAGTGTCGCCACCGGTAGCCAGCACTTCGAAGACACCAGCGGTCAGGCGCAGGATGGAGATATCGAAGGTACCGCCGCCCAGGTCGAAAATCGCCACGACGCCTTCGGCATCCTGATCCAGGCCATAGGCCACGGCAGCCGCGGTCGGTTCGTTGAGCAAGCGCAGGACATTGAGGCCGGCCAGCTTGGCGGCGTCCTTGGTCGCCTGGCGCTGGGCATCGTCGAAATAGGCCGGGACGGTGATCACCGCGCCGACCAGCTCGCCACCGAGGGTTTCCTCGGCACGCTGACGCAGCACCTTGAGAATATCGGCCGACACTTCCACCGGGCTTTTCGGACCCTGGACGGTGTCGATGAACGGCATGTGCGACTCACCGCCGACAAAACGGTACGGCAGTTGCTCACCCAGCTGCTTGACGTCCGCCAGGCCACGCCCCATCAGACGCTTGACCGACAGGATGCTGTTGAGCGGGTCGCTGGGGGCAGCCTCGCGCGCGGCCAGGCCGACTTCGACAGCGTTGTCGAGATAACGCACGGCGGATGGCAGGATGACACTGCCCTGGGCATCGGGCAGCGGTTCGCTGCGCCCGCTGCGCACGGCGGCGACGAGAGAATTGGTGGTGCCCAGGTCGATGCCCACCGCCAGGCGGCGCTGGTGCGGCTGGGGGCTCTGACCGGGTTCGGCGATCTGCAGTAGGGCCATGCTTATCTGAGTACCTTAGGCGTCATCACGGGCAACGCCGGGGTTAATCGTCGAGGCGCTCTTCGAGTTGGCGCACTTCTTGGGCGAGCTTGTCGAGGAACTGCATGCGGCGCATCAGGCGCTCGGCCTGCTCACGCTCTGCAGCAATATCCCAGCAGGCGGCGAAATCCTCGTTCAGCGTGTCCTGGGCGACCTTGAGGCGCTTCTTGAACACGGCGACACCGTCGAGATCGGCTTCGTCCTGCAGGTCTTCGAGTTCTTCGCGCCACTGCATCTGCTGCAGCAGGAAGTCCGGGTCGTGCACCGTGACTTCCTGAGGCACCTCATGGCCGCCGATGGCCAGCAGGTAGCGGGCCCGGCGCGGCGCGCTGCGCAAGGTCTGGTAGGCGTCGTTGAGGGCCGCCGACTTTTCCAGCGCTACGCGCTGCTCGCGCTCGGAAGCGTCGGCGAAACGGTCCGGATGGACCTCGCGGGCCAGCTCGCGGTAGCGAACGGCCAATTTGTCGAGGTCCAGACGAAAACCAGGCTGCAGGTCAAACAGGGCGAAATGACAAGGAGTACCCACGGCCAGCCTCAAACGTTGAAGCTTTCGCCGCAGCCACACTCACCGCGCACGTTGGGGTTGTTGAACTTGAAGCCTTCGTTCAACCCTTCCTTGACGAAGTCCAGCTCGGTGCCGTCGAGATAGACCAGGCTTTTCGGGTCGATGATGACCTTCACGCCATGGTTCTCGAACACCTGGTCTTCGGCGGCGAGCTCGTCGACGAACTCCAGCACGTAGGCCAGGCCCGAGCAGCCGGTGGTGCGCACGCCCAGGCGAATGCCCTCACCCTTGCCGCGCCCGTCGAGGGAGCGGCGAATGTGGTTGGCGGCGGCTTCTGTCATGCTGATAGCCATCGGAACTCCTTACCTCGCGACAGTCGACTTAGATCAAGCCTTTCTTCTGCTTGTAATCGCGAACAGCTGCCTTGATGGCATCTTCGGCGAGCACGGAGCAGTGGATCTTGACCGGCGGCAGTGCCAGCTCTTCAGCCAGCTGGGTGTTCTTGATGGTTTCGGCCTCGTCCAGGGTCTTGCCCTTCATCCACTCGGTGGCGAGGGAGCTGGAGGCGATGGCCGAACCGCAACCGTAGGTCTTGAACTTGGCGTCTTCGATGACACCCTGCTCGTTGACCTTGATCTGCAGGCGCATCACGTCGCCGCAGGCCGGGGCGCCAACCATGCCGGTGCCGACATCCGGATCGTCGGCGTTCATCTTGCCGACGTTGCGCGGGTTTTCGTAGTGGTCGATGACCTTTTCACTGTATGCCATGGTGCAATTCCTTCCTCATCAGGGAGCCGCTCTTGCCGGCGACTGCTTAGTGGGCGGCCCACTCGATCTTGGAGATGTCGACGCCGTCTTTGTACATGTCCCACAGCGGCGACAATTCACGCAGCTTGTTCACGGCTTCGCAAACTTTCTGCGCGGCGTAGTCGACTTCTTCCTCGGTGGTGAAGCGACCGAAGGAGAAGCGGATCGAGCTGTGCGCCAGTTCGTCATTGCGGCCCAGGGCGCGCAGGACGTAGGACGGCTCGAGCGAAGCGGAGGTGCAGGCCGAACCGGACGAAACGGCGATGTCCTTCAGCGACATCAGCAGCGACTCGCCCTCGACGTAGTTGAAGCTCAGGTTCAGGTTGTGCGGCACGCGCTGGGTCTGGCTGCCGTTGACGTACAGCTCTTCGAGGTCCGAGACCTGCTTGAAGAAGCGGTCGCTCAGGGCCTTGATGCGCACGTTTTCAGCGGCCATTTCCTGCTTGGCGATGGCGAAGGCTTCGCCCATGCCGACGATCTGGTGGGTCGGCAGGGTGCCCGAACGCATGCCGCGCTCATGGCCACCGCCGTGGATGATGGCTTCCAGGCGCACACGCGGCTTGCGGCTGACGTACAGCGCGCCGATGCCTTTCGGGCCATACACCTTGTGCGCGGAGAACGACATCAGGTCGACCTTGAGCTTCTGCAGGTCGATCTCGACACGGCCGGCCGATTGGGCGGCATCGACGTGGAACAAGACGCCGCGCGAGCGGGTCAGTTCACCGATGGCGGCGATGTCGTTGATCGAGCCGACTTCGTTGTTCACGTGCATCAGCGAGACCAGGATGGTGTCGTCGCGCAGCACGGCCTCGACCATGGCTGGGGTGACGATGCCGTCTTCGCCAGGCTCGAGGTAGGTGACTTCGAAACCTTCACGCTCGAGCTGGCGAGCGGTGTCCAGGACCGCCTTGTGCTCGATCTTGGAGGTGATGATGTGCTTGCCCTTGGTCTGATAGAAGTGCGCCACGCCTTTCAGGGCGAGGTTGTCGGACTCGGTGGCACCGCTGGTCCAGACGATCTCGCGCGGGTCGGCGTTGATCAGTTCGGCGACCTGGCGGCGGCCGTTCTCGACTGCTTCCTCGGCCTTCCAGCCGAACACGTGGGAGCGCGAGGCCGGGTTGCCGAAGTTCCCGTCAACCAGCAGGCACTCGGCCATCTTCTGGGCGACACGGGGATCGACCGGCGTGGTCGCGGAGTAATCGAGGTAGATCGGCAACTTCATTGAGTATCTCCTATCAGGCGGTGGCGTCGCTCGTCGCTGTGGTTTCAGTCGACGGCGGACGTCTCAATCTTGTCCAACTGGGCAACTCGGCCTGCGACACGGCGCAGGTCCTGGCGCTGGGCGACTTCCTGCACCTCGCGGCGCATGACGAGGTCGGCCAGGCTGATGCCACTGAGGAATTCATGGATCTGCTGGCTCAGGTCGCACCACAGGTGGTGAGTCAGGCAGGTATCACCGGCGTGGCAGTCCCCCAGCCCCTGGCAACGGGTGGCATCGACCGATTCGTTGACCGCGTCGATGACCTGGGCCACCTGGATGGTTTCCATGCCCCGCGACAGCTGGTAGCCGCCGCCCGGACCGCGAACGCTGGATACCAGGCTGCTGCGGCGCAGCTTGGCGAACAGCTGTTCCAGATAAGAGAGGGAAATGCCCTGGCGCTCGGAAATGTCGGCCAAAGACACCGGCCCCTGCTGCGCGTGCAACGCCAGGTCGAGCATGGCGGTCACGGCGTATCGGCCTTTGGTAGTCAGTCGCATGGCGTATGGGTACCACGGGAGTTACAGGATGTGTGCGAGTATGCGATTCCCGAGCATTTAAGTCAACTATTAGACCTAGTGCTTTAGTCGGGTATGCATGCGGGAGGCGGGCGCGAGTGTAGCAGACAAGGGGCGCAAGCACACGCCCCTTGTGTCGGTCCGGCGCAATCAATGCGACTGAGTGTCGCCCTGCTTGAGTTCGGCGCAGGCCGCGGCGAAGTCGTCGTCGGGCAGCGCCGGCAGCTCCTTGGCACAGTAGTCACTGCCCATCCGGGTCAGCGCGCCGCACATGCCCTCCAGGCGCTCGTCGACGGCCTGCAGGTGGTCGAGCATCTGGCCGATGGCGCGGGCCACCGGGTCCGGCATGTCGCCGCTGACACCATAGGCATCGAAGCCGATCTTCTCGGCCATGGCCTTGCGCTTGGCCTCGACGGCGTCATCCTCGGTCTTGACGATGATCCGCCCCGGAATGCCCACCGCCGTGGCGCCGGCCGGCACTGCCTTGGTGACCACGGCGTTGGAGCCGATCTTGGCCCCGGCGCCGACGGTGAACGGGCCCAGCACCTTGGCCCCGGCACCGACCACCACGCCGTTTTCCAGGGTCGGGTGACGCTTGCCCTTGTTCCAGCTGGTGCCACCGAGGGTGACGCCCTGGTACAGGGTCACGTCGTCGCCGATCTCGGCGGTCTCGCCGATGACGATGCCCATGCCGTGGTCGATGAAGAAGCGCCGGCCGATGGTCGCGCCCGGGTGGATCTCGATGCCGGTCATCCAGCGACCGAAGTTCGACACCAGCCGCGCCAGCCACTTGAAGTCGCGTCGCCACAGGGCATTGCCCAGCCGATGCAGCCAGATGGCGTGCATCCCCGGGTAGCAGGTCAGGACCTCGAAGGCGTTGCGCGCCGCCGGGTCACGATGGAAAACGCTCTGGATATCTTCACGCAGACGTTCGAACATCTGTCAGTCCTTCCGTTTATGCGGCTCGCCCCGTGCGACCTTCTGGGTCTCGGTAAGGATGCCGCGCAAAATGCTCATTTCCGGACGCTCCACCGAGCTTCGCCCATACAGCCGGCGCAGGCGCGCCATCAGGTGCTTGGGTTTCTCGGGATCGAGGAAGCCGATGTCCACCAGGGTCTTTTCCAGGTGGTCGTAGAACAGCTCCATTTCGTCCATGGTCGCCAGCTCGCTGGCGTCGACCTTCTCGACCTTCGCCGCACTGCCCTGCCCTGCCAGCCAGGCCATGCGCACCTCATAGGAGAGCACCTGGACGGCGGCGGCCAGATTCAGCGAGCTGAAGTCGGGGTTCGAGGGAATGTGCACGTGGAAGTGACATCGCTGCAGTTCTTCGTTGGTCAGGCCGGCGTGCTCGCGCCCGAACACCAGGGCGATCTCTTCGCCGCCCATGGCCTGGGCCACGGCCTTGGCCCCGCACTCGCGCGGGTCGATCAGCGGCCAGGGGATGCTGCGCTCACGGGCGCTGGTACCCATGACCAGGCTGCAGCCGACCAGTGCCTGCTCGAGGCTGTCGACCACCTGGGCGTTGTCCAGCACGTCGTCGGCGCCCGAGGCGCGGGCACTGGCGTCCGCGGCCGGAAACTCTTTTGGCTGCACCAGCACCAGACGCGACAAGCCCATGTTTTTCATGGCTCGCGCAGCGCCGCCGATGTTGCCGGGGTGGCTGGTATTGACCAGAACAACACGAATATTTTGCAGCAAGGTGTCGTGCTCTCGGATGCGGAAACAGGAGGGTTCGATCTTACAGAACCGACCAGCGTAACGCCATGAAAGCAAATGTGACACTTCTGTCGTGAAAGATTTCTGCTAGAATGATCGGCTTTCCTCTTTAACATCTCCAGGTGACCTTCCCATGCAGCCTATGCTGAATATCGCCCTGCGCGCCGCTCGCAGCGCCAGTGAACTGATTTTCCGCTCCATCGAACGCCTGGATAGCATCAAAGTCGACGAAAAGCAGGCCAAGGACTACGTGTCCGAGGTTGACCGCGCCGCGGAGAAGGTCATCGTCGAGGCCCTGCGCAAGGCCTACCCGAACCACTCGATCCAGGGCGAAGAGACTGGCCTGCACGCCGGCACCGGCGAAGAAGGCAAGGATTACCTGTGGATCATCGATCCGCTGGACGGCACCACCAACTTCCTGCGTGGCGTTCCGCACTTCGCCGTCAGCATCGCCTGCAAATACCGCGGCCGCCTCGAGCACGCCGTGATCGTCGACCCGGTTCGCCAGGAAGAATTCACCGCCAGCCGTGGCCGTGGCGCCCAGCTCAATGGCCGCCGCCTGCGCGTCAGCTCGCGCACCAGCCTGGAAGGCGCACTGCTGGGCACCGGCTTCCCGTTCCGTGACAACCAGATGGCCGACCTGGACAACTACCTGGGCATGTTCCGCGCCCTGACCGGCCAGACCGCCGGCATTCGCCGCGCCGGCTCCGCCAGCCTGGACCTGGCCTACGTCGCCGCCGGCCGCTTCGACGCCTTCTGGGAGTCGGGCCTGTCCGAGTGGGACATGGCCGCGGGCGTGCTGCTGATCCAGGAAGCCGGTGGCCTGGTGAGCGACTTCAACGGTGGCCACGACTTCCTCGAGAAGGGCCACATCGTCGCGGGCAACATCAAGTGCTTCAAGGCCGTGCTGACCGCCATCCAGCCGCACCTGCCAGAGCACATGAAGCGCTAAGCGCTGATTGCGAGCACAAAAAAGCACCCCTCGGGGTGCTTTTTTTGTATCTGCGATCGACGCCTTCTGTGGGGGCGGCCTGCGAAAGGTTTACTGACCTGGCTGGTTCTGGCTCAAGACCAGCTTGCCATTCTTGTCCAGCGGGATGGTTGAGCCCGGCTCGTGGTCCATCTTCACCTTGCCCACCTGGTCGCCGATGGAATAGGTCACGTTGTAGCCAACCACCTTCTCGCTGATGTCGTTGACCGTGTTGCAACGGGTTTGCGTGGTGGTGTAGGTATCACGCTCCTGCATGCCTTCCTGCACCTTGTTGCCGGCATAGCCGCCACCGACCGCACCGGCCACGGTGGCAATCTTCTTGCCGGTACCGCCACCGATCTGGTTGCCCAGCAGGCCACCGGCGATGGCACCGACCACCGTACCGGCAATCTGGTGCTGGTCCTTGACCGGCGCCTGGCGCGTCACGGTGACATCCTTGCAGACCTCACGCGGCGTTTTCACTTGCTGCTTGATCGGCTGCACGTCGGTGACCTGGGCGTACTCAGGCCCCTTGTTCACCAAGCTGTAGGTCGCCACAGCACCTCCGGCAGTCACACCGACAGCACCCAGAACCGCACCCACCAGCATTGACTTGTTCACGTGAACCTCCTGATCGTACCCGCGGACTCCGGCCCGCCTTCTCCCTGCCTTGGAGCAAAAAAAAAGGCGCGAGTTCAACACTCGCGCCTCTCTTTGCGCCGAATGGCGCGGAACAAGCCTTACGGACGGTCGTCCACACCCTCGGTCTTGACCGGCGGGATCAGGTCTTCGCTGCTCAGGTTCAGCCAGATCAGCACCACGTTGGCGATGTAGATCGACGAGTAGGTACCCGCCATGACACCGATGAACAGCGCCAGGGAGAAGCCAAACAGGTTGTCGCCGCCGAAGAACAGCAGCGCGGCGATGGCCAGCAAGGTCGACACCGAGGTGGCGACGGTCCGCAGCAGGGTCTGGGTGGTCGAGATGTTGATGTTCTCGATCAGCGAGGCCTTGCGCAGCACGCGGAAGTTCTCGCGCACCCGGTCGAACACGACGATGGTGTCATTGAGCGAGTAGCCGATGATCGCCAGTACCGCCGCCAGCACCGTCAGGTCGAAGGTGATCTGGAAGAACGACAGGATACCCAGGGTGACCACCACGTCGTGGACCAGCGAGATGATCGCGCCCACGGCGAACTTCCACTGAAAGCGGAACGCCAGGTAGATGAGGATGCCGCCCAGGGCCAGGAGCATGCCGAGGCCACCCTGGTCACGCAGTTCCTCGCCCACCTGCGGGCCGACGAACTCGACGCGCTTGACCGTGGCCGGGTTGTCGCCGCCGATCTTCTGCAGCGCCTCGGCCACGCGGTTGCCCAACTGCGGGTCATCGCCCGGCATGCGCACCAGCAGGTCGGTGGTGGCGCCGAAGCTCTGCACCACGGCATCGTGGAAGCCGGAACCGACCAGTTCGGTACGGACCTTTTCCAGGTCCGCCGGACGCTCGTAGGTGAGCTCGATCAGCGTACCGCCGGTGAAGTCCAGGCCGAAGTTCAGGCCCTTGTGCCACCAGCTGAACAGCGCCAGCACGGTGAGGAGCACGGTAATGGCGAACGCGACATTGCGCACGCCCATGAAGTTGATGGTTTTCATCGCAGCTCCCTCAAACCCACAGCTTCTTGATGTCACGCCCGCCACAGGTCAGGTTGACCAGTGCGCGGGTCACCATGACGGCGGTGAACATCGAGGTGAAAATCCCGAGGGACATGGTGACCGCGAAGCCCTTGACCGGGCCGGTACCCATGGCGAACAGGATGCCGCCGACCAGCAGGGTGGTCAGGTTGGCGTCGACGATCGCCGAGTAGGCGCGGTTGAAACCTTCGTGGATGGCGCGCTGCACCGACATGCCGGCGGCGATCTCTTCGCGGATACGCGAGAAGATCAGCACGTTGGCGTCCACCGCCATGCCCATGGTCAGCACGATACCGGCGATGCCCGGCAGGGTCAGGGTGGCACCCAGCAGCGACATCAGCGCCAGCAGCAGGACCATGTTGCCTGCGAGGGCAATGGTCGCCAGCACGCCGAAGGCGCGGTAGATGGCGATGATGAACAGCGAGACGAACAGCATGCCCCACAGGGACGCATCGATACCCTTGGTGATGTTGTCGGCGCCCAGGCTCGGACCAATGGTGCGCTCTTCGGCGAAGTACATCGGCGCGGCCAGGCCACCGGCACGCAGCAGCAGGGCCAGTTCGGACGATTCGCCCTGGCCGTTCAGGCCGGTGATGCGGAACTGGCTGCCCAGCGGCGACTGGATGGTCGCCAGGCTGATGATCTTCTTCTCTTCCTGGAAGGTCTGCACCGCGACTTCTTTCTCGACGCCGTCGACCACCTGCTTCTGGTAGCGGGTGACCGGCTTCTGCTCGATGAAGATCACCGCCATGCTGCGCCCGACGTTGCTGCGGGTGGCGCGGCTCATCAGCTCGCCGCCGTGGCCGTCTAGGCGAATGTTCACCTGCGGGCGACCGTGCTCGTCGAAGCTGGCCTGGGCGTCGGTGACCTGGTCACCGGTGATGATCAGGCCGCGCTCTACAGGGGCGGAGCGGCCGCCTTCGCGGAACTCGAACACCTCGGTGGTGGCCTTGGACGCACCCGGCTCGGCACCGAAGCGGAACTCCAGGTTGGCGGTCTTGCCGAGGATACGCTTGGCTTCGGCGGTGTCCTGCACGCCCGGCAGCTCGACCACGATGCGGTTGGCGCCCTGGCGCTGGACCAGCGGCTCGGCCACGCCCAGCTCGTTGACCCGGTTGCGCACGGTGGTCAGGTTCTGCTTGATCGAGTATTCGCGGATCTCGGCGACTTTCGCCTGGGTCAGCGCCAGACGCAGCACGGCGAGCTCGTTGCGCTCGGTGGTGGTCAGGTCGAAATCATTGAAATTCTTGCGGATCAGGCTGCGGGCCTGTTCGCGGGTAGCATCGTCGGCGAAGCCCAGCATGATGCCGCCGTCCTGCTGGGGCAGGCTGCGGTAGCGGACGCGCTCTTTGCGCAGCAAGGTCTTGACCTCGCCTTCGTAGACTTTCATGCGAGCGGTCATGGCCTTGTCCATGTCCACTTCCAGCAGGAAGTGCACACCACCGGACAGGTCCAGGCCCAGCTTCATCGGGCTGGCACCCAGGTTGCGCAGCCACTGCGGGGTGGTCTGGGCCAGGTTCAGGGCCACGACGTAGTCGTCGCCGAGGGCCTTGCGCGCCACATCCTTGGCCGGCAGCTGGTCTTCCTGATTGGTCAGGCGCACCAGGGCACTGCCCTTCTCGCCCAGGCTGCCGCCTTTGACGGTGATGCCGGCATCGGTCAGGGCCTTGGTCACGCGATCGAGGTCGGCCTGGCTGACATGCAGGGCGGAGCTGGCGCCACTGATCTGCACCGCCGGATCATCCGGATAGAGGTTGGGTGCGGAATAAATGAAGCCGATCGCCAGTACCACCACGATCAGCAGGTATTTCCACAGAGGGTATTTGTTCAGCATCACGCCGCCCGTTCAAGACGCGGGGCGCTTTGCGCGCCCCGACTGGAAAAGAAAACCGGTAACTCAGATAGCCTTGAGCGTACCTTTCGGCAGGGTCGCCGCCACGGCACCCTTCTGGAACTTCAGCTCGACGTTGTCGGACACTTCCAGGACCACGAAGTCGTCGGCAACCTTGACGATCTTGCCGGCGATGCCACCGGTGGTGACTACTTCGTCACCTTTTTGCAGGTTGCTCAGCAGGTTTTTCTGTTCTTTGGCACGCTTGGCCTGCGGGCGCCAGATCATCAGGTAGAAGATGACCAGGAAACCAACCAGGAAGATCCACTCGAAGCCGGTACCGGCTGGGCCGGCGGCTGGGGCTGCAGCGTCCGCGTAGGCGGCGGGAATCAAGAAGCTCATTGGGCACTCCTAATGAATATTTTCTAATAATGGATGCGAACAGTCAGTCCAAGGGCGGCACAGGCAGCCCGCGCTTGGCGTAGAAGGCGTCGACAAAGGCGGCCAATTTACCCTGTTGAATAGCCTCGCGTAAACCGGCCATCAAGCGCTGGTAATGGCGCAAGTTGTGGATGGTATTCAGCATGCTGCTCAACATTTCGCCGCACTTGTCCAAGTGGTGCAGATAGGCGCGGGAGAAGTTGGTGCAGGTATAGCAATCGCAGGTCGGATCCAGCGGCGATTCATCGTGGCGATGGAACGCGTTGCGGATCTTGATCACCCCGGTATCGACGAACAGATGGCCGTTGCGCGCATTGCGCGTGGGCATCACGCAGTCGAACATGTCGACGCCGCGGCGCACACCCTCTACAAGATCTTCCGGCTTGCCTACCCCCATAAGGTAACGAGGTTTGTCAGCCGGCATCTGCGCGGGCAGGTAGTCCAGCACCTTGATCATCTCGTGCTTGGGTTCACCCACCGAAAGGCCGCCGATGGCCAGGCCGTCGAAGTCGATGTTGACCAGTGCTTCCAGCGAGCGCATGCGCAGGTCCTGGTACATGCCACCCTGGACGATGCCGAACAGTGCCGCGGTGTTGTCGCCGTGGGCGTTCTTCGAGCGCTGGGCCCAGCGCAGCGACAGCTCCATGGAGGTGCGCGCCACATCGTGCTCGGCCGGGTACGGCGTGCACTCGTCGAAGATCATCACGATGTCCGAACCCAGGTCGCGCTGGACCTGCATGGACTCCTCGGGGCCCATGAACACCTTGGAACCGTCCACTGGCGACGCGAAGGTCACGCCTTCCTCCTTGATCTTGCGCATGGCGCCCAGGCTGAACACCTGGAAACCACCGGAATCAGTGAGGATAGGGCCTTTCCATTGCATGAAATCGTGCAGGCCGTTGTGTTTCTTGATGACCTCGGTGCCCGGGCGCAGCCACAGGTGGAAGGTATTGCCGAGGATGATCTCGGCGCCGATGGCCTCGATGTCACGCGGCAGCATGCCCTTGACCGTGCCGTAGGTGCCCACCGGCATGAAGGCCGGGGTCTCGACGGTGCCACGGGGGAAGGTCAGCCGGCCACGACGGGCCTTGCCGTCGGTGGCCAGCAGTTCGAACGACATTCGACAGGTGCGACTCATGCTTGATCCTCTGGGCCGCGTGGCGCCGGATTGCGGGTGATGAACATGGCATCACCGTAACTGAAGAAACGGTACCCGTTCTCGACCGCCGCCGCGTAGGCGGCCATGGTCTCGGGGTAACCGGCGAAGGCCGAGACCAGCATCAGCAGCGTGGACTCCGGCAGGTGGAAGTTGGTGACCAGGCAATCGACCACATGGAACGGCCGGCCCGGGAAGATGAAGATGTCCGTGTCGCCACTGAAGGCCTTGAGCTCGCCATCGCGCGCCGCGCTCTCCAGCGAACGCACGCTGGTGGTGCCCACGGCGATCACCCGGCCGCCACGGGCGCGGCACGCGGCCACGGCGTCGACCACGTCCTGGCTCACTTCGAGCCACTCTTTATGCATGGTGTGGTCTTCGATCTTGTCGACCCGCACCGGCTGGAAGGTGCCGGCGCCCACATGCAGGGTGACGAAGGCGCGCTCGACGCCCTTGGCGGCGATCTTCGCCAGCAGCTCTTCGTCGAAATGCAGGCCGGCGGTGGGCGCGGCCACGGCGCCGGCGCGCTCGGCGTAGACGGTCTGGTAGCGCTCGCGGTCGGCGCCCTCGTCGGGACGGTCGATGTACGGCGGCAGCGGCATGTGACCGACGCGCTCGAGCAGCGGCAGCACCTCTTCGCTGAAGCGCAGTTCGAACAGCGTGTCGTGGCGCGCGACCATCTCGGCCTCGCCTCCGCCGTCGATGAGGATCTGCGTGCCTTCTTTCGGCGCCTTGCTGGCGCGCACGTGGGCCAGCACGCGGTGGCTGTCGAGCACGCGCTCGACCAGCACTTCCAGCTTGCCGCCGGAGGCTTTCTGGCCGAACAGCCGCGCCGGAATCACCCGGGTGTTGTTGAACACCATCAGGTCGCCGGGGCGCAGGTAGTCGAGCAGGTCGGTGAACTGCTTGTGGGCCAGTTCGCCGCTGGGGCCATCGAGCACCAGCAGGCGGCTGCCATGACGCTCGGCCAGTGGATGGCGGGCGATCAAGGAATCGGGGAGTTCGAAAGAAAAATCGGCGACGCGCATGATGATGTTCGGGTTCGACAGGGCCGGGAAGTTTAGCCCAATGCGTGAAAATTGACCATGAAAGCCGATTGACCACCTTGGGCGACCTCTCTATACTGCGGCGCCACAAGCCCTGATGGCGGAATTGGTAGACGCGGCGGATTCAAAATCCGTTTTCGAAAGGAGTGGGAGTTCGAGTCTCCCTCGGGGCACCAAGATCCAGAAAAAACCGACCTTATGGTCGGTTTTTTGTGCCTGCAAATCAGTGCATCCGTCGATGTGCTCGATCCCTCGTCTTTTCATCCCCTCCCTCGGTCATGCGCTTTACCAAAACCGTTTCAGATGCCGATAATGTCAGTTTGCAATCAGCCTAGCGCTTTATCCCAGCCTCGAAACGGAGTTCGCATGATCCAGGCAGAACAGACCTTGCCTTCCACACGTAGCAGCCGAATCACATCTCTCGTGGCCAAGGTAATGACAGGGATAGGTGTACTGCTCGGCGGCATGTGGGCTGTCATCACTTACCTGGTGCCTGATCCCAGCGTGTTTGGCTTTGGCTTCATCAACTGGCGCAATATCGTGCTGCTGGTGAGTACCTTCACGCTGCTTGGCAGCCTGTCGATCTGCTGGCAGATGCGCAACCTGCCCAAAGTACTGCACGGCACGCTGCTGACCTTCCTGATCGCCGCGGTCTCGTTCATTTTCTTCATTCTGGGTACGGAGTATGCGAAGCCTTCCTTCGAGTTCGCCAAGGTGCAATCGACCGTGGTCGAAAACGAAGGCAACAACCTGCTTGGCAAGCGCCTTGAGGTGGTGGATGACGTCAGGTTCGAACTGATCGGTTGCGAGAACATTGGCCGCTTCCCCAACTGCACCTTCGAGCTGACCAACCAGGGCATGGACCGTGATTTCCGCTTCGATAACGCTTCCCGCCTGTTCGACGAAGCTGGCGCCCCGTTGCGTGTCGGCGAAATGCGCGTAGGCCAGCAACGCAACAATCCATGGGGTGAGTTCCAGCTGATTCGTACTGTGCCCACCCGTGTCACGTTGGTTTTCCAGGAAGCTGATCGCAAGATCGAGCGCTCGCCATCCATCAAGCTCATCTTCCGTACTCGCATGAATGAAGAGCAGGCACTCAAGTTCAATGAAGTTTCGCTGAAGTGAATCAGGCGGCTGATAGCCGTACGAGTGATGCGATATACCTGTAGGTAGGCTCTCTCGGACATCAGGACTCGCAAAGAACCGACCTTATGGTCGGTTTTTTTGCGCCTGCAATTGGCAGCTGCCCTTCCCTCAGCTCTCGCCATTGCCTCGCACCTGGCAAAAATGCCAGTTACCCCGGCTCGAGACCATGAGTATGTTGACCGTGAAGGACGCAATCAGGCGCCCAACTGCCAGGGTATCAAGCGCATGTGTACACGGAACGTATCCATCCTGTTAGCAGGCGTGCTGTGCTGCCTGTCCACGACCAGCGTCATGGCCGCCACCGCCGAGTCGGTACAACACTTTATCGCCCCCTGCTTCAGCCCTGTACAGAAGGTCAATTGCGAGGTGTCCGGAGTTGTGCGCAGCGGTGCCGGGTTGATCCTCGTGAATGACAAGCGCATGCCCACCCCCGCTGGCTCCGCAGTGTTCACGATGCAGCTCAAGGACGACCGGGCCATCGGCCCTCCTACCTACTTGGAAAACCAGGTCTTGAGCCAGGCCGACAAATACGAAGCCCTGACCACCACCCTGGACGGCAAATTCGTCATCGCCAGTACTGCATTCAACAAGGAAGGCACCCTCGATAATCCCGGGCTCGATGTGCTCAATACCTTGGTGTACTGGCCTGTAATCGCGCCGGACCAGGCCAAGGTCCTGTCACCCTCAACGCGAGGCGGTATCACCAGCTCGCGCGAACTGCGGGAAAAGATCTTCAAGGCGATCGACTTGCACAAACAGCAGGAAGGAGGCGCCCATTCGCCCGCCACGTCTTATTTCCAGGTCGAAGCACTGACAACCGCCCCCGACGACACCTTGTTGATCGGCCTGCGCAAGTACGGTCAGGACAGCAAGACGGCCACTTTCTCATTCCTGCTGCTCTCGGTTTCGTTGAAGCAGCTCGATGGAGAACTGATGCTGGGCGATGCGTTCAAGGTCATCCTGGACCTCACACCCGACAAACTCGCGCGTGAACTGGGACTGCCCGACGGCTCGCTTGCGGAGCTTGGACTGTCAGGCATCGAGTTCGACCGTTACAACAATGACCGTTTCTATGCCGTCACCAGCTTCGAAAAAGGCGATGTCCTCGGTGGTTACCTGTGGATGCTACCTCTGGAAAAAGGCGCTGCAGGACAGCCACAACCCGTCAGAGGCAAGGATGGAGCACCGATAAAGTTCGCCAACAAGCCGGAAGGTGTCGAAGTACTCGATCAGCACCGAGTATTGGTCGTACACGATGATGATCGGGTCAAGGTGAAGGACGACGAAAACGGCAGCGTGCGCAAGGACTACGAGTTTACCTACAGTGTCATCAACCTCGCGCCAACGCAGTAGGTCTTGTATGCCAGGGCGCCAAGAGGCATGAAGCCTTGCTCACAGTAGCGACGCAGTGACCCACAGCCTGTACGGCAGAGAACCACTGGCTATGCCCGGCTCATCCGCCGATGGATTTTTAAGCTGCCTATACGGCAGTGAACCCGGAACAATTTCAAGCAGCCTTGGAGAGAATTATCTGAGCTACCTACACGGCAGCTCAGATAATGATCGCAGAAGCCTGTTCCATGGCTGATTTGTTCACTGCCGCGTAGCAACTCAAAACTCGACCAGGTACGCAATAGCCGCCAGCGCCTTTTTCTAAGCTGACTACACGGGTGAGCGAGGGGAACAGGGCTGCAACCAAGTGAGAATTTCTGAGTGCCCCTTACAACAGCCCAGAAAACCTTCGCCGCTAGCCCCCTTCCTGCACAGAAAATCACACAAGGTACAACTTACTGTGTAGCCAGAGCTGCCGCTCTACACTAAGTTTCACAAACCGTGACTTTCTGTTGATCGATCCATGCCTGCGCAGCCGCTTCAGTACCTCTATCGAAGCCTGCACCACCTCGCCACGCCCCAGCGCTATCTGTTCACGCCAGCGGATATGCGTGCCCTGGTGCCCGGCTTGTCCGACCGCGCCTATCGCTCGCTGCTGAGCAGGGCGTCCAGCGACAGCATCCTGATCAGGGCGTGCAGGGGGCTTTACCTCTTCACTCCGGCCAAACCCAACCCTGGGCTCGTGCTCTATCACACCGCGGCCCGCTTGCGAGCTGACAACCTCAACTACATCAGCCTCGAGTGCGCCCTCAGCGATATCGGAGTGATCTCTCAGGTACCACAGAACTGGCTGACTATCATGTCGTCAGGACGAAGCCAGACCATAAGCTGCGCAGCTTTCGGCACGGTCGAGTTCGTCCATACCACCCGTACCGCTCTCGAACTCAACGGCCAACTCGACTACGCCGACCGCTGCCGCCTATGGCGCGCCAAAGCCTCGCTGGCCTTGGCCGACATGAAGCGGACCAGACGCAATCTGGAGCTGATCGACTGGAAAACGGCCAATTAACTTGTTTGATCGACTTGTCCTGCACGCCCTGGGCAACACACCTGAGGTCGCTTCACTGTAAGCAGCCTGCCCAGAATTGACATCCCGCTATCAGTTGCACAGGGTTGGCAATTTCTCAAAACTGCGGAACATCATCCATGCCACTTAGCCATCGACCCGTTCGCCCTGCCGACATCGCCACGCTCTGCGACTTCCCTCAAGGCCCGGACGAACTGTTCTATATGTTCCCCAAAGCCACCTACCCGCTCACTCCCGCGCAACTGAGCGAAGCCATCGCCCAGCGCAGCGGCTCGACGGTGGTCGAAATCGACGGGGTGATCGTTGGCTTCGCCAATTTCTACAAGGCCGAGTATGAAGGCGTCTGCGCACTGGGTAATGTGGTTGTAGCCCCAACTGCGCGGGGTCAGGGCGTGGCACGTTATCTGGTGCAGTGCATGATCGACTTGGCTCTCCAAGCCTTTGCGGCGCGGGAGGTCTGGGTGTCGTGTTTCAATCACAACACCGCAGGGCTGCTGCTTTATCCACAGCTGGGTTTTGTGCCGTTCGGGATCCAGGAGCGGCGGGCGCCGGATGGGTCCCGGGTAGCGCTGGTGCAGATGAAGCAGGTGTTGAGCTGAGGTTGAGGTGATTTACGTGTGTGCGGTGTGGCCTGGATTGGGGCTGCGTTGCAGCCCTTCGCGGGGCAAGTCCGCCTAAAATCGCCCGCGCAACCTTTGAGCGATCGGTAAATTCCCGTTACACCCTGCGACGAATCCCACCGAACCTTGCCCCTCCCGCGACGTCGGAACCTGCATCCCCCGCATCGAGGTTCCCCCCGTGAAAGCCCTCCTCGCCCGCAAATTCCGCCTGGTGGTCAAGACCTTCGGCTACATCGGCTGGTCGCTGTTCTGGCTGTTGATCTGGGACGTGCTGGTCACCATCGACTTCATGCTGTTCTTCAACAGCAAGTTCAGCCTGCCGCTGATCCCGCTCACCCTGCTGGGCTCGGCGCTGGTGGTGCTGGTGAGCTTTCGCAACAGCAGCGCCTACAACCGCTGGTGGGAGGCGCGCACGCTATGGGGGGCGCTGGTGAACAGCTCGCGCAGCTTCGCCCGGCAGGTGCTGACGCTGGTCGATGATCCGGTCGATGGGCCGAACCCGGTGAAGGCGACCTTGCTGCGCCGGCATATCGCCTACGTGAACTGCCTGGCGGCGCACCTCAAGGGCGAGCAGTGCCCGGATGAGCTGATGGCCTTCATACCGCCCGGGGAGTTCGAGCGGCGCAATCGTTCGAACAATTTCGCCAATGATATCCTCGGCGGCTCGGCGGCCTTGCTGGCCCAGGAGTACCAGGCCGGTCGGCTGGACAGCATTCGCCTGGCGCGGCTGGAATCGACCCTGGTGGACATGTCCAACGCCCAGGGCGGGATGGAGCGGATCGCCAATACGCCGCTGCCCTACCCTTATGTGTACTTCCCGCGGCTGTTCATCACGTTGTTCTGCCTGATCGTGCCGGTGGGTCTGGTGGAGTCGCTAGGCTGGTTCACGCCGCTGGCCTCGACGGTGGTCGGCTTCATGCTGCTGGCCATCGAGCGGATCGGCACGGACCTGCAGAGCCCGTTCCGCTTCAGCGAGCACCAGATCCCGATGGACACGATCTGCGAGACGATCGAACGCAACCTGGAGTCGATGCAACGGGAGGCGCAATGCGGCGCCTTGGCGCACTGATCCGCCCGCCCTTCTTTATTCCCGCCGGGCGTACTCCCGGCAATCCTCCCAGCCGATTCCGCTCTGGGCCGTGTGCTGCAGCAGCCACTCCAGCGCCGGCTGCGCCTTGGGCTGGTTGTCGCGGAACTGGATAACGCCCTTGCGCCACAGCAGCATCAGCGTCAGCACCCGCTGTGCCGAGGCCTCGGCGGTCAGTGGCCCGTCATCCTGGGCATCGATGTCCCACAACGATACCCGCAACTGCTGGCTGTCCATGAACGCCTCGCCATCGGCGCGGCGCTGGCCATAGGGCGGGCGGAACAAGGGCACGTACTGCTCCGCCAGGCCGGCCTGGACCCGTGCCTGGCTGCGTCGTAGCGAATCCTGCCAGTCCTGCCACTGAGCGTGGGAGCGGTACTCCCAACCCTGGATACCCACGCACTGGCCGGCATACAGCTCATCCACCGGGCCGGCGTCGCGACGTTGCTGCAGACGATTGCCGAGCACGAAGAAAATCCCGTCGAGCTTTTGCCGCCTCAGGTAGTCGGCCACCGCATCGGTGCTGCCGCCCTGCGGCCCCGGGCCGCCGACGAAGGTCAGGAGGAACATCCGGTCGTTGAGTGCCTCGCCATTGCGCTCGCGGCTGGATAGCTTGGCCACCTCGCTGGTGGTCTGCGGGAAAAGCGCGGCCTTGCGCAACTGCTCATCCAGGTACCGCGTGTGGAACTGGTGACTAGGTTCGACCCATCCTGCATAGAACGTGCCGACATCATCGGCGAAAACGGCGGACTGCGTGCGCAGGTCGGCCATGGACTCAACCGGGTAGCAGAACGAGGCATCCTGCTCGCAACTCTTCTGCGCCTGTTGATAACTTGTCCACAGGCGCTGCCACAGACGTGCCCTTACGGCCCGCACGACGGTCAGGTTGACCTGGCGCAGGCCGAGCCGGGCCGTCAACGCCTGCTCGTCGAGCATCTCGCTTTCGTGCAGCACCCGGGCGAACGACAGGATCTCCGCCCGCGATGCCACGTCGAACAGCGTTGGGCTGTCCAGCTGCTCAGGCCACAGCGCTCGATCGAAACTGACGAAATCCGCCGGGGCCGCCTGCGCGCCCAGGCTGAGCAGCCCGGCGAACAGGGCAAACGCGATACGCACGATGAGCAATCTCCTTGAAGGCATGGCGCGCACTATAACGCGACCACCCGCGGTTTAATGTGGCGATGTTCGGTGACTATCGTCGCCATAGTTTGGCGTTGTGCCAGCGGCCCCGTAGAATTCGCCCGACGATTCCAGGAGCCGACCCGATGCTGACGGTGATTTCCCCCGCCAAGACCCTCGACTACGACACCCCGCCGGTAACCCAGCGCCACACCCTGCCCCAGTACCTGGACGATTCCCAGGAACTGATCGGGCAACTGCGCGAACTGGCGCCGGCGCAGATCGCCGAGCTGATGCACCTCTCCGACAAGCTCGCCGGCCTCAACGCCGCCCGCTTCGGCAGCTGGACCCCGGACTTCACCCCGGCCAACGCCAAGCAGGCACTGCTGGCGTTCAAGGGCGACGTGTACACCGGGCTCGACGCCGAGAGCCTTAGCGAGGATGACTTCAGCTACGCCCAGGACCACCTGCGCATGCTCTCGGGCCTGTACGGCCTGCTGCGCCCGCTGGACCTGATGCAGCCCTACCGCCTGGAAATGGGTACCAAGCTGGCCAATGCCCGTGGCAAGGACCTGTACGCCTTCTGGGGTACGCGCATCAGCGAGTGGCTGAACCAGGCCCTGGCCGACCAGGGTGACGACGTGCTGCTGAACCTGGCCAGCAACGAGTACTTCAGCGCGGTGAAGAAGAGCGCGCTCAAGGCGCGGGTGATCGATGTCGACTTCAAGGACCTGAAGAACGGCCAGTACAAGATCATCAGCTTCTACGCCAAGAAGGCCCGCGGAATGATGAGCCGCTTTGTGATCCAGGAGCGGATCAACGATCCGGAGCAGCTCAAGCGCTTTGATGTGCAGGGGTACTACTACAGCGCCGAGCAGTCGAAGCCGGATCATCTGGTGTTCCTGCGCGATCACGCTGAGGGTTGATGGCCCCGGGGGCTGCTTCGCAGCCCCACCCCACCCTTGCCCTGCAACGGGGCACGCGCTCACCCTTGAATTCGCCAAATTACAGACGCCAAAAAACCACCAGCCCTATCCATATTGCAAAACGCCATAAGACCGTTCGTAGTTTTTTGACGAAAATTGAAAAAAATTTTCGCATGATGGCCTAAAACCATCCCCCTGCGATTTCGCCCTTTATATACGGGGACGAAACTGCCGCGTGCTATCAGATTGAAAGTATTTCCCTCTGAAAAAATATTTAGAAATCTTTCATGGTGACGAAACCGCCCCCGGAACTTCTGCCAAGGGAGATGGCTCATAGCACCCGTAACGCGTTTCAAGCGCCCGGCGTGAGAGATGACTTACAGATGACAAAGGGCCGCCATTCTCAACCGACCCGAAAACTTCAACGGCGGTACAGGAAGTGCCAAAAGCCATTATCCATGCAGGAGACAAGCGCCCCTAAAATTCGTCCTAGTGGTTGATTTCAAAGGATTTATCCACTTGAAAAAACAAGCACAGCACTTCACCAGCGGTGAATTGCAATAACGACGGCTGCATTTCAGGGCACGCCATTTTTAATACTGGCCTTTGACTGCCAACTTTGAGTGCATAACTTTCTGCGCTCCGGATTTATTCATGCCTGCGTTCGGTGAAGTGTCAATTCGCCATGGATCCGTGCGCCCGAAAACTGCTGGTCAATCAACCCAGTCGGCTCTTCGCTGAAGGGCTGACGTGATAAACACATGAGGTGAATGCGATGCGTATCAGCATCTTTGGTTTGGGTTATGTGGGTGCAGTCTGTGCAGGTTGCCTGTCGGCACGAGGCCATGACGTGATTGGTGTGGACGTTTCCAGCACCAAGATCGACCTGATCAACCAGGGCAAGTCGCCCATCGTCGAACCGGGCCTCGAGGAACTGCTGCAACAGGGCATCGCCAACGGCCGCCTGCGCGGCACCACCGACTTCGCCGAAGCCATCCGCGCCAGCGACGTGTCGATGATCTGCGTGGGCACGCCGAGCAAGAAGAACGGCGACCTGGGCCTGGAATACATCGAGTCGGTATGCCGCGAGATCGGCTACGTGCTGCGCGACAAGGCCAGCCGTCACACCGTGGTGGTGCGCAGCACCGTGCTGCCGGGCACCGTGAAGAACGTGGTCATCCCGATTCTGGAAGACTGCTCGGGCAAGAAGGCCGGCGTCGACTTCGGCGTCGCGGTCAACCCGGAGTTCCTGCGCGAAAGTACCGCGATCAAGGACTACGACCAGCCGCCGATGACCGTCATCGGCGAACTGGACAGCGCCAGCGGCGACGTGCTGCAGGCCCTGTACGAAGAGCTCGACGCACCGATCATCCGCAAGCCGGTCGAAAGTGGCCGAGATGATCAAGTACACCTGCAACGTCTGGCACGCGACCAAGGTCACCTTCGCCAACGAGATCGGCAACATCGCCAAGGCCGTCGGCGTCGATGGCCGCGAGGTGATGGACGTGGTCTGCCAGGACAAGGCGCTGAACCTGTCGCAGTACTACATGCGCCCAGGCTTCGCCTTCGGCGGTTCGTGCCTGCCCAAGGACGTGCGCGCCCTCACCTACCGCGCCGCCAGCCTCGACGTGCGCGCCCCGCTGCTCGACTCGCTGATGCGCAGCAACGAATCCCAGGTGCAGAACGCCTTTGACATCATCGAGAGCCACGACAAGCGCAAGGTCGCCCTGCTCGGCCTTTCGTTCAAGGCCGGCACCGACGACCTGCGCGAAAGCCCGCTGGTGGAGCTGGCCGAACGCCTGATCGGCAAGGGCTACCAGCTCGACATCTACGACCAGAACGTCGAGTACGCCCGTGTCCACGGCGCCAACAAGGACTACATCGAGTCGAAGATCCCCCACGTTTCCTCCTTGCTCAACGCCAACTTCGAGCAGGTGGTGGACAACGCCGAGATCATCATCCTGGGCAACCGTGACGAGCAGTTCCGCGCCCTGGCCCAGCAGGCACCGGAAGGCAAGCAGGTGATCGACCTGGTCGGCTTCATGAGCAAGCCGACCTGCGCCACCAGCCGCACCGAAGGTATCTGCTGGTAAACCCGGCCGGGCGGCGCGTCCCTCCCCAGCGCGCCGCTCGACCTCCCCCGAATTCTCGACGGATGCCGAACATGCAAAGGTTCCAGACCATGCTGCTGCAATGCGCCGGCTGGCTGCTCTACATGAGCCTGCTCATGCTGATCGCCCTGGCCCTGCCCAGCGACATCTTCGACTCGCAGTCGAAGCACTTCATCTTCCTGGTCGGTGCCGTCGGCATCTGGCGTTACTCCATGGGCGCCACCCATTTCATCCGCGGCATGATCTTCCTGTACATCGTGTACCCCTACCTGCGCCGCAAGGTGCGCAAGCTGGGCCAGGCGGCCGACCCGTCGCACGTGTACCTGATGGTCACCAGCTTTCGTATCGAGGCCCTGACCACCGCCCAGGTGTACAGCTCGGTAATCCGCGAGGCCATCGACTGCGGCTTCCCCACCACCGTGGTCTGCTCGCTGGTGGAGAAGTCCGACGAGCTGCTGGTGAAAAGCCTGTGGGCCAAGTACAACCCACCGTCCCACGTGACCCTGGACATCGTGCGCATCGCCGGCACCGGCAAGCGTGACGGCCTGGCCTATGGTTTTCGCGCCATCTCGCGGATGCTGCCGGACGAAAACGCCGTGGTGGCGGTGATCGACGGCGACACTGTGCTGGCCGAGGGCGTGGTGCGCAAGACCGTGCCATGGTTCGGCCTGTACCCCAACGTCGGTGGCCTGACCACCAACGAGTTCTGCGAAGTGCGCGGCGGCTACATCATGAGCGAGTGGCACAAGCTGCGCTTCGCCCAGCGCCACATCAACATGTGCTCCATGGCACTGAGCAAGCGCGTGCTGACCATGACCGGGCGCATGTCGATGTTCCGCGCAAGCGTGGTGACCAACCCCGAGTTCATCGCCGACGTCGAGAGCGACTCGCTGATGCACTGGCGCCTGGGCCGCTTCAAGTTCCTCACCGGCGACGACAAGTCCAGCTGGTTCAGCCTGATGCGCCTGGGCTACGACACCTTCTACGTGCCCGATGCCGCGATCAACACGGTCGAGCACCCGCCGGAAAAAAGCTTCATCAAGGCCAGCCGCAAGCTGATGTACCGCTGGTATGGCAACAACCTGCGGCAGAACTCCCGCGCCCTGGGCCTGGGCCTCAAGCGCCTGGGGCTGTTCACCAGCATCGTGCTGCTCGACCAGCGCGTGTCGATGTGGACCAGCCTGCTGGGCCTGACCGTGGCGGTGATCGCCAGCTTCAAGTTCGGCCTGCAGTTCCTGCTGGTGTACCTGCTGTGGATCGGCATCACCCGGCTGATCCTCACCGTCATGCTGCTGTGCTCGGGCCACAACGTCGGCCCGGCCTACCCGCTGATCCTCTATTACAACCAGATCGTCGGCGCGGTGATGAAGATCTACGTGTTCTTCCGCCTCGACAAGCAGTCCTGGACCCGCCAGCCCACTGCCCTCAAGCGCGACCTCGCAAGTTTTCAACAATGGTTCAACACCTGGTCCTCGCGGACCATGACCTTCTCGGCCGCGAGCATCTTCGTCGCCGTGCTGTTCATGGTCGTGTGAGCCCCCGGATCGGACAACAGGAACGAATATCGCCATGAATACCGCCGTGAACGTCAATGTCGTGCATGAATCCGAAGCGCAGCGCCAGCACGCCCGGGTGCGCATCCCCGCCAAGCTGCGCTACCTGGATGGCAACCGCGAAGCGCAGGAGGTGAAGGTTGACGACCTGTCCGCCGGAGGCCTGTCCTTCCACGCGAAGAAACCACTGCCGGAAGGCGAAGTGCTGCGCGGTCGCCTGCAGTTCGTGGTCGACAACCTCGGCCTGTCGATGGACGTCGAACTGCTGGTGCGTACCAGCAGCCGCGAGACCGGCCGCACCGGTACCGAGTTCCAGAACCTCGAGCCGCGCGACATCGCCACCCTGCGCCACATCATCACCAGCCACCTGTCCGGCGAGCTGATCAGCGTCGGCGATGTGCTCAGTACCCTGCAGCGCGACAACTTCACCAAGGCGCGCAAGCAGAAGGACGGTGGCTCCGGTCTTTCCGCCTTCGGCCGCCTGCGTGCGGTCACCGTGACAGCCGGGGTGTTCGTGGTCGGCCTGGTGGCCTTCGGCTTCGTCGCCAAGTCGCTGTACGGCCTGTATTTCGTCAGCCATGCCGAGGCCGGCGTGGTCGCGGTGCCCACCACCAACGTCACCATGCCCCGCGACGGCAGTCTGCAAAGCCTGGTGGAGAACGGCGCGACCGTGGCCAAGGGCGCGCCGCTGGCGACCTTCAACACCAGCATGCTCGACCTGCTCAAGGGCCATCTGGACGACGCTCAGCTGGAGCCGGCCAAGGTCGAGGAACTGTTCGGCAAGCAGCTCTCCGGCACCCTCACCAGCCCGTGCGACTGCGTGGTCTCGCGCCAGCTGGTGGATGACGGCCAGTACGCCAGCAAGGGCCAGCCGGTGTTCGCGCTGATCCCGCGCACCAGCGTCCCGACCATCGAGGCGCGCTTCAGCTATCGCCAGTTCGACGAAGTGAAGCCGGGTACCCAGGTCAACTTCCAGATCGCCGGCGAGGACGAAGTGCGCACCGGGCGGATCACCGGTAGCTCCAGCCTGGACACCGACAACCTGGCCTCCGACATCCGCGTGCAGATCAAGCCCGACGGCAGCCTGCCGGCCGAGCTCGCCGGGCGCCCGGCCGCGGTCAACAGCGACCGTGGCCCGTCGCTGAACTGGCTGATCGACAAGGCCGTGGCCCGTGGGCTGTAAGAGGATCATGCCGATGACCAGCAGACACCCCGGCTCCCACAGTGAGGCCTTCAGCCTCGGGTTATGCACCCTGGCCCTGGCCATCACCCTGGCTGGCTGCGCCGGCCTGCCCGACCAGCGCCTGGCCAATGAAGCGCTCAAGCGTGGCGACACCGCCACCGCCGAGCGCAACTACAAGGCTCTGGCCGACCTCGGCTATAGCGACGCCCAGATCGGCCTGGCGGACATCCAGGTCGGTACCCGCGACCCGGCCAAGCTCAAGCAAGCCGAAGCCACCTACCGCGCCGCAGCCGCCACCTCGCCCCGTGCCCAGGCGCGTCTCGGCCGCCTGCTGGTGGCCAAGCCCGACAGCACCCAGGCCGAGCGTGAAGAAGCCGAGTCGCTGCTCAAACTCGCCGCGCAACAGGGCGAAGGCAACACCCTGATCCCCCTGGCGATGCTCTACCTGCAGTACCCGCAGAGCTTCCCCAAGGTCAACGCCCAGCAGCAGATCGACCAGTGGCGCGCCGCCGGCAACCCCGAGGCGGGCCTGGCCCAGGTCCTGCTGTACCGCACCCAGGACACCTACGACCAGCACCTGGGCGATGTGGAGAAGATCTGCAAGGCGGCACTGGCCAGCACCGACATCTGCTATGTCGAACTGGCCACCGTCTACCAGAAACGCGCCCAGCCCGACCAGCAGGCTGCCCTGCTCGAACAACTCAAAGCCGCTCATGCCCGTGGCGCCGTGCCGGCCACCCGGGTCGACAGCGTCGCCCGGGTACTGGCCGACCGCAGCCTCGGCCAGACCGACGAGAAGACTGCCAAGGACCTGCTCGAGCAGGTCGCACCGGCCAACCCGACATCCTGGGTAAGCCTGGCGCAACTGCTCTACGACTTCCCCGAGCTGGGCGACACCGACCAGCTGATGGCCTACATCGACAAGGGCCGCGAGGCCGAGCAGCCCCGCGCCGAACTGCTGCTGGGCCGGCTCTACTACGAAGGCAAGAGCGTGCCCGCCGACGCGCAGAAGGCCCAGGAGCACCTGCAGGCCGCCGCCGATGCCGGCGAGGTGAGCGCCGACTACTACCTTGGCCAGCTCTACCGCCGTGGCTACCTGGGCCAGGTCGAGCCGCAGAAAGCCGTGGACCACCTGCTGGCCGCCGCCCGCGGTGGCCAGAACAGCGCCGACTACGCCCTGGCCCAGCTGTTCAGCGAAGGCCACGGCATCCGCCCGGCGCCGACCAATGCCTGGGTATTCGCCCAGCTCTCACAGGTCAACCCGACCCCGCAGTCGACCGAACTGCTGCAACAGCTCGACCAGCAGCTCACGCCCGACCAGCGCAACCAGGCGCAGAACCTGCTGGCGCAGGAGAAGCAGGCGCGCGGCAGCATGGCCCGGGGCGCCAACAGCACCCTGGCCATCGAAGCGCTGCAGGACGAGAAAGACGACGTAGACGCCGAGGATTCGCTATGACGCTCAACCCCTTCGTGAAAGCCGGCATCGGCCTGGGCTTCGCCCTGCTGTGGTCGATGCCGACCCTGGCGGCCGAAACCGCGCAGAAGAACTTCGGTCTCGACGTGAAGATCACCGGCCAGTCCGAGGACGACCGCGACCTGGGCACCCGCTCCGGCGGCGACGTCAACGGCCTGGGCCTGGACCTGCGGCCCTGGGTGTACGGCGAGCGCGGACACTGGAGCGCCTTCGCCATGGGCCAGGCGGTGGCCGCCACCGACATCATCGAGACCGACACCCTGCGCCAGAACGACGACGGCACCACCATCGACAACGGCGACGACAGCCGCAAGCCGGACAAGAGCTACCTGGCCATGCGCGAGTTCTGGATCGGCTACAGCGGCCTGACCCCCTACCCCGGCGAGCAGCTGCGTTTCGGTCGCCAGCGCCTGCGCAGCGACGACGGCATGTGGCGCGACACCAACATCGAGGCGCTGAACTGGACCTTCGATACCACCCTGCTCAAAGCCGACCTGGGCGTGGCCCAGCGCTTCAGCGAATACCGCACCGACCTCACCGAGCTAGCTCCAGAGGACAAGGACCGCACCCACGTCTACGGCAACGTCGCCACGCAGTGGACACCCGGCCACTGGGTCGGCCTGCGCGCCCACCACACTCATGATGGCGGCAGCCTGAAGAGCCCCGGCGAGACCGTCGACGCCCTCGACAAGACCCGCACGGGCGATCTGACCTGGCTGGGCCTGGAAGCCAACAGCGACGCCTACAACTGGCGCAACGACCACACCGTCAACTACTGGGGCAGCGTCACCTGGCTGACCGGCGACCGCGACACCCTCAGCAGCCAGGCGGTGGGCAACGAACAGGTCGCCACCGGTAAACAGAGCGGCGACGTCAACGCCTGGGCCACCGACCTCGGCATCCGCTTGCGCCTGGACCCGCAATGGCAGGTCGGCGCGGCCTATGCCCGGGGCAGCGGTGGTGGCGGCAGCGACGGTTCGAACAACTTCGAGCAGACCGGCCTGGAGAGCAACCGCTCCAACTTCACCGGCACCCGCTCGCGCGTGCACCGCTTCGGCGAAGCGTTCCGCGGCGAGCTGGGCAACCTGCAGGCGGCCACCCTGTTCGCCTCCTGGCAGTTGCGCGACGACTACGACGCCAGCTTCATCTACCACAAGTTCTGGCGCGTCGACGGCAAGCAGAACATCGGCTCCAGCGGCATCAACGCGGTGGTCGACGACGGCGGCATCAGCCGCCCGCTGGTGCAGGGCGAGAAAGACCTGGGCCAGGAGATGGACGTGGTCGTCACCAAGTACTTCAAGCAAGGCCTGCTGCCGGCCTCGATCAGCCAGTCGATCGACGAACCGTCGGCCTTGGTACGCCTGCGCGCCGGTGTGTTCAAGCCGGGCGACGCCTATGGCAAAGAGGCCGACTCGTACATGCACCGCGCCTTCGTCGACGTAATCTGGCGCTACTGAGGCCGGGAGAGGATAGCCATGAACCTGCACCCGAACCTTCGCCACAGCCTGCTCGCCAGCGCCCTGCTGCTGGCCGGCGGCCTTGCCCAGGCCGCCGAGCCCGAGATGGCCAAGGGGCTGCAACAGGCCAAGACCTACACCGTGTCCAGCGCGCCAATCGAGCCGCTGAAGATGGCCCCGCCCAAACTGCCTGACCTGTCCGGCTACACCGCCGAGGCCGTGCAGAAGAAGATCGACCGCCGCCACAAGGGCAAGGTCAGCGTGCGCCGCATGCTCCAGGAGGACACCCTCAAGGAGTTCATCGGCGGCGACAACAAGGGCGCCGAGTGGGTGCGTCGCCAGCACGGCATTCCCCAGGCGATCTTCGTCGACGACGGGCATGTCGACTTGGTGGAGCTGAGCAAAAAGGTACCCGACCAGTACCTGCGCGAGACCGCGCCAGGTGTCTACCTCGCCCGCCTGCCGATCGTGGTCGGGCGCAAGGGCGTGCTGGAGATCGACGGCAAGGTCAAGGAGCTGCGCCTGTCCGAAGAAGGTGGGTCGTTCATCGTCAACGACGGCAAGCTGTTTGTCAGCGACACCCAGGTGACCGGCTGGCGCGAGCAGGCCAATGGCCCGGCGACCTTCCGCAAGCCCGATGAATTCCGCCCGTTCCTGCTCAGCTGGGGCGGCACCGAGACCTATATCGTCAACAGCAAGATGGCCAGCTTCGGCTACGCCAAGTCCAAGTCGTACGGGGTGAGCATCTCGCAGTACACACCGAACATGGCCAAGCAGATGGGCCGCCCGGAACCCACCGGCTGGATCATCGGCTCCGAGTTCAGCGACATGTGGTACGGCTTCTACTGCTACGAGACCCAGGACTTCGTGATCAAGGACTCGACCTACCGCGACAACATCGTCTACGGCATCGACCCCCACGACCGCTCGCACCGCCTGATCATCGCCGGCAACACCGTGTACGGCACCAAGAAGAAGCACGGGATCATCGTTTCGCGCGAGGTCAACGACAGCTGGATCATCAACAACAAGAGCTACGACAACAAGCTCTCGGGGGTGGTGATCGACCGCAACAGCGTCAACAACCTGATCGCCTACAACGAGATCTACCGCAACCACACCGACGGCATCACCCTGTACGAGAGCGGCGACAACCTGATCTGGGGCAACAAGCTGATCAACAACCGTCGCCACGGCATCCGCGTGCGCAACAGCGTGAACATCCGCCTGTACGAAAACGTCGCCATGGCCAACGGCCTGGTGGGCGTGTACGGGCACATCAAGGACCTCTCCGACACCGACCGCGACATCGCCCTCGACCCGTTCGACACCAAGGTGTCGCTGATCGTGGTCGGCGGCGAGCTGGCGGCCAACGGCTCCGGCCCGCTGTCGATCGACTCGCCCCTGTCGGTGGAGCTGTACAAGGTGTCGATGCTGATGCCGCGCAAGGCCAACGGCATCAGCTTCAACGGCGTGCTCGGCGAGCGCCAGGACGAAATCCTCGACCTGCTGGTGCGCCAGCAGAAGGCCGTGCTGATCGACCCGGTCGAACGCCAGACCGAAATGATCGACTAAGGAAGCCCAGACCATGACTCCACACCTGATGAAACTGCTGGGCCTGTCCGCCGCCCTCCTGGCCATCAGCCAGGGCGTGCGCGCCGATGAGGTCAAGGCGCCGACCTTCAGCGCCGAGCCCTGCTGCCAGCTGTGCCCCGAGGCCCACGACGCCAGCCGCTACACCACGCGCTACCAGCAGAACTTCACCACCCTGGTGCAGGCCCAGGGCGACTGGCTGTTCCGTACCCGCGAAGACCTGCGCACCGAGTTCGACACCACCCCGGGCGGCTACAAGCGCCTGCAGCAGGTGCACGACGCCTTCAAGAAGCGCGGCGTCGAGCTGGTGGTGGTGTACCAGCCGACCCGGGGCCTGGTGAACCGCAACATGCTCAACCCCGAGGAGAAGGCCGCCTTCGATTACCAGAAGGCACTGCGCAACTACCAGGCCATGCTCCAGCGCTTCGCCAAGATGGGCTACAACGTGCCCGACCTGTCGCCGCTGACCAACGAGCAGCTGGCCGCGGCCGACCAGGGCAAGGACTTCTACTTCCGTGGCGACCAGCACTGGACGCCCTATGGCGCCGAGCGCGCGGCGAAGATCGTCGCCGACACCGTGCACCAGATGCCGGCCTTCGAAGGCATCCCGCGCAAGGAATTCGAGACCAAGAAGTCCGGCCGCATGGGCAAGACCGGCACCCTGCACAACGTCGCCGGCCAGCTGTGCGGCACCAGCTATGCGGTGCAGTACATGGACCAGTTCGCCACCGAGCCCAAGGGCGGCGCCAGCGGCGGCGACGACCTGTTCGGCGATTCGGGCAACGCGCAGATCACCCTGGTCGGCACCAGCCACAGCGGCAAGAACTACAACTTCTCGGGCTTCCTCGAGCAGTACATCGGTGCCGATGTGCTCAACGTCGCCTTCCCCGGCGGCGGCCTGGAAGGTTCGATGATCCAGTACCTGGGCAGCGAGGAGTTCCAGAACAACCCGCCGAAGATCCTGATCTGGGAGTTCTCCCCGCTCTACCGTCTCGACCAGGAAACCATCTGGCGGCAGATCCTCGGCCTGCTCGACGACGGCTGCGACGACCGACCGGCCCAGATGAGCGCCAGCGCCACCCTCAAGCCCGGCAAGAACGAGCTGATGGTCAACGGCAAGAACGGCGTGATCAAGGACCTGGTCAACCGCAACCACCAGCTCGACATCAAGTTCGAGGACACCTCGGTGAAAGTGCTGCAGGCCACCCTGTGGTACCTCAACGGCCGCCACGAGGACATCAAGATCGAGAAGCCCGAGACCTCCGACACCGATGGGCGCTTCGTCTTCCAGATGCGCGAGGACGAAGACTGGGCAGGCCAGAACCTGCTAGCCCTGGAGGTCCAGGGGCCGGAAAGCGGCACGCAGAAAGTCGAAGCCAAACTCTGCAAACGCAACAACTTCGCCAGCCCCGCGCAGCACACCGCGCAAGCTGGCCAGTGAGGCGACCATGACCACCATCAGCAGCAAGACCGCTCCCGCCCTGCTCGCCCTCGCCCTGTTCGGCGGCGCGGCGCAGGCCGCGCTGGTACCGCCCCAGGGTTACTACGAGGGCATCGAAAAGCTCAAGACAGGCGACGGCAATTTCCGCTGCGAAGCCGCGCCCAAGCCCTATACCGGCGCGCTGCAGTTTCGCAGCAAGTACGAAGGTTCGGACAAGGCCCGGGCGACGCTCAATGTCGCCTCGGAAAAAGCCTTCCGCAAATCCACCGAGGACATCACCACCCTCGAGAAAGGCGTCAGCAAGATGGTAGGCCAGTACATGCGCGACGGCCGCCCGGCACAACTGGACTGCGCCTTGACCTGGCTCGACACCTGGGCACGCGCCGATGCGCTGATGTCCACCGATTACAACCATACCGGCAAGTCCATGCGCAAATGGGCCCTGGGCAGCATGAGCGGCTCGTGGCTGCGCCTGAAGTTCTCCAACTCGCAGCCACTGGCGGCGCACCGCGCCGAAGCCGAGCAGATCGAGAAATGGTTCGTGCGCCTGGCGCGCCAGACCGTGCGCGACTGGAGCGACCTGCCGCTGGACAAGATCAACAACCACAGTTACTGGGCGGCCTGGTCGGTGATGGCCACCGCCGTCGCCACCGACCAGCAGGATCTGTTCGACTGGGCGGTGAAGGAATACAAGGTCGGCGTCAACCAGATCGACGAGCAGGGCTTCTTGCCCAACGAGGTCAAGCGCAAGCAACGCGCCCTGGCCTACCACAACTACGCCCTGCCGCCGCTGGCGATGATCGCCAGCTTCGCCCAGGCCAACGGCGTGGACCTGCGCAAGGAAAACAATTTCGCCCTGCAACGGCTTGGCGAAGGCGTGCTGGCCGGTGCCCGCGACCCTGTTCATTTCAACACCCGCGCCGGTGTGAAGCAGGACCTGAAGGACCTGAAGATCGACAGCAAGTACGCCTGGCTCGAGCCGTGGTGCGCGCTGTACCAGTGCGTCGGCGACACCCTCGAGCGCAAGCATGACATGCAGCCGTTCAACAGTTTCAGGCTGGGGGGCGATGTGACGCGGGTCTATGACCCGGGCGCAGAAAAGAAGTAAGGCCAGGGTCCGCTTTGCGGCCCATCAATGGTTTAGGCAACAAAGGTTTCCCCTGCATTTTCGCGGGGGGTTTGGGGGGCGCTGTGCCCCAGGTGCTGTGCATAACTAGGAGAACCGGGATGGTCTTCTCGTCCAACGTGTTCCTGTTCCTGTTCCTGCCGGTTTTCCTCGGCTTGTACTACGTGAGCGGGAACCGCTATCGCAACCTGCTGCTGCTGGTTGCCAGCTACATTTTCTACGCCTGGTGGCGGGTGGACTTCCTCGCCCTGTTCGCCGGGGTCACCCTGTGGAACTACTGGATCGGCCTGAAGGTCGGCGCCGCCGGCGTGCGCACCAAGCCCGCGCAGCGCTGGCTGCTGCTGGGCGTGGGCGTCGACCTGTGCATCCTCGGCTACTTCAAGTACGCCAACTTCGGCGTCGACAGCCTCAACGCGATCATGACCTCGATGGGGCTGGAGCCGTTCATCCTCACCCACGTGCTGCTGCCGATCGGCATCTCGTTCTACATCTTCGAGTCGATCAGCTACATCATCGACGTGTACCGCGGCGACACCCCGGCCACCCGCAACCTGATCGACTTCGCCGCCTTCGTGGCGATCTTCCCGCACCTGATCGCCGGCCCCGTGCTGCGCTTCAAGGACCTGGTCGACCAGTTCAACAACCGCACCCATACCCTGGACAAGTTCTCCGAAGGCTGCACCCGCTTCATGCAGGGCTTCATCAAGAAAGTGTTCATCGCCGACACCCTGGCGGTGGTCGCCGACCACTGCTTCGCCCTCGAGAACCCAACCACCGGTGACGCCTGGCTCGGCGCGCTGGCCTACACCGCGCAGCTGTACTTCGACTTCTCCGGCTACAGCGACATGGCCATCGGCCTGGGCCTGATGATGGGCTTTCGCTTCATGGAGAACTTCAAGCAGCCCTACATCAGCCAGTCGATCACCGAGTTCTGGCGGCGCTGGCACATCAGCCTGTCGACCTGGCTGCGCGACTACCTGTACATCACCCTGGGCGGCAACCGCAAAGGCACCTTCAACACCTACCGCAACCTGTTCCTGACCATGCTGCTGGGCGGGCTGTGGCACGGCGCCAACTTCACCTACATCATCTGGGGCGCCTGGCACGGCCTGTGGCTGGCCATCGAGCGCGCACTGGGGCTGGACACCAACCCGCAGCGCTTCAACCCGGTGAAATGGGCCTTCACCTTCCTCCTGGTGGTGGTCGGCTGGGTGATCTTCCGCGCCGAGAACCTGCACGTGGCGGCGCGCATGTACGGCGCCATGTTCAGCTTCGGCGACTGGCAGCTGTCGGAACTCAACCGCGCCAACCTCACCGGCCTGCAGGTGGCCACGCTGATCGTCGCCTACCTGAGCCTGGCGTTTTTCGGCCTGCGCGACTTCTACCGCAATGCAACGCCCGCTCCCAAGGCCACCCCGGTGCAGATCAACGCCGACGGCTCGGTGGGCCTGGACTGGACGCGGATCATGACCCGCGCCCTGGTCCTGCTGCTGTTCGCCGCCTCGGTGCTCAAGCTCTCGGCGCAGAGCTACTCACCGTTCCTGTACTTCCAGTTCTGAGGCCTGAATCATGAACCGGACACTTCGCATCACCTATTCGCTGACGTTCATGGGCCTGCTGGTCGGGCTGGGCGCATGGTCGGTCGGCGGGCTGGAAAGTTTCAACCGCACAGGGCAGATGACCCTGCTCGACGGCAAGCTGGCCAAGGCCGCCGAGACCCACTACGACGAGCAGTTCCCGATCAAGCGCGTTGGCACCAACCTGTGGGCCGCGCTGGACTTCAAACTGTTCAACGAAGGCCGCCCCGGCGTGGTGCTGGGCCGCGACCAGTGGCTGTTCACCGACGAGGAGTTCAAGCCCACCGCCGGCGCGCAGCAACAGATACAGGACAACCTGGCACTGGTGCGTGGAGTGCGTGACGCACTGCAACGCCAGGGCGTGCAACTGGTGCTGGCGATCGTCCCGGCCAAGGCCCGCCTCTATTCCGAATACATCGGCAAGGAGGCGCCGGCCAGCCTGCACGACGAGCTGTTCAACCAGTTCCACGCCCAGGCGCGCCAGGCCAATGTGTTCGCCCCCGACCTGCTGGCGCCGCTGGAGCAGGCCAAGGCCCGCGGCCAGGTGTTCCTGCGTACCGACACCCACTGGACGCCGATGGGCGCCGAAGTGGTCGCGCAATCGCTGGCCGAAGCCGTCGATCGCCAGCAGCTGCTCACCGGCGAGCCCCAGGCGTACATCACCGAGGCCGGCGCCAGCGCGCCGTACAAGGGCGACCTGACCAACTTCCTGCCGCTGGATCCACTGTTCAGCAACCTGCTGCCCACTCCCGACACCCTGCAACAACGCAAGACCCACCCGGTGCAGGCCGAAGGCGACGATGCGCTGTTCACCGACAGCCGGATCCCGGTGGCGCTGGTGGGCACCAGCTACAGCGCCAACCCGCACTGGAACTTCCTCGGCGCCCTGCAGCAGGCGTTGCACAGCGACGTCGCCAATTACGCCGAGGACGGCCACGGCCCGCTGCTGCCGATGCTCAAGTACCTGCAGAGCGACGCTTTCAAGAACGCCCCGCCACAGGTCGTGGTGTGGGAATTCCCCGAACGGTATCTGCCAATGAAGAACGACCTCAGCGCCTTCGATCCGCAGTGGATCGCGCAGCTGAAGAACTCCCGTCAATCCGAAGAAAACCTGGCCCTGTCGTCCAATCGGACGGACCACTGAAGATAGAGAGGAATACGCACATGACCACCAAGACTTCCATTGCCAAAGCCCTCACCCTCGCCGCCGGCCTGTCCCTGGCCTCGCTGCAGGCCTTCGCCGGCGCCGATGCCGCCCTCTATGGCCCGAGCGCGCCGAAAGGCTCGACCTTCGTGCGCCTGTACAACGCCGCCGGCAGCCCCGCCGCCGCGTCGGTCGGCAACACCCAGATCAAGCAGGTCGGCGCCCAGGCCAGCAGCGACTTCAGCTTCCTGCCCGGCGGTGACTACACCGCCCAGGTCGGCGGCAAGAGCGTCCCGGTGAAGCTCGCCGCCGACAAGTACTACACCCTGGTCAACAGCAGCAGCGGCAACCCGCAGCTTATCGAAGAGCCGCCGTTCAAGAACAAGCAGAAGGCCCTGGTGCGGGTGCAGAACCTCAGCGACCAGTCGCTGACCCTGAAGACCGCCGACGGCAAGACCGAAGTGGTCAGCCCGGTGGCCGCCAAGGGCCGTGGCGAGCGCGAGATCAACCCGGTCAAGGTCAACCTGGCCCTGTATCAAGGCGACAAGAAAGTCGGCGACGTCAAACCCGTCGCCCTGGCGCGCGGCGAAGCCGCCGTGCTGTATGTCACCGGTTCCGGCAATAGCCTGTCGCCGGTATGGGTCACTCGCCCCGTGGCTAGCAACTGATTCCCCTGCCTCTAAACGACTATTGGAGAAACATGATGATCCCGGTAATTCTTTCTGGTGGTAGCGGTTCGCGTCTGTGGCCTCTGTCGCGCAAGCAGTTCCCCAAGCAGTTCCTGGCCCTGACCGGCGAACACACCCTGTTCCAGCAGACCATCGAACGCCTGGTGTTCGATGGCATGGACACGCCTATCGTGGTCTGCAACAAGGACCACAAGTTCATCGTCCAGGAGCAGTTGAACGCACTGCAACTGCAAACCCAGGCCATCCTCATGGAGCCGTTCGGCCGCAACACCGCGCCGGCGGTGGCCATGACTGCAATGAAACTGGTCAACGAAGGCCGTGACGAGCTGATGCTGGTGCTGCCGGCCGACCACGTGATCGAGGACCAGAAGGCCCTGCAACGCGCCCTGGCCCTGGCCACCGTGGCCGCCGAGCGCGGCGAGATGGTGCTGTTCGGCGTACCGGCGACCAAGCCCGAGACCGGCTACGGCTACATCCGCTCGAGCCAGGACGCGCTGCTGCCCGAGGGCGTGGCGCGGGTCGCGCAGTTCGTCGAGAAACCCGACGAGAAGCGCGCCAACGAGTTCGTCCGCGCCGGCGGCTACTTCTGGAACAGCGGCATGTTCCTATTCCGCGCCAGCCGCTTCCTCGAAGAGCTGAAAAAGCACGACCCGGACATCTACGACACCTGCCTGCTGGCCCTGGAGCGCAGCCAGGAGGACACCGATGCGCTGAGCATCGACGAAGCCACCTTCGCCTGCTGCCCGGACAACTCCATCGACTACGCGGTAATGGAGAAGACCCAGCGCGCCTGCGTGGTGCCGCTGTCGGCCGGCTGGAGCGACGTCGGTTGCTGGTCGTCGCTGTGGGACGTGCACGAGAAGGATGCCGACGGCAACGTCACCAAGGGCGACGTGGTGGTGCAGGACAGCCGCAACTGCATGATTCACGGCAACGGCAAGCTGGTGTCGGTGATTGGCCTTGAGAACATCGTGGTGGTCGAGACCAAGGACGCCATGATGATCGCCCACAAGGACAAGGTTCAGGGGGTCAAGCAGCTGGTCAACACCCTTGACGCCCAGGGCCGCACGGAAACCCAGAACCACCTGGAGGTGTACCGCCCGTGGGGCTCGTACGACTCGGTGGACATGGGCGGGCGCTTCCAGGTCAAGCACATCACCGTCAAACCCGGCGCCAGCCTGTCGCTGCAGATGCACCACCACCGTGCCGAGCACTGGATCGTGGTGTCCGGCACCGCCGAAGTAACCTGCGACGAGAACGTGTTCCTGCTCACCGAGAATCAGTCCACGTACATTCCCATCGCCTCGGTGCACCGCCTGCGCAACCCGGGCAAGATCCCGCTGGAGATCATCGAGGTGCAGTCCGGGAGCTACCTGGGCGAGGATGATATCGAACGGTTCGAGGATGTGTATGGGCGGACTTCGACGCCAGTGGAGCGTGGGGTTTCGGTGAAGACCATCGCGCAGTAACAGCCGCAAGTCATAAGCTGCAAGCGGCAAGAAAAAGCGAAACGGCGGTGAATCGAAATGTTCGATTCGCCGCCGTTTCGCTTTTTCTTGTGGCTTGCAGCTTGCAGCTCGGCGCTCCAAGATAATCGAACCCCCGCCACCAAGGCCTGCCCCACCATGATCATCGGCGCCCTGCTCGTTCTCACCTGGCTGGTCCTGCTGCTGCGCTACCCGGCCAAGGCCCTGCCGATTTCCATGGCTGGCGTCTGTGGCCTGGGGCTGGTGGCGCTGTACGTGGTCTGGCAGGACACCCGCGAAGCCTCGCAACTGGCCCGCCTCGATATCCGCCTGGTCTACGCCCCCGACCAGTGCCCCGCCGACCGCGCCCTGCAGGTGCGCATGAAGAACGGCAACCAAGTCCCGCTCAGTGAACTGCGCTGGCGCGTCGGCGCCTATGCGCCGGGCGATACCGTGAACCTGGCCGAGAACACCTACGCCGCACCGCGCTATCGTGGCCCCGGGGAACTGCAGCCGGGCGCCGAATGGACCGATTGCCTGCCATTGCCACCGCTGCGCTCGGGCTATCGGCCACAAACACTGGAGTTCCGTGCCGAGCACCTGCAAGGTACATTCGCCAACTGAATCCTCTCTTCCGAACACAGGCCCGCCCCATGCCCACCGTCCTGATCACCGGTTGTTCCAGCGGCATCGGCCGCGCCCTGGCCGACGCCTTCCGCGATGCCGGCCATGAAGTCTGGGCCACCGCCCGCAAGGCACAGGATGTCGAACAACTGGCCGCCGCCGGTTTCAATGCCCGTCAACTGGACGTGAACGACGCAGAAGCCCTCGCCCGTCTGGCCGAGGAGCTGCAAAGCCTCGACATCCTGATCAACAACGCCGGCTACGGCGCCATGGGCCCGCTGCTCGACGGCGGCATCGAGGCCATGCGCCAGCAATTCGAGACCAATGTCTTCGCCCTGGTCGGAGTGACCCAGGCACTGTTCCCGCTGCTGCGCCGTTCCCGGGGGCTGGTGGTGAACATCGGCAGCGTGTCGGGTGTGCTGGTGACGCCCTTTGCCGGTGCCTATTGTGCCTCCAAGGCTGCCGTGCACGGGCTGAGCGATGCCCTGCGCCTGGAGCTGGCGCCTTTCGGGGTCAGGGTCATGGAGGTGCAGCCGGGCGCGATCGCCTCGCAGTTCGCCAGCAATGCGCAACAGCAGGCCGAGCAGGTGCTGGCCAGCAGTTCGCCGTGGTGGCCGCTGCGCGAGCAAGTTCAGGCCCGGGCGAAGGCCTCGCAGGATCGGCCGACACCGGCGGCGGTGTTTGCCCAGGGATTGTTGGCGGCGACGCGCAAGTCGCCGGTGCCTGCGCTGGTACGTATCGGCAATGGCAGCACGGCCTTGCCGTTGATGGCCCGGCTGTTGCCGCAGCGCCTGCTGGATTGGGTGTTGCGCAAGCGCTTTGGATTGTTGCGACCGCTCTGACGTCATCGCGGGGCAAGTCGCATCGGCGCACCGCCGCTCCTACGCATACCTGGGAGCCCCCGCGATACTGCTCAGACCTGATCGAACGCCTGCCAGCCGCCACCCAGCGCCTTGTACAGCCCCACCAGCGCCTGCGATACCGCCGCCGAACTGTCGATCCACTGCTCCTCGCTGGCCAGCAACGCCGACTGCACCGTCAGCACGTTGAGAAAGTCCACCGCCCCTTCCACGTACTGGCGCTGCGCGGTCTCCAGGGCGATGCGGTTCTGCCGCACCGCCTCGGCCAGGTGATCACGGCGCAACTGGCTGGCGTTGTACAGACGCAGCACATCGTCGATCTCATGCCAGGCGCCCAGCACCACCTTGCGGTAGTTCAGCGCCGCCTCCTGCTGCTGGGCCTCGCGAAGCTCCAGCTGGCCCTTGAGCCGACCGCCTTCGAAGATCGGCAACGACAGCTGCGGCCCGAAGGCGAACCGGCGCGAGTCCCAGGCCCCGAAATCGGACAGTTGCATGGCCTGGAAACCGACACTCCCGGACAGGCGGATGCTTGGATAGAAATCGGCCTTGGCCACGCCGATGCTGGCGGTGGCCGCATGCAGCCGGGCCTCGGCCTGGCGGATATCCGGGCGGCGCTCGGCCAACTCCGACGGCACGCCGATGGCGAAACGCTGCTGCGGCGCGGGCAGCTCACCGCCTTGCAGCAGCTGGGCCTGCAAACTGCGCGGCGGTTCGGCGGCGAGCAGGCTCAGGGCATTGATCAGGTCGTCGCGACGCGCCTCCAGAGTCGGCAGGCGCGCCTCGATCGATGCCACCTGGGCGCCGGCCTGGGCGACATCGAGCCGGGTGGCGACACCTTCGGCCTGGCGGCCTTCGGACAGTTTCAGACTGTGCCGGGCGACCTTGAGGTTGTCCTGGGTGATATCCAGGGTGTGCTGCACGGCCCGCAGCTGGATGTAGTTGCCGGCAGTCTCCGACAACAGCGCCAACAGCACGCCTCGGCGGTCGTTTTCGGCCACCGCCACGCTCGCGTCGGCGGCCTCGACCTGGCGGCGCACGCGCCCCCACAGGTCCAGTTCCCAACCGGCGACCAGGTCACCCTGCCACAAGTTGTACGCCGACTTGCCGGCCTTGCCGGAGGGGTCGTTCAACCCTTCGGCGCTGTTGCGCGCCCGGCTGTAACCTGCGTTTGCATCCACCGTGGGCATCTCGTCAGCCGCCACGGTGCTGCGCAAGGCGCGGCTCTGCAGCAGGCGGGCACTGGCCATCTGCAGGTCGAGGTTGCGCTCGGTGACTTTCTGGATCAGCGCGCTCAACTGGGCGTCGTGGAAACTGTCCCACCAGCGCAGTTCCATTGGCTCGGCGACCGGCTGGCTGGCCGCGGCCTCTCCTTGCAACGAGGCCCAATCCTGAGGCGCTTCGCTGGCCGGGCTCTGGAAGTCCGGTCCTAGTGTGCAGCCGGCAAGCAACATGGCCAGCAGCAAAGGACTCAAGCGTGATGCCGCTTTCATCGCGCAGTCACCTCTTTACCGGCCAGCGTGTCACCCTGGGTGTCGATGACCGCCTCCACCGACATGCCCACCCGCAAGCGCTCCAGCAACGGCTGGCCGTCGTCGAAGACAATCTTCACCGGAATGCGCTGCACCACCTTGGTGAAGTTGCCGGTGGCGTTGTCCGGCTTTACAGCGGCGAAGGTCACGCCCGTTGCGGGGGCGATGCTCTCGACGCGGCCGTGGAGTTTCTCGCCGGAGAAGGTATCGACGCTGATGCTCACCGGCTGGCCCGGCTGCACATGGGTCAACTGGGTCTCCTGGAAGTTGCCGACGATGTAGGCGCGCGCCAGCGGCACCACCGACAACAGCCGCGCGCCCGGGTTTACGTAGGCGCCTACACGCAGGGCGCGCTCGCCGACCATGCCGTCCACCGGCGCGGTGATGCGGGTGTAGGACAGATCCAGTCGGGCTTTCTCCAGGCCGGCCTCGGCCCGTTTCAGCTGGCCATCGGCACTGGCCACCTGGGCGCCGAGGATATCCACCTGCTTGCGCGTCGCCACCAGCGCCGCCTGGGTGTTGGCCAGCCGGGCGCTGGCCTGGTCAACGCCACTTCGCGCCTGCTGGGCATTCTGCACAGTGCCGGCGCCCTGCTCGGCCAGGCGGCTGTAGCGGGTCACCTCATGATCGGCGAAGGCCGCTTCGGCCTGGGCCGCCTTCACCGCGGCCTCGGCCTGGGCGATCAGCGAGGCCTGGCGCTCGAGGGTGGCGCGGGCATCCAGGCTCTGCGCCCTGGCCACCAGCAACTGGGCCTGGGCCGCGTCGAGGGCGGCCTGGTAGTCACGCGGGTCGATGGTCGCCAGCAACTGGCCGGCCTTCACCTGCTGGTTGTCCTCCACCAGCACCTCCTTGATAAAGCCCGCCACCTTCGGCGCGACCACGGTGTAGTCGGCGGTTACATAGGCATCGTTGGTGCTCTGGCGATGGTCGCTGCCGAACATCCAGGGGCCGACGATGGCGGCCAGCACGGCCACGGCGAGCACCGAGCCGATAAGGATTGTCTTGCGCTTGTTGGTCATTTCAAGGTCTCGGATTCATCCACGGATCAGGCCACCGCACGCGGCGGGAAAATCCGGGTAGGCACGAAGGGGATCAGGCAGATCAGGGCGACGGCGATACCCGCCATCACCAGGTACAGGTCGGCCGAGGTCAGCACCAGGGCCTGTTCATGGATGCGCTTGGCCAGGCCAGCGGCGTTGTCGTCGATCAGCGGCGCGTTGCCCAGACTGTCGACCAGGTGGTTGGAATGAAAATGCCGGCGCAGGGTGCCCAGGGCATCGAGCAGACCACCGGCGATCACCGCCGACAGCCCCTTGACCGTGTTGAACCAGGCGGAGGCGAACGGGCCTTCCTGCGGGGGCATGCCGTTGGTCGACAGCATCAGCAGCGGCAGCACCGCCATGGGCTGGCCGAACACCTGCAGCAGGTAGAACGGGTAGAAGTCGCCGCGGATCCACTGCGAGGTCAGCAGGCTGCTGCCCACGCACGAGGCCGCCAGCATGGCCAGGCCCATCGCCAACACCCAGCGGCAGTCCACCGCACGGATGTTGCACAACGCCGCGGTCAACGGCAGGGCGATCAGTTGAGGCATGGCCACCAGCATCATCAGCGGGCTGGTCTGCGCCGGGCGGTAGCCCTGGATCTGCGCCAGGTAGGCGGACGGAATGCTGCCCACGCCCGAGAGCACGACCAGCACCCCGGCCAGGGTTACCAGGGCGAAGCTCAAGTTGCGTCGCGTGAGCATGCGCAACTGGAAGAACGGCAGCGGCTCGGACCATTCATTGAACATGAACAGCGCCAGCAGCAACACGCCAACGCCGAGCAGCCAGCAAATCAGCGGCGAGTCGAACCAGCCCCAGCGGTCGCCCAGCGACAGCCCGAGGACGATGCAACTGATCGCTGGCAGACCGAGCAACACGCCGCGCCAGTCCAGTTGCCTGAAGCGCTCGAGGCGCAGCGGATCCTGGGGCAGGCCCCAGCCGACGCAGGCGATCGCCAGCAGCGAGGGCAGGATGATCTGCCAGAACGCCCACTGCCAGCCGACGTACTCGGTCCACAGGCCCGCCAACGGCGTGCCGAGGTTCGGCCCGAAGGTGGCGGTCAGGGCGTAGCAGGCCAGGCCGTAGACCTTGATCCCCGGCGGCAGGAAACGCAGCGCCACGCTCATCAGCATCGGCGGCAAGGCGCCCGAGGCGAAGCCCTGCAGCACACGCAGCAGCATCAGGCTATGCAGGTTGGGGGCGAAGGGCTGGATCAGGCCAAGCACGGCGAACACGCCGACGGCGCTCATGGTGAAGCGGCGCAACGAGAAGGTGGTGGCCAGCCAGGGCGCGAAGGCCATGGCCGAGACCGAGGCGGCGGCATACACCGCCAACAGCCAGGCACCTTCGTCGGCGCCGATGCCCATGGCGCCACGAATGTCGCTCAGGGAAATCTTGGTCACCGCCTCGTTTAGCCCGGCGCACAGCACCGCCAGCAACACGCCGAACAGCCCGACCACTACCCGCAGGCCGAACGCCGTCTGCGCGGGGGCGGCCGGTGCGGGAGCGGCGGCCAGCGCGGCGCAGGGCGCGGTCAGGGAACTCATGGATAGACATCTCCAGCAACAAATTCAGGGCTGGAGCAAGTCTAAGTAGGTCGAATACTGACGAAAACTGACTTGTTGGCAGGTTTATGTTGCGTCAGACGCAATCCATGGAGATCGGCGGCGCCCGCTTCGTGGGCCCCCTCCCACCGGTTCACCGTTGCACTCGAGCCTTGCTGGGACTCTGTGGGAGCGGCCTTGTGTCGCGAAAGGGCTGCGCAGCAGCCCCAGGATTTCAGCGTTCATGCAAAGATCGTCGGGGCCGCTTTGCGGCCCTTTCGCGACACAAGGCCGCTCCTACAGGGAACGCGCAGGGTTTGAGGCCGGCGTGGGCTCGCCCGCGCAGCAGGCGCGCATGGTCTGGCGCAACCAGCGATGCGCCGGATCGTTGTCGAAACGCGGATGCCAGGCCTGCATCACCCGCACCCGCTCCAGCGGCACCGGGATCTCGAACGAGCGCAGCGGCAGGCCGAACTTGGTCACGCTGCCGAGGATGTTCGCCGGCATCGGCAGGATCAGGTCCGACTCTGGCAACGAGAACATCGCCGAATGGAAACTCGGCGTGATCAGCGCCACCCTGCGCTGCACGCCATGGGTGCCCAGCTCCACATCGATGGGGCCGTTGGCCCGTCCGCGTCGTGACACGCTGATCTGCGGATAGCGGGCAAAGCGCTCCGGGGTGATCTCGGCGTCGAAGATCGGGTGGTCGGCCCGCGCCAGCCCGACGAACCAGGTGTCGAACAGGCTCTGCACCTTGATCTCCGGCCCCATGTCGATACTCGAACTGACCACCAGGTCGATCTGCCCGTGGCGCAGCACCAGGTCATCGTCGCCCTGGTGCTCGGGGACGAAGCGCAGCACGGTGTTCGGCGCCTGCTCGAGCATCATGTGCAGCAGGCGCGCGCCATACAGGGCGATGAACAGGTCGTTGGTGCGGATGTTGAAGGCCCGGTCAAGGTTCGGCAGGTCGACCTCGTCGCCACTGCGAAACACCAGACCGGCCTGCTCCACCAGCGCCCGGACCTGGTCGCGCAGGGCCAGTGCCCGTGGTGTCGGCACCAGACCACGGCCAGCGCGTACCAGGATCGGGTCGCCCATGGCCTCGCGGATGCGCCCCAGCGTGCGGCTCATGGCCGCCGGGCTCAGGTTCATGCGCTGGGCGGCGCCGACCACGCTGCCTTCGTCGAGCAGGGCATCGAGGGCGACGAGCAGGTTCATGTCCGGGAGTTGCATGGCCGTTTTCCGTGACAGCTGTGGGAAACGCGATGGTATCAGGTTGGTGGATTGCGTCAGGCGCAATGGCACCGTGCGTGGGCGGCCATTTATCCATGTGGGCGAATGAACCGAGAATGGTGTGGCCTCATCGCCGGCAAGCCGGCTTGCCGGCGATGAGGCCAACACTGCCATCCATTCTCCAAAGGATTGCCCATGCCCCACCCGGTCCTGATCGCCATCGACGCCTCCCCCGCCAGCCACGCCCTGCTCGACCTAGCCCGCCGCTACTGCCGCCCGGGCGAACACACCCTGCACGTGCTGCTGGCCATCGACTCGACCTTCGCCGTGCACGATCACCGCACGGCCTACACTGAGGAGGAGCTGGAGGAGTACCCCGCCGCCTGCGACGAACAGCAATTGGCCGAGCACGCCGTGAACAGCGCCGTGGGCATCCTGTGCGAAGCCGGCTTCGAAAGCCTGGGCTGCATGGTCGCCGGCCAGCCGGTGGAGGCGATCATCACCAAGGCCCGGGAGCTTGAATGCGAGCTGATCATCATCGGCCACCGCCACTTGTCGCGGGTCGGAAGGCTGCTGGATCCGTCGATCAGTGCCAAGGTGATTGATCGGGCACATGTACCCGTTCTGGTAGGCGTGCCGACTGACGTTGGCTGAAGTCTCGCGATAAGCTCACCGCCACCATCGCGTGGCAAGCCCGCTCCCAGAGCATCCTCATACTCGTGGGAGCGGGCTTGCCCCGCGATGGTCTGCTTGGATCACTCCGCGCTCGCCTTGACCACCACCGTGCACGTGGTCCCCGCCGCCAGCAGGAACCCATCCGGCACTTCATCGATATGGATCCGCACCGGCACCCGCTGCGCCAGCCGCACCCAGTTGAAGGTCGGGTTCACGTCGGCGATCAGCTCACGGCTCTGCGGGTTGTCGCGGTCGTAGATGCCACGGGCAATGCTCTCCACATGCCCCTTGATCCGCTCGCCGCTCATCATCTGCAACTCGGCCACATCGCCCACCTTCACGTGGGGCAGCTTGGTCTCCTCGAAGAAGCCATACACCCAGAACGACTGCTCATCCACCACCGCCATCACCGCCTCGCCGGTGCGAGCATAGTCGCCTTTGTGGATGTTCAGGTTGGTCACGTAGCCATCGACGGTGGCGACGATCTGCGTGCGCTTGAGGTTCAGCTCGGCAGCGGCGAGCTGGGCCTGAGCGTGCTGGTAGTCGGCCAGTGCCGAGCTGGCGATATTGCTGGCGTCGTCGCGGTTCTCTTTCGAAATCACCAGGTTGTCCAGATCGGCGCGGCGCTTGGCATTCACCTTGCGCATCTCCCAGGTGGCCTTGCGCGAGGCCACCAGCGCCTTGGCCTGGTCCACCGCCAGCTGGTAGTGCTCGGGGTCGATGCGGATCAGCACGTCGCCCTTCTTCACCCGCTGGTTGTCCTTGACCGGTACGTCCACCACATAGCCCGGCACATCGGCGGCGACGTTGATGATATCGGCGCGCACCCGGCCATCGCGGGTCCATGGCGTAGTCATGTAGTGCAGCCACAACTGGCGGCCGATCGCCACGGCGGCGGCCAGCACCAGCAGGGTGGCGATCAGGCTGAAGAACTTTTTCATTGCAGGATTCTCACCAGTAGAGCGACAGCGCCAGGGCGCCGAACAGGCAGACGAACAGCGACAGGCGCAACAGCGCCGGGTGCCAGAAGAAGCGATAGCCATCAACGCTTGCGATGAACCGGTCCAGGCCCCAGGCCAGGCCCAGGGCGAACAGGAACATCAAGGTCATGGTGGGCATGTACACGCCATGGAAGGCGATCTCACGGGGCATGGTGCATTCCTTTCGCCGGTGCCAGCGGCGACTGTGGGTCAAGCAGGGAGGAACGGATGAAGTGCAGGTAGCTCTGCGCCCGGCGCAGCACCGAGGTGTCGAAGTGCCGGGCGAAGGGTTCGTCGGTGGCCTGCACGCGGCTGATGGCGTGGTCCACCGCCACCAGGGCGCGCTCGTGGTTGCTGGCGCTGGGCTGCAGGAACAGCCGCGCCAGGGCCCGGCCCATCACGCGGATGGCCTGGCGCCAGGGCTGCGACTCGGCGTAGGCCGGATGGATCGGCGCGCGATCCTGCTCCTTGCGCAGTTCGATGATGGCGTGGCCGATCTCCAGCACGGTGAACATCCAACCCATCAACTCGCTCTGCACCTGCGGCTTGCCGGCGGCCAGGCCATAGGCCTGGTGCAGCAGGTCGCGGGTGCGGCTCTCGAACGCCGAGCCCAACCCGCGCAGGCGCCCGCCGATGGCGAACAGCACCTGCTCGCGCAGTTCCTGTTCCAGGCGGCTCCACAGCCAGCGGCTGTTGGGTGGCAGGATGATCGCCCCGGCCGCGGCGCAGACGAACATGCCGATGACCATGCCGATGTAGTCATTGATGAAAGTGTAGGGGTCGTAGATCGTCAGGTTGTTCGGCACCGAACCGATGGCGAAGAACACCAGCAGGCCCAGGCCGTAACCGGCATAGGCCGGGCGCGAAGCGAGGAACGCCCCAAGCACGAACACCGGCGCCAGCACCATGCACAGCAGCGCAAAACCGTCGATCCAGGGAAACACGAAGAACGTCTCGAAGAACCCGACGAAGGCGCCGATCGCCGTGCCACAGGCCATCTGGAACGACATGCGCTTGGGGTTCGGCGAGGCCGCCGACAGGCCCACGGTGACCGTGGCGATCAGGGTCATCATGGCGCCGCTGGGCCAGTCGCTGAGCAGCCAGTAGCTGCCCAGCAACAGCAGCACCGCCGAGGCGCGCACGCCAGCGGCCAGCGATACCAGCCAACTGGTCTGGGCCACGTAGGGCTCGTCCCACTGCTCGCGTTCGTGCTTGTGCACGGCCAGCGAGGCATGGGTCTCGGCATAGCTGTACATCTCGTCGACGAAGCGATAGAGCAGCTCGAAGGCGGTGTGGAAATCGAGCAGATCGGACTCGCTCGGGTTGGTCTGCAGGTACTCGGCGCGCAGGCCGCGCACCTGGGCCTGCAGGCCTTCCTTGTAGGTGCCCAGTTCCAGGGCCAGGCGCAGCGCGTCGGCATCGGTCAACGCCCGGCCTACATAGGGCTGCAGCAACTCGGCCAGGGTACCCAGGCCAGGCTCGATGGCGCTGACGATTTGCAGCGGGCCACGGGCGCGCAGGCGCTCGAGCAACCGGTGCAGGGCGTTGAAGCGCGTGGTGATGGCCATGAACTCGCTGTTCATCCGCACCAGGCGGCCGGAGCGTCGGCGCATGTGCGGATCTTCAAAGGCGGTGACGTTGCGCAGGCTCTCCAGGCCCACCGCCTCGGCGACAAAGCGCACGTTGCTGGTCTCGAAGCGGTCGCGCTGGCTGTCGCCGCGCAGCGCCTCGACCACCACCCCGGCGAACACGCCGAAGCGCTGGTACAGGGCGTTGCGCATGGCGGCACTGGCCGACTGCGGCAGGATCGCGGCGCTGACGAAGGTCGAGACGAGAATCCCCAGGGCGATCTCCAACACCCGCCACACCGCCGCCATGAACGCCTGGTCAGGGTGCTGCAACACCGGCAGGCCGATCATCGCCGCCGTGTAACCGGCCAGCACGAAGCCATAGGCGCGGAAGGTGCGGTAGCGCATGGCCCCCGCCGAGCACAGGCCGACCCACAACGCCAGGCTGGGCAGGAACAGCTCGGTGTTCTGCGGGAAGATCGCCATCAGCGCGACCATCATCGCCGAGCCGGCCAGGGTGCCGAGTACCCGGTAGAAGCTCTTGGCGAACACATGGCCGCTCTGCGGCTGCATGACGATGAACACAGTGATCATCGCCGTGCGCGGCTGCGGCAGCTCCAGGCGCATGGCCAGCCACAGGGTGATGAACGCGGCGGCCAGCACCTTGAAGATGTAGACCCAGGTGACCCCGTCGGTGCGCGCCCAGGCGAAGAAACCCCGGCGCCATTCCAGGCTCCGCAGCCAGCGCAGGGGCAAGCTCGATGCGCTCATTCGGCGTGGTCCGGCTGATCGAAGATGGCCAGGGTGGCCGGGGTTTTCGGTGCGGCCTGACGCTGCTCATCCGGCACGTCCTTGCCCGCCTCCAGGCCGCCGCCCAGGGCGGTGACCAGCTCGGCGTGGGCGGCCAGGCGCGCGGCCTGCACCTGCTGCTGCACCTGTTGCTGACGGAACAGCAGGGTCTGGGCGTTGAGCACGTTGAGGTAATCGGTCAGGCCACGCTGGAAGGCGACGGTGGCGATGTCGTAGGTCTTCTGCGCCGCGGCTACCGACTCGGCGGCGAAGTGCGCCTGCTCCTTCATCGACTCGCGGCGGATCAGCTGGTCGGAGATGTTCTTCAACGCGCCGATCACCGTCTGGTTGTAGCGCGCCACGGCCACGTCATAACCCGCCGAGGCCACGCCCAATTGCGAGCGCAGCCGGCCGCCGTCGAAGATCGGCAGGCTGATGGCCGGCCCCACGTTGTAGTTGAACTTGCGCCCGGTGAGGAACTCCAGCGGGCCGCCGCCAGTGGCCATGAAGCCAAGGCCGCCGACCAGGTCGACGTTGGGGAAGAAGCCGGCGTGGGCCACGTCAATGCCACGGGCCTGGGCCGCCACCTGCCAGCGGCTGGCGACCACGTCGGGACGCTGGCCGACCAGTTCGGCGGGCAGGTTCGACGGCAGTTTCAGCGGCGCGCCAAGGGTCAGAGTCGGGCGTTGCAGCTTGGCACCCTCCCCCGGCCCCTTGCCGGCCAGGGCGGCCAGCTGGTTGCGGGTCAGGGCGATCTCCTCGTTGAGGCTGTCGATCTGGCGGTGGGTTTCCGGCAACGGCGCCTCGGCCTGGCTGACCTCGAAATGGGTGCCGATGCCGCCGTCGAGGCGACGCTTGGCCAGGGCGACGATCTGCTCCTGCTGCGCAAGTTCGGCCTGGACGATATCGCGCCGGGCGTAATGCAGGCTGAGCTGGATATAGGCGCGCACCACGTTGTTCTCAAGCTCCAGTTGAGCCTGGCGTGCCTCGGCGACGCTCATGTGTGCCTGGTCCACGGCCTGCTCGCTGGCATTGCGCTCGCGGCCCCACAGGTCCAGGGCGTAGCTGAAGCCGATGGCGGCGTTGTTGTCCCAGGTGTTGGCGCCGGACAGCGCGCCCGGGCCGTAGAACTGATCCTCGGGCCAGTTGTGGCGCTTGAGCGTGGCGTTGCCATTGGCCTGCAGTTTTTCCGCCGACTCGACCACGCCGGCCATCGCCTTGGCTTCCCGCACCCGCGCGGCGGCCATGGCCATGCTCGGGCTGCCGGCCAGCGCCTGGGCGATCCAGGCGTCGAGCTGTGGGTCGCCATAGTCGCGCCACCATTGCTGGGCCGGCCAGTGGGCGTCGCGCGCGGCCTCGCGGATCGCGGCGTCGGTGGTCAGTTGGTTGGCTTGGAGGGTATTGCTTTGCGGGGCGAT